>DATJJV010000049.1:0-6576 GCA_035491975.1 Pristimantibacillus sp. | reverse complement strand
CCCTAGGACAGCCGACCGGCCGCACGCTCTTTTGGGCGGGCGAAGCTACAAGCGAAGACAATGGATCAACGGTGCACGGGGCGTACGAATCGGGCATACGGGCAGCGAAAGAAATTTTGGAGAATTTGTAGTATGGTGGGCGAGGAGGGAATATAGCTTCACGCCGGTTCGTCTTTGATTTCCATAGGAACGACAAACCGGGTTCGACCCCGAACTTGACGGCCAAAAGAAAAAGGCCTCCGAAAGAGGCCTTTTTCTTTTGGTGGGCGAGGAGGGAATCGAACCCTCACGAACGTAAGTTCACAGGATTTTGAGTCCAGCGCGTCTACCAGTTCCGCCACCCGCCCAAAAATTGCCGGAGCAATTCTTAAAGTCCTAACAAAGCTAGGCTTACAACAGGGGATTGTACTATAACTGAGGCACGGAAGGAAGAGAAAGCCTGCTTTCTCTTCCTGAGTACCGAGGGTTATATCCGGAGAATATAACTGAGGCACGGAAGAAGTAGGAGCTTGCTTCTACTTCTTCAGGTACCGCAGATTTCAGTCTTTAGGCTATAATCAGAGAGATAAAGCGAGCATTAGCGATTATTCATGAACCCACTCTTTCCAGATGAATTGTCCGGCAACGAAGCCGATAACGACTATCTGCTGCCGCGTGCCGACAGGGATAAGCTGAAACCGCTCTCCCATTCCGACAATCCAGCGGTAGAAATGATCCGCCACAAGATTGACGCGATGTACTCAAGCGAGCCAAGTGCCAAAAAGGAACAGCAGGAAGTCGAACAGTTACAGGTGCCGCGCTCCAAACACCAGGAGTTCATGCACCGGCTAACCACTTCCGGCCGTTCGATGGCCGAGATCCAGACCGCTTGGCACAACTACTACACCCAACTGCCGGATGGGGAAAAGCACGAGGTCTGGCAAGAATTCTACCGCGCCAACGCCCAGAGCCGCGAACAGGCCAAGCCGGTCGCCAGCCATGCGCCAGAGCCGCCGAAACCGCGCGTTTTCGTCCACGAAGAGCCGGGCGCCGCACACGGACAGCCCGACCGGCATGGCGCCGCTGCCGTTAAAAGGCGCGCACTCAAACGGCTGCACACCAGCCACACCGCCCAACTCAAAGCGAAGCAGCATCTGCAATCACTGGCTTTTGGACTAGGCCTGGGGGCCCTGGCCCTGCTCATCGCGCTCTTCGGTCTGTTCAACGAGCTGGTAGTAGTCCCGTTTATCCGGCCGGGCAGCGCCGCTGCCACCCCGATCATCCTGGATCCCAATGCACCGGCGCCGGACAGCACGCCAGAGCTGATTATCCCCAAACTCAACGCCCAGCTGCCGGTCGACTACACCGGCCAGTCGTTGGACGAGGGTGAAGTCCAAAAGGCCCTGGAAGACGGTGTTTTCCACTATCCCACTACCGCGACACCCGGACAAAACGGCAACGTCGCCATCTTCGGCCACTCCAGTAACAACATCTTAAATAAAGGCAAATACAAGTTCGCGTTCGTGCTCCTGCACACATTGGAGCCGGGTGATGTGTTCTACCTGACGTACGGCGGCAAAGTCTACACCTACAAGGTCTACACCAAAAAAGTGGTTAACCCCGACGAGACCTGGATCCTAGGGCCGGTCCAGGACAAAACAGCCACCGCCACACTGATAACCTGCGACCCGCCGGGCAGCACAAAACACCGGTTGGCCGTCTGGGCCGAGCAGGTGAGTCCCGACCCGGCCGCCAACAGCGCTGCCGCCCAACCATCCGAAGCCCTGCAAACCCAAGAACTGCCGGACAATGGACCCTCGGCCGCCACGCGCCTCTGGCACTGGCTCAATCCATTTGATTAAAGTGAGCCCTCGCCCTCCTGGCCGGATGCAGATGTCTCTACAAATCAGCCGGCGTCATCAGCGCCGTGCCCGTTAACGCATTGCCGGGCGAGAGCACATAGACGTAGTGATAATTATTATCAAAGGCTGGCAAGAGGTTCGGGCTGGCCGCTTCGAGTTGTTGCACATTGGCTCCGTCAAAGTCGAGCACCGTCAGCCTGCCTCCGCTCGTGAAGGTCAAATGCATGCCGTCCATCCAGGTAGCATGAGACTGCGGCGCGTCCAACGGCTGCGCCGTCTGATAGGTATAGGCATGTTTGGTTTCGGCGTCATAGACCGAGAACTGGTTGGCACTTTCCGCCAGGGCAATCTCTTTATTGGCCGAGAAAGAAACGTAAGTAGGCGCGGTGACTTTTAGGATCTGTACCGGGATCAACGGGTCGGCCGGACTGCGTTTGAACATGCCGATCGGATCCTTATACACAAACACCTTATTCTCGCTAGCTGCGCCGGCCGCCAGATAGAGATTGTTCTCGTATACAGCCAGGTCGTACAGGTAGTTCGTGTTGGCAGCCACCTGTCGGACGGTAAACGGCTGGCTGTCTTTCTCCTTGATACGAATCAGGACTTTGCCGGGCTCGGCACCCTCGGCCGTGGCATACACCACCACATCACCCTCACTGGTAAATCCGAGCGCGCCGGTGATGTACGGCTGCGGCGTCGGCTGCTTGAGGCTGGCGGTGAACACCTGGGAACTCGCTTGGTCGTACAGATAATACTGGTCGTACGTCTGGCTCTTCAGCTCAATGGCAGTAGGCGTGAAACCGAGAACAACACTCAGGTTTTGCGATTGGTCCGGATTCTCGCGGTCAACCAGAATGTATTCGCTGCCCGGCGTACCGGCCTTGTCGAAGCTACGCCTCAGCAGGGCGTGCTTGTTATCCTTGGCCCACTCCACCAACTGCCAGCCGGTCGTGGTGGTGCCGGCGGCCAGGACTTCGGGCGAGAGAACCAAGGCTGAAGCCGACACTTTCTTTTGGCTCAAATCGTAGAGGTCAAATTTGTTTGGCTCGGCTGTCGAGACCAACAGCCAGCGGCGGTCCACACTTTGGGCACTGAAGGCCGGCGCAAGCGAATATTGCTTCACCTCCGTAGTTTGCAAGCTGGAGGGGAAGAGGAACGGATAATCAAAACGCTCGACGGTGCCGCCCTCCGAGGTCACCACCCGCTTCCAGTCGCGGTAGCCGTCGCGCTTCAGCTCCATTACATACTGACCAGATGGCAGGTTCATGCGGGTGTTGGTGGTGTCTTTAAACTTTTTGCCGTTGATGTAGATTGCCGCTCCGCTGGGGTGGGATGACACAAAAATCAAGCCGTTCTGGATCACTCGGCCATCTTTATCCAGCCCGAAGCCATAGGCCTGGTAGAGCAGGATAGTAGTCGCCAGCACCAGCACCACACCGAGCAAGGCGTATCCTACTGCGAGGCGTATGGCGTGGCGTTTTTGTTTTTGGGGATCAAAAAAATCCATAGGCTATTCGTACTTAATTATATTCCAATATTGCAATCAGTAAATATACCACGTTAGGGCAAGCTTCGCCGTTGTTAAATCATCATGAACTTTTGTAAACCGCTTGAACATTGCCCGTAAGCATGACCATAATATGATGCCATGACCGATGCCGCCCACCACCGACGCGCCCAGACTTTTCTGAAGGCTTTCGATGGCGACATCGAGGCGGCAGTCGCCGCACTTCAAGAGGCGGCCAGCGGCCGTCCGGCACGGGCGGCTCGCCGGGTTGCGACCGGACCGGTTCTGGTGAAGGCCGAACATCTCAGTAAAACCTACAAAGTTGGCAAGCAACAGGTTGCCGCTTTGCATGATGTATCTGTCGAGATCCGCGAAGGGGAATTTGTGGCCTTTACCGGGCCGAGCGGCAGCGGGAAGAGTACGCTGCTGCAGCTGATTGGCGGACTGGACAAACCGTCCGGCGGCAGCATCGTCATCGACGGCCGCGACTTGACCAAACTCAGCGACCGTAAATTATCCGAATTCCGCGGCCAAGCCATCGGCTTTGTCTTCCAGTTTTTCTACTTGCAACCGTTTTTGAACCTCAAAACCAACCTGATCGTGCCTGGCATCTTCGCCCGTTCCGACCGCAAGGCCAGAGACGCAGAGGCTGAAAAACTGGCTGGCGCCGTCGGTTTAGGCGACCGGCTGATGCACCTGCCCAAAGAGCTATCCGGCGGCCAGATGCAGCGAGCCGCGATTGCCCGGGCACTCTTGAACAAGCCCAAACTGATTCTGGCCGACGAACCGACCGGCAACCTCGATAGCGCCAACGGCCAGGCGATTGTGGAATTATTTGAGAAAGTCCGCAACGAATTCGGCACCACAGTGATCGTCGTAACCCACGACCCCAAGGTCGCGGCCCACGCCGACCGCGAAGTAGTACTGAAAGACGGAAGGCTCGACTCATGATCCGTCTGCGCGAAGCCACCACACTGGCGCTCACAAAACTGCGAACCCGCAAGATCCGCCTGACAGTCACCATTGTCATCTCCGGCCTGCTGTTTAGCGGCTTAGCGGCTGCCTCGATGGTAGCCCACGGTGTTATTGGCAGTATTGGCAGCTTCAGCAAAGAGGGATTGGGCAGCCGCTACATCGCCCAGGCCTACCCGCAAGCCGCTTTTAACTTCATGTCCGACAAATCAGTGACCGACCGCGCCATCGCCATCCAAAAAGACACCATTGCCCGCAAAAAAGCCGCCGCTAAACAGCTCGGCATCAGTTATGACGCCACCTCAGACCCAGGCCCGATCATTCAATACGACACTCCCGGCGGCCAAAAACAGTCTACGCTCAACCCTTCGCACGCAGCCGCTAAGCAGGCAGTGCAGGAATACATGGCTACTCATCCGTTACCCGACCAAGCCTCTCTAGCTGCTGTTGCCAAGCCGTACCAGTCGACGGCCATCTACGAGAGCCGGCAAATATCATACGATCTAGGCGGAGCCAGCCTGCAGGTACTCAAAGACGGTAAGGAATCGTTCGATCAAAATAGTACCGGCAAAAATGGTCCGCCGAGCGGCACCGACTCGTTCGTGACATCATGGTCAGCCATGAGCGGCGGCTTACTGCAGCCGTTCATCTTACCTGGACAGAACTTGGGAACCGGCCAGGACGACAGTATCCCAATCATCGTGCCCAACAGCGCTGCCGAACAGATCCTAGGCCTCAAAGCCTTGCCGGCCTCGGCCACCAGCAGCGAACGGCTGGCGCGCACCAAAGAGCTCCGCGCCAAAGCGCCTCAGGTGCATTTTTCGGTCTGCTACCGCAACTCGACTTCCGCCAATCTCGTTAGCCAGGCTGTCTCGACCGCCCAGGAGATCGAACTCAACAAGAACAAGAAGGGCTACCAGAAACCGGAACTCATCTACGGCCTGCCAGCCACGCCTTGCGGCAGCGTGCCGGTCAGCCGCGACGTCCGCAGCAAAGAAGAGAAAACCCTCGCCGACAAACAGCGCCAGTTTGATGAAATGTTCGGCGCTGAACCGGCAGCTCAGGCAACCTTCACATTCCGGATTGTCGGCATCGTGCCCGATCCCGACTACGGTGGCCCAGCCTTCGGCGTAGGGCAAATTATCCGCTCCCTGGTCAGTTCGTCGCTCGGTAATGGCTGGTACATGCCCTACGACCAACTGACCGCCAACCCGCTCATCGGCAAACTGTTTAACCAGCAAACCGTCTTCGGCGGCGTTCCGGGCTACTACGCCGAATTTGGCACAGCCGACCAAGCCCGCCGCTTTATCGAGAAAGAAAATTGCAATCTGGACTACGGTAAAATCGGCGCTGGCCAGGATCCGGCCGAGATCTGTAATAAACAAGGGCACCCTTTCAGCATCAGCGCATTCGGCAGCAACAGCTTGGCTCTGGAAAGCGCTAAGCGCGGCTTTGGCAAGTTCTTCCGGATTGCCGCTCTAGTCGTCAGCGGTATCGCCACTATTATCATGATGGGCACCATCGGCCGGATGATTGCCGACAGCCGCCGCGAAACCGCCGTCTTCCGGGCCATCGGCGCCAAAAAAATGGATATCGCCCAAATCTACGTGACCTACGCTATCTTCCTGTCGTTGCTAATCAGCCTGTTCGCCATACTGTTCGGGCTGACACTGGCCATGGTTGCCAATCACCATTGGTCCCCGGAAGCGACCGTCCAAGCCATTCTGGCCTACAACTCGCAAGACCTCAACAAGAGCTTTAACCTCTACGCGCTGTACGTACCGGATCTGCTAATACTTACCGGACTTTCCTTGGCTGCCGGCATGCTGAGCACCTCATTCCCGCTGATCCGCAACCTGCGCCGCAACCCTATCCGCGATATGCGCGACGATACCTAGTGAAATAGGTTCTTGGCAGTTGCACCGCTCGCGCGGTCGCGGTAAGATACGTAATAACCTTACGCTTAAAACCAGGATAGAGGGCAAAAACCTTGGGTCAAAACGTCATTGAGCTAAACGGCAAGCGTTACGACGCTGTGACTGGCGCCTTTTTGGGCAAAAGTCATGTCGTGCCGAAGCATATCGCCGAGCAGTTCGTCCATGGCAAGGTGATTGACGGTTTTGTGCGGCCCGCGCCCAAGCCCAAGCCTGTGCCCAAACCGGAACCTGTAGCGGTTGCCGAGCTGAAGCCAGCGCCCGCCGAAAAGCCCGAGGCCAAGGCTGAAACTGCGGCCTCCAAAACCTACCGCGCCCG
>DATJJV010000048.1:0-10564 GCA_035491975.1 Pristimantibacillus sp. | reverse complement strand
CAGACTCGAGGCGCCAGCTTGGGTGCGGGCCTTGGTTCGGCCGGTGAAATCAACACTGAGCGGCGCGGCACTGACAAGACTATCTACCAGTTGACGATTATCACGGCTGTGATTTTCTCTGCTTCACTGTTAGTCGGGATACTGACAACATAGCGGCCTCCGGGGCCAGCGGCCTATGGCATTACCGAAACTAAAAAAACCCCGAACCTCCCTGAAGCTCAAATTCAGGCGGCAGCGCGCGTTTAAGTTGCGTTTCCGACGCCAGTTGCGTCTGCAAAAAATGCAGGTGGAGGAGCTCGGGCAGCAGGCAGAGCAACGTTTGGAGGATGACTTTTTCAAACGCCTGGAGCGGTTGGGCGTGGTCAAGCGGTTTGTCTCGACCTGGTTGTTATTGGTGATCCTGTTGATCGGCGTGGTGGTGGCCCAGATCCGGGGCTTAAGCGGTTACTATCAAGTACTGGCGGCAGCGCCAGGTGGCACCTTTACCGAAGGGGTCCTGGGCAATTTCACCAACGCCAATCCAATTTATGCCACCGGCCTGACTGACACCAGCGTGTCCCGGTTGATTTTTGCCGGCCTGGTGAATTACGACCGCAACAACCGCCTCACCGGTGATCTGGCCGAGAGCTGGACGGTTGATGACCCCGGCACAACCTACACCGTCAGGCTCAAACCCGGTTTGGTTTGGCAGGACGGCCAAAAACTGACCGCCCGCGATGTCGTTTTCACCTACCAGGTTATCCAGAATCCGGACGCCCGATCGCCGCTGTTCAACAGCTGGCAGGGCATCACCGTGACAGCGGTTAATGACCGCATCGTTGTCTTTAAACTGCCCAACCCGCTCGCATCGTTCCCATATTCGCTGACCACCGGCATTGTTCCCGAGCACATCCTCAAAAGTGTATCGATGACCAACATGCGTTCAGTCTCTTTCAACACCACCCAACCGGTTGGCGCCGGGCCGTTCCAGTGGCAGGCGCTGGAATTATCCGGCGGCTCTGCCGACAAGCGCGAAGAAAAAATCGCTATGAAGGCCTTCGACCGCTACAACGGCGGCAAGCCCAAACTGAACGGTTTTGTGATCCGGACGTTTAACGATGCCGACCAGATGGTGAAAAGCTTCCAGCATCAGGAATTGACGGCGCTGGCCGGTCTGGCACAGATGCCTGATGCGTTAAAGAACGATAGCGCTGTGCGTGTCTATAACCTGCCGCTCAGCGCTGCGGTGATGACTTTCTTCCGAACCCAGGAAGGGGTATTGGCTGATCCGACAATCCGGCAGGCGCTGGTGCGCGCCGCCGACACCAAGGCGATTGTGGCTGGTTTGCCGTATCCTACTAAACCGGTGCAGCAAGCCTTGCTCCGCGGCCAAATTGCCTACGACCCCAAGTACAACCAGGCCGGGCATAGTGACGCCGGGGCGGCTGCCATGCTGGATCAAGCCGGCTGGGTCATGGGGAAAGACGGCATCCGCTCGAAAGATGGCACGCCGCTCAGCTTTAGTCTTTATTTCCTCGACAGCAGTGAGTACAGCTCGGTGGCTAACCAACTCGCCAGGCAGTGGCGTGCGGCCGGGGTGGACGTTAAGCTGGTGGCTCAGAACGAGGCCGATTTCCGCACCGTGCTGTCGCAGGCGCCGTCGCCCGGCCGGCATACCTACGACGCGCTATTGTACGGGATCTCCATCGGTGCCGACCCCGACGTGTATGTCTATTGGCATAGTTCGCAGATCGACTTGCGCTCGGCCGCCCGGCTCAACTTCTCGGAGTATAAATCAGGCGCGGCCGATACTTCGCTGGAAGCCGGCCGTACCCGGCTCGACCCGGCCTTGCGCGCCGTGAAATACCAGCCGTTCCTGCAAGCCTGGCAGTCCGACGCCCCGGCCTTGGCCATATACCAGCCCCGTTTCCTATACATTACTCGCGGTGCGGTGTACGGCTTAAATGAGACGCCGATCAATACTGACGCCGGGCGATTTTCGGATGTAGACAATTGGATGATCCGGGAGGAGTGGGTCACGCCTACGGAGTAGTATCAAGACACCAGATTTTCGCTCAGTGTCTTTTGAGTAGCCTTACACTGCATCTAGCAAGTTAGCGGTAATCAACCGATTCTATCGGGACCCATCCTAAGTAGTTGCCAGCACGGTTGTGATCGAACCAGTTTTCCCAAGTAATTTGTGCGGTGCCGTCGCTGTGCGTGTCGACTACGCGATCGCCACCGACTGCGATTCCAACGTGTCCTTCGCTTATGCCGCCAGTTACATAAGACCAGAAGACCATCGCTCCATAAGGAGGCGGTTGGATTTGGCCGGTTGCAGGGCTATATTGGTAAGCTTTGCCTTCGCTGACATAATGGTTCCAAACATCTATGGCGTAACCTGCCCCGGGTGCGTATATCGGGTCGCGCTGCAAAGCTGTATACCAGGCATAGTGGGCAAAGACGTAGCACATATTTGCCCAAGCGTAGGGCGCTGGCCAATACACACCAGGGTAGTGGGCTGCCAACGTGGAGCTGGAGTTGACCTGGTTAACAGTTGATAAGGCCCAATCTGCCGCTAGGACCTTTTTAGTCACGCTTCCGGCGTATGCGCAGTGGTCGACAGTCGTTTGGTTGTGGACTGAAGGCTCATCTACATAACCCTCTGTGCCGTCACTGATTTTGACAAGGAACCACCTGGTGCCGAAATCATCTTTCCAGCACAACATCGTGAGCTGTGTGCCTGCGCCGTAATCCTTGATGGGAGCACAGAGGCCGGCGTTAAGCGGACTCGGCGGTGTAGCACCTGCATAGGAACAGGAACGCAGATATGTATGGTCATGCCAGAAATTCGAAGGACCTGTCGCCCCAACACGAGGTGTGGCTGCGGCACACACAAAAACAGCTATCAGGATTCCCGATAGCAAGCGCTTTTTCATAGAATCTCCCCCGCTTATGTTTATACAACGCCATCGTAGCTTCTTTTAAGGGCGGGCGCAATGGGCCGTGAGAAATAAAAACACCAGGCTTTCACCTGGTGCTTTGATTTGGTGCGCGAGAGAGGACTTGAACCTCCACGAGTGTTAAGCTCACTAGTACCTGAAACTAGCGCGTCTACCAATTCCGCCACTCGCGCAGAAAGAATAACAGGGGTTATTGTAACGCATTCGCGGAACAGACACAAGAGTAGCCAACTTTAGATCCGCTCATGCTATAATGCGAACATTGTAACAATGTTCCCTTAGGAGGGTATACGTAATGGAACCAAACAACAACGCTAACCCACAAGCACCAGCAACGCCACCGGCACCTGAGCAACCGGCTATGCCGCCGGCTCCTACGGATGCTATGCCACCGGCACCTGCTGGCGACAGCACTCCTCCGGCACCGGCACCTGCAGCTGCTGGCATGCCCGGCAAGAAGAAGACTATGATGATCGTTTTCGTTGTTGTCGTGGTGGTTGTGGCCGCCGCTGCCGCCTACTTCTTCATGAAATAGCCTCATTACAGTTCGCTTCTAACAGTTGTGCTATGATTATGTGAGCATGCAAGGTGGGATGCACTCACGTTAAGGACTCAGGGATGTACGGAGGGGTATGAGTAAGGTAGCCCATTACCTTCAAGAGCATTTGGTCGGCGAAGTTATGGTATCGGCAGATGCCCGCCGCTACTTTTCGACGGACGGCAGTGTTTTGACACTGCAGCCGGCGGTTGTTGTATACCCGCGCGGCGAAAATGATGTCCGCAAGGTGACGCGTTTTACCTGGCAGCTGGCCGAACGCGGCCGGGTTATTCCGGTTACGCCTCGCGGAGCCGGTACCGACCAAGCCGGCGGAGCAATCGGGGCCGGTATTGTTTTGGCTTTCCCGGCGCATATGCACCGCATTCTGGAACTCGACGATAAGAGCGGTATTGCCGTGGTCGAACCCGGCACCAATTACGGCAAACTCCAGCAGACCCTGCACACTCATGACCGTTTCCTGCCGCCATACCCGGCAGGCTTGGAATACACCACCATCGGCGGCGCCATTGCCAACAATGCCGGCGGCGAAAAGAGCGTAAAGTACGGCTCAAGCCGCGACTTTGTGAAGTCGTTGCGCGTTGTGCTCGCCAACGGCGAAGTTATGGAGACCGGCCGGCTCAGCAAACGCGACCTCAGTAAAAAGTTGGGCCTAGCTACTTTCGAAGGCGAAATTTACCGTGCCATGGATGCCTTATTGGAAGAGAATAAAGAGGCGCTTGATAAAATGGCGCTGACTGTCACCAAGAATTCGGCCGGCTACTATCTGGACGACGTCAAACGCAGCGATGGTTCGCTCGATCTGACGCCGCTGTTCGTCGGTTCGCAAGGGACCCTCGGCATCATTACCGAAATTACACTGGAAACCGAACAATACAACCCGATCACTACGCTGCTCATGGCCGGTTTTGACGATTTGGGCGCTGTCCAGGACGCCATCCTCGACCTGCGCGACCTGCCGGAAATGCCCAGCGCCATCGAGATGGTCGACGGCAATCTGCTGGCCATGGTCGACAAGATCAACCCGAACTTATTGAAAGATGTTGCGCCGCGGCCGCTGCCCAAGGTTGTCCTGTTCGTGGAATTCGACAACGCCAGCGAACGCTCTCAGAAGAAATTGGCCAAGAAGGCGCGCAAGATTTTGGAGCGCGCTGCTTCAAGTCTACAGATGGAGACCGAGCCGCTCCGCCAGGAGCAGCTTTGGAAAGTACGCCAGGCATCCTCGACGTTTATCTCGCATACCGATGGCGCCATGCGGGCGCTGCCGATCATCGAAGACGGCGTCGTGCCGCCGGAGCGTTTCCGGGAATATGTCGAAGGCATCTACCAGATGTGTGAACGTAACCATGTGCAGCCCGCCGTTTGGGGGCACGCTGGTGATGGCAACCTGCACATTCAGCCTTTCCTTGATCTTTCACAGGTCGGTGACCGCCAGCGGGCCTTCCGCCTGATCGACGAATATTATAATTTGGTCATCTCCCTGGGCGGCAGTACTAGCGGCGAAAACGGCGATGGCCGCTTGCGCGCCCCGTATCTCGAGAAGCTCTACGGACCGGAAGTTTACGCCATGTTCACCAAGGTTAAACAAATTTTTGACCCCTACAACACGCTCAACCCGGGCGTTAAAATGAACGTTAGCCTGGAAAGCGTCAAGCAGCAGCTGCGCTCCACCTATTCTTTGCAACACCTTTACGATCATATGCCCCGGTCATGAGCCACGCCACGCTCGCATTCAACGCTCTTGGGATTGCCGGTTCCATACTGCTGCTGTTCGGATTTTACAGGGTAAATAGCGGCCGCTGGACCAACAAGACGTTGTGGTACGAGTTCGACAACGTGATTGGCGCGGCGTTGATCATCCTCTACCAGATCCACTACCACGCCTACGTATCTGTAGTAGTTAACACGGTGTGGGCCGGTGTGGCTGTCCTGGGTTTATCGGTTTTCTTCAAGCGTTTGCATCATCACCGCCGACGCCGCAGGGCTTGAGTTTTCTCTTAAAAAACCGTAAAATAACGGGGTTATTCTCGCGCGAGTGGCGGAATGGTAGACGCGCTACTTTGAGGTGGTAGTGGGGGCAACCCTGTGGAAGTTCAAGTCTTCTCTCGCGCACCAAAACAAAGAGTCCAGCGAAAGCTGGGCTTTTTGTTTTGGTCTGTTGGGCTTTGAGCTTCCACAGGGTGCGGCGCTGAAAGCGACGCGAACCCTTTGGAAGGTCGCGGAGCAAAGTGACGCGCAGGAGCTCGCTCCGAGCATGACTTTGCGGAGAAGCGGAAGCGAAGCTGGAGCGCCAGTCTTCTCCCATACTTGAAAAAAATACCCCAATACGCTAGAATTACAGAGATCAATCGACGGGTGATTAGCTCAGTTGGCTAGAGCATCTCGTTTACACCGAGAGGGTCGGGGGTTCGAGTCCCTCATCACCCACCAATAAAAAACCTGCTGGAAACAGCAGGTTTTTTATCTGATATTGAAATCTTTATCGCCCACAGGGCTGATCTCGCTAATGTGTACGCCTTCGACTTTGGACTGGGCCGACCCCTCGTGGCACCAGGCAACAAACTCGTCGAGTGCCGCTTCATTGCCCCCGGCCTCGATATACACTGTCCCGTCGGGCTCGTTGCGCGCAAAGCCCACCAGGCCGAGTCGTTCGGCCTCCTGCCTGGCGCTGTCGCGGAAGAACACGCCCTGCACCCGGCCTCGTATTTTGATCGCATAACGTTTCATAGTTGTTGATATTCTAACGCCCGCGACAGGTGTAGTGCTATAATAAAACTACTAGATATAAGGAGTAATACAGATATGACGTGGCTAATTGTCGGCGGAGTGGTCGTTTTGATCGTGATCGTACTGGCTGCTATGTACAACGGTTTGGTCCGGCTCAACCAGCAAGCGCAGGAGGCCTGGAGTGATATCACTGTACAGCTTAAGCGCCGCTATGACCTGATTCCGAACCTGATTGAGACCGTAAAGGGTTACGCTAAGCACGAAAAAGAAGTTTTTGAGAATGTCACCAAAGCCCGGGCCAACGCGCTAGGCGCCCAGGGGGTCAAGGAAACAGCAAAGGCTGAAAACCAGTTCGAGGGGGCTTTGAAGAGCCTGTTTGCAGTGTCGGAGAACTACCCGCAGCTGCGCGCTACCGAAAACTTCCAGAAGCTGCAGGACGAGCTGACCGACACCGAAGACAAAATCATGGCTTCGCGCCGCTTCTACAACGGCGTAGTTCGCGACTTCAACACCAAGCGCACCGTTTTCCCGACCAACATTTTCGCCAGCATGCTCGGTTTCCGTCAGGATAAAGAGTACTTTGAGCTGGAAGAAGCTGATTTGGCGGCGGCTTCCAAGCCGGTCAAGGCTGAATTCTAATTGCCCGCCAATTCTAGGAGTTAGCTGATGTACAGTGAGATTGCGAGCAATAAGCGCAAGACCTGGTTGATTATGGCCCTGTTCGCGGTGATTATCGGGCTGCTCGGCTGGATCGTTAGCGACCTGTATGGCAACCCGTCGTTCGTGTATCTGGCGTTTATTGTTGGCGGCGTCTACGCCCTCATCCAATATTTTGCCGCTGCCAAGCTGGCCCTGGCCACCAACGGCGCGCACGAAGTTACCAAAAAAGAAGAGCCGCGCCTGTACCGCACGGTAGAGAATCTATCTATCACTACCGGTATACCGATGCCCAAGGTCTATGTTATTGATGACCCGGCGCCCAATGCCTTTGCGACCGGGCGCGATCCTAAGCATGCGGCCGTAGCTGCTACCCGAGGGCTGTTGGATATGATGAGTGATACCGAGCTTGAGGCGGTTCTTGCCCACGAGATGGGGCACGTCAAAAATTACGACATCCGAGTAATGATGATTGTCTTCGGCTTGGTGGCCGCCATCGGTCTGATTGCCGACATCATTATGCGCATGTTTTGGTGGGGCGGCGACCGAGACAACGACCGCCAGGGCAACGCGCTGTTGTTCATTATTGGTTTAGCGGCGGCCATTTTGGCGCCGATTGTGGCTGCGCTCGTACAGTTGGCTGTTTCGCGCCGCAGGGAATACTTGGCCGACAGTACCGGCGCACTTATTACCAGATACCCTGAAGGATTGATTAGCGCTCTGGAAAAGATTAAAGCTAGCGGCTCGTCCATGCGCCGCCAAAATAGCGCCACGGCCCACCTTTTCTTTGCTAACCCGCTGCGTGGTCAAAGCCTGGCCAAGTTATTCAGCACCCATCCGCCAATCGAGGACCGCATCGCCCGGCTCCGCCAAATGGGACGCCACGCATGAGAGTTAACAGCGTGCTAAACTAGCAATATGGCAAAAACTCCAGCCAAGACAAAGAAGACGAAACAGAAGGCCAGCCCGGCGCCAAAGCCGGCGAACGCCCGTCAGCTTAAACAGCCCAAGTATGCTTCGTTCAAGTTGAGCAAAACAGTTATCAAGGGCGAGAAGCTTCCAAGCGCTTTCCGATTATTCAGGGATGCTGGGAGCGTTTTGTTTCGGAACTGGAAAATCTTTTTGTTTGTTCTGTTGATTTACGGGTTGGTGAACGCACTGCTCGTACAAGGGTTTAGGGCGTCGGGCGACGTCGCTACAGCCAAAGATTCCTTCAGCCACTTGTTTGGAGGCAGCCTCGCTCAGTTCACCAACGGCCTGACGTTGTTCGCCTTTATGCTGGGTTCCTCGGGGAACACGACCAACGCTACCGCTGGAGTGTATCAGTTCATTATGGTTATTCTGACCAGTCTGGCGCTGATCTGGATTTTGCGCCAGCTTTTTGCCGGCAGCCAGGTGCGCATGCGCGACGGCTTTTACCGCGGTATGACACCGCTGGTGCCGTTTTTGCTGGTGCTAATTGTGATTGGCCTGGAGCTGATCCCGATGGCCGTCGGCCTCATGCTCTACGGCTTCATAGTCAGTAACGGTATTGCCGCCAGTATGTTGGAGCAGATTCTATGGGCGATGGTAGCCTTTATTGGGATAGTCATTACGCTCTATATGCTGACCTCATCGCTGTTTGCGCTGTATATCGTTACACTGCCGGACATGACACCGATGAAAGCCTTGCGCACCGCCCGCCAAGTGGTGGCCAACCGCCGCTGGATGGTGCTGCGCAAAATATTGTTTTTGCCGCTGGTTCTTTGCGTCTTGGCCGGTCTGGTCATCATCCCGATTATCGTATTTGCCACGCCGCTGGCGGTCTGGGCATTCTTCCTGCTGACCATGCTGCTGTGGCCGGTTCTCCACTCCTATATGTATGTGTTATATAGGGCAATGATATGAGCAAGCCCGGTAAGGCTGAGGCCGAAGCCCGGCTTAAGCAGCTGCGCAAGCTAATCAACGACTACCGCTACCAATACCACGTCTTGGACAGGTCCATCATGAGCGAGGCCGCTGCCGACAGTCTTAAACACGAACTAGCCGAGCTGGAAACCGAATACCCCGAGCTGATCACCCCAGACAGCCCTAGTCAGCGCGTGGCCGGCCAGCCGTTACCCGGTTTCACCCAGGTGCGCCACACCACCCGGATGCTGAGCCTCAACGACGTGTTTAACCGCGAAGAAGTCGAGGCCTGGGCGAAGCGTTTGCAAAAGCTGGCGCCCAATCGCGCGCTGGAATACTTCGCCGATGTGAAGCTGGACGGCCTGGCCGTAGCGTTGTGGTACAAAGATGGCGTCCTGGAGCGGGCGGTGACGCGCGGCGACGGTTTCGTGGGCGAAGACGTCACCATGAATATCCGTACGCTGGATAGCGTGCCGGACCGTTTGCGCGCCGAAGACCCCAAGTTCGCAAAATTTTTGAAAGGCCGCACTGAAATCCGCGGCGAAATCATTATCTTTAAAAAAGACTTTGCGGCGCTGAACGAGCAGCGCGCTAAAGACGGTCAGCCGCTCTACGCCAATCCGCGCAATCTGGCCGCCGGCAGTATCCGGCAACTCGATCCGAAGCTGGCCGCCGCCCGGCCCCTGCGTTTCCGCGGTTGGGAACTCTTGCGCGACGATCCAACCGATGTCCCGACCTATGCCTTTGCCTATGAGGTCATCCGCGCTCTAGGCTTGGCGGCCAATACTCAGACCGAAGTCTTTACCGACGGTATCGACAAGCTGATGAAGCATGCCGAGCGTTGGGAAAAGATGCGTCACGAGCTGGCTTACAACACCGACGGGCTAGTGATCAAGCTCAATGACCGGGCGCTATACGCCCAGTTAGGCGTGGTAGGCAAAGCGCCCCGTGCCGCCGTCGCCTATAAGTATGCCGCCGAAGAAGCGACCACGGTGGTTAAGGATATTGTGCTCAGTATCGGGCGCACCGGCGCCGCAACACCAGTAGCCGTTTTTGATCCGGTCCAGGTGGCCGGCACCACCGTACAACACGCTAGTTTGCACAATGCTGATGAAATCGCCCGTAAAGATATCCGTGTCGGCGACACCGTGGTTATCTATAAAGCCGGCGATATCATCCCGCAGGTCTCCCGCGCCCTCCCTGAGCTGCGTCCCAAGTCTGCCAAAAAATTTGACATGGAAAAAGAATTAGCACGGCAATACCCCGAACTAAAATTTTTCCGGCCTGAGGGCGAAGTTGTTTACCGGGTACAGGGCGAAACCAGCGACGTCATGCTCAAGCGCGCTATTATCCATTTTGCCAGCAAACAGGCTATGGACATCGATACTCTGGGCGAGAAGAACGTCATTGCCTTGGTAGACGCCGGGCTGGTAAAGGACATGGCCGATATCTATGCCTTGACCAAAGAACAAGTGCTGGCTTTGGACCGCTTTGCCGAGGTTTCGGCCAGTAATCTCATCAACGCCATCAACGCCGCTAAAACGCCGGAGTTACCGCGTTTTATCTTCGGTCTGGGGATTCGTCATGTTGGCCAACAGACAGCAATAGACCTGGCCGAGCACTTCGGCGGCATCGGCAAACTGGCGCACGCCACTGTTGACGACTTGGACGACGTAGCTGGAATCGGCGATGTGGTGGCTGAATCAATCCTGGCGTGGTTTGCCGACGAGGACAACGAAGCCCTGCTTCAGAAGTTTGAGAAGCTCGGCGTCCGTCCGCACTTCACCTCAAGGGC
>DATJJV010000047.1:0-13258 GCA_035491975.1 Pristimantibacillus sp. | reverse complement strand
AAGACTTCCGGGCTGATATGACGTATGAAGGTGCGGCTGGGCTCGAAGGGCTCAATTTCTTTAGCATGGACGCTCTCGGCGTTGGTAAGGTCGTAACTGGTCAGCCCCTTTTCGATACTGCGTTCGCGGTGGCGGCGGGCGAAAGCTTGGTCGAGGTGGGACGAAAGATGGGCTGCTTCAAAGACCCGGTATTCTTTATCGGCCTTTGTGATGTTCCAGTTGGCCTGTTTCAGGCCGGCTAGACCGTAGTAGTGCTGTACTGTGGCCCTGGGGCCGGTGCCGCCAGCAATAGCTTGCAATGCAGTAGTCATGGCGCTAAGGTTGCGCCGGATGGCGGCCGTTTCAGCTTCGCGGTTGGCCAAAAGACCTTCGATATTCTCGATGGGCATTGGCCGGTACAGGGTGCCGTAGCTGAGTTGCTCGGCGCTGACTAGGCCGTTGTGCTGCAGGTTTTCCAGATGGCGGTAGACTTGTGTGCGGCTGATGTTTGTGGCTTTGGCCAGCTGCAGGGCAGAGGAGTAGCCATGGCGCACCAGCTCCACATATATCTTGACGGACTCCGGGTCCACGCCTAATTTGCCCAAATACTTCTGGATAATCGGCACTTGTTCCATACCGCTAGTGTATCACGATTGTCCGTATATTTGGACAACCACTCGCACCCCAAAGCGTTTTTGTTTATACTTGTCCATAATGTTGGTCAGTAAGGAGTAGAGTATGGCCCAAGTCAATATCGTACATACCACGGAGATAAATGACGCTAGCCGGCGTCAGTTTAGCCTATTGGCCAGAGATGTTGCGGCACGAGAGGTGCATGGCTTGGAGCCGGAGCAGATAGAACCGGATAGTGTAACTGTTTTTGTTGTCCCGGTAGACGTGGCTGCAAGCATGTCCGGGGCGGATACGGAGGTGCAAGTCTTTGTATCGGGCAACGACTGGCCGCTTGATCAGGAAGGAAAGCCCCTCGATACCGCTGCGGCAAAACACCACTTCGACGGGCTAGCAGGACGAATCCATCGAACGCTCTCTGCCAAAACGGCCAGGAAGTTATTCGTGTGGGTTACGCCGTTTACCGCATCTGGATGGGCGGAGTAGCCATGAAGTCTTTTTTTGGTATCGTAGCGTTTCTGTTGTCATTTGGGGTTACGATCCCTTATGCCATCGATATTGTGAAGGGGAGGGCTAAGCCGGCCAGAAGTACGAGAATTTTATTCCTAATGCTCATGGCCGTCACATTGGTCGTCCAAGGAAGAGAATTTACCAGCTGGGTGCTGTTACTCACGGTCGCGGAGGTTTTAACCCAGATGTTGCTGTTTAGCTTGAGTATTAAGTACGGCATAGGCGGTCTAGCGCGGTTCGACGTCATCTGTTATGCGGCGTTTGTTGTTAGTTTGAGCGCCTACCTAGTCACACAGGACGCCGTTTTGTCGCTAACATTACTCATGCTCACGGACTTTATTAGTTTTTTGCCGACGCTCGTCAAAATATGGCGCGACCCAACCTCTGACACTTGGCCGTTCTTTCTGTTTGGGGGCGTGGTGGCGGCCGCCGCAGCACTCCTGGCGCGAAACACTAATGCTTATGTTGAAGTAGCATTTCCGGCGTATCTCCTAGCAGCTAATGCGCTGGCGGCAGCACCGATCCTGTTGCACAATAAGCGAAAGAAACTAAAACAAGCCGAACCTATAGCACCGCTCTAGCGGCCCGCTAAGCGACGCCCTCGACTTCGGCGAGTGATTGGAGCGACCTGGCTAGATGGTACCGGCCAGCGCTGTTGTGGCGGTCGTACACTTCGGCTGGGGTTTCGGAGCCGATGAAATACTTACGCAGCCGGGCCGTGTCGTACAAGAAGAAGGTGTCGTCTTCGTTGTAACTTTCCAGGAATTGCTGGTTGTAGGCGTCCGGCCGGAGCGCTTGGACGCGGTGGGCGAGTAAGATCAACGAGTCGTAGGCGAAGCGAACTTCTTTTTTAAGGCGAAGCGGCCTGGCCAACTCTAGCGACCGCTGGAATTCATTGGCTACCTGTAGGAATTCGTGGCTGTGTCCGCCGAGGATAGTATCCAGCGCGTCGTCCATGGCCTCGGCATCATAGATGCCGCCGGCAATCAGTTTGCTTACGTTAATGCGATGGCCGCGTAAGAAGTTATCCGCCTGTTGCCAGCGGCTCTTGACCCGTGCTTCCAGGACTTTCTTTGGTGCAACGCCCAATCTGTCCCACAGCTTCGATTCGCGGTAATCGACTATCAGCGCCTCTGGCGGTAATTGGGCTAGCGCCAAACGAGCCGCGGTTTGGCTGACAGGGGAGAGGATATACAGGGTCCAGCAATGGACAGGCAGGGTAGCCAGTTCGTCCGGTTGCAGGAAATAGACCTCGCCGTCCGGCTGTTCCAGAGGAGTTTTGGCGGTGAAGCGCATCCGTTGCATACGGGTGATGGTGTGCGTATATTTGAGGATTTTGTCGGCGTTCAGTGTGCTGGAACGTTGTTTTTGCAGCGCCCGCGAGAGTTTAAGCCATTGTTTGCGCGCGGCGCTTAGGGCAATCGCTGGTTGCGGGCAAACAATGACTGCCCGACCGAGATGCTGGCGGGTATTGAGGTGGCGCATGGCGTCGGCAATGACGCTTTCAGAGCCCCGCGCGGTTGGTTTTCGTAACTCGATATAATGCTTTGCAATCATGTTGCAGGCCCTCGCTTATTGAATGTCTTTTCGCGCGGGATGGTATCACAGGTTGCCCGGGCACAAATGAAGCCCCCATGAAATATGCAAATATTACAACATACGGCAAGATGAGAACTGTTAGAGAAGCTGGTGTTTCCGGAAACTGAAGCTATCCGTCTTAGAGAGAATGATATGGTCGGCGAGAGGAATGCCGAGTAACTGGCCGGAGGCGGCTAACTGTTGAGTAAGGGCGATGTCTTCGGCGCTGGGCTTGGGGTCGCCTGAGGGGTGGTTATGGGCTACGACTACAGTAGCGGCGCGGTCGGCAACGGCGTCTGCATACACCTCCCGGGGATGTGCGGGCACCGAGTCCAGTATGCCGACAGTGATTGTCCGCTGGGCGATGAGCCGTTGGCCGCCATCTAGCGACAGGCAGACGAAGTGTTCTTGTTGTTTGGTGCGCAGATCGCCCAAGCGTGCCAGAATGTCGGCCTGGGTAATCAAAGGTGTTACATCGCGCACCAAGTGCCGGCGGGTCAGCTCCAAAGCCGACATGATCTTGCCGGCAGTGGCTATACTCACGCCTTTGATGCCGGTCAGGGCTTCGTAGGTGAGCGCGTCGGCGCCTTTTAGGAGTAATTTTTGGATTTTTTTGGAGATGGTACCCACATCGGCGCCGGCCGTGCCGCTGCCAATCAATACTTCTAACAGCTCGAAGTCGGACAGGGCAGCCACGCCTTTGCGCTGCAATTTTTCACGGGGACGGTCGGCCAGGGCAAGTTGCTGGATGCGTTTCATGCCAGCCAGTGTAGCAGATGTTGCCTCGCATAGTTCCGACTTATGTTGACGTAAAGGCAACATTATGCTAATGTTTATAGGTATACCATGAAAACAAACACTGAAAACATCTTAACCCGGCCATTCCACCTGCACGTGGAGTACTTCTTCCGCAAGCAGTACTGCCTGCTTATTGTCCTGCTGCTGATGACCCTGGCTGTAGTTAAGAGCGACGGCCGCCTGATGGCCATGATGCGCGAAGCCTACGCCCAGAGCTACGACAACGTGAGCGCCTACTTGCGCGAGGAAACCACTCGCACGCCGATTACCGTAGCTATCGCCCGGATTCCGGGTATCGCTTCCAAATAGTGCTTAGCGTGTCAGCCAGAGGGCAGGACACCATATGTTGTGGAAAACCTTCAGAAGCACCGTTTCTGTGGATAAGTAGTGTTCGAAACACTACTTTTTCTATATAAATCTACTTGTATGTGGGTAACAGTGGGTAGTATAGTCAGGTTAGTGGGTAAACGTGGGTAACCCGCCACAGCAAAAAGGGAAGCCCATCAAAAACAAAAACACCACTAGCAAATTAACGTAAGGTACCAATGGCCACGGTAGATTACTTTCAGCGTAAGCTCGACGATAAGCGGCGGTTAACCATACCGACCGAACTGCGGGCAGAGTTTGACACGGGAGTAGTCATCACGCGTGGGTTTCAGCAGTATCTGCACCTGTATCCAAAAGGGGTGTGGGACGAGCAGGTCGAACCGTTACTTCAGGGGAATATCCTGGATGAAAAGACGGCCGATTTGAACGTTCAATTCCGGATGGGGAAGGTCGAGGGCGAGATTGACGACAAGCAAGGTCGCATAACTCTCGAGCAGAATTTGTTGGACTACGCGGGCATCGACAAAGATGTTGTGGCGGTACGCGTTGGAAAGTATTGGCGGCTTATGCCGGGCACTACTTGATTTGCTGCGCTAGAGGCACTTTAACAATTTAGGCGAATAGAAGACCAAAAAAACGACTCGAGGTCAGCTATTCGGCAGTCAGCAAGTGGATATAGGGCACCACTTTTTAAAAACCCTCGTTCTTTCGTTCGTAAAGAACACCTCCCAAAACTCCACCTCACACATAAGTCTCTCAACTTACGGACATTCATTCGATCGAAGATTTATCTTCATATCAAGTGAATGACCAACAACAAAAACAAAAACTTTCAAAACAAAAAGCTGGCTGCTGAATAGGTGATCTTGCAAAAACAAAAATAAAATACAAAAATTGCAAGCATGCATCAGACACAATATCAAGAACACGTACCAGTATTGCTACATGAAGTGCTAGAGTACCTAAACCCAAGGGAAGGGGAATCTTACCTCGACCTAACAGGAGGGTATGGCGGGCACGCAGAAGCAGTATTAAGTAGAACAAAAGCCCCAAAAGAAGCCGTACTCGTAGACCGGGATCCAGCAGCAGTCCAAAAGCTGACGGAACGATTCACGAAACAAGGAGTTAAAGTAAGGCAGGCGGACTTTTTAACGGCTAGTAACCAACTAGCTAGCGAAAATAAGCGATTTAATATGATATTGGCGGATCTGGGTGTGTCATCACCGCACCTTAATCAGGCGAGTCGTGGGTTCTCGATTTCAAGCGATGGGCCACTCGATATGCGAATGGATACAACGCAAGACTTAACTGCAGAGAAAGTAGTGAATACTTACTCTAAAGAAGAGCTGGCGGAAATACTCAAACGTTATGGAGAGGAGCCAAAAGCTCATAAAATTGCTTCATTAATAGTGGGCAATCGGCCTATCAAAACCACGAAAGAACTTGCCAACATTGCTGCCAAAGCCTGGCCAGGACACAGCAAGGTTCATCCGGCGACGCGGACGTTCCAAGCGATCCGCGTCGCGGTGAACGATGAGCTGCTCCTGTTAGAGAAGAGTCTGCCGATTTGGATAGACTCGTTACTTGAGCCAGGCGGCCGGATCGTTGTGATCAGCTTCCATAGTTTGGAAGACCGGCTGGTGAAACAGGCGTTTCAAGACGCAGGCGGAGACCGCTACGATGCGACGCTCCAACTGCTTACCAAAAGTCCTGTAACGGGCAGCACCGAGGAAATCGTTTTTAATCCGCGTGCCCGCAGTGCAAAACTGCGCGCCGCAGTGAAACAAAAATAACAAAAGAAAGGGGAGCTTGATTACATGCCAATACACGTGGAAGTAACCAATCTGACTCCTCGCGCAAGAAAGATCGATGTGAGGGTAGAAACCCCTCAAGATCGAGCTCTGTAGCCGGGAGCAGGCTAGGGGGGAGCGGCTTAGTCCGTCCCCTTAGCTCCCAAGAAAACAAAAACAAACAATATGACATATTCAAGTACGTTGGCCCTTGGCCGAAGGACGGCTGTGTATGGCCGTAACAAAAACGCCCAGCGGTTTAAGACCCAGGAAAAAGCCTTGGGGCCGATTAGTAACACCATCATTTTAATTGTCCTGGCCCTAGTGCTCGGTCTGCTGTATCTGACGCAGGTTACCAAGACGAACGCCTACGGCTACCAGATTAACAGTCTTCGTCAGGAGCAAGCCAAGCTCAACGCGGAGCATGATGACCTGGCAGTGGCTTCGGCGCGCCTGCAGTCTGTTGATCGTATTCAGGCGAGCGACGAGGCCAAGAGTCTCGTGTCGGTGGCACCGGCAGCGAGCGTCCAGCCCTAAGCTGGTACAATAGGCTTCTATGCATTTTGGGCAGGACAGACCGAATCCACAATATGCAGTGAGGCGTATACGGCTCTTTTTTGTGCTGACGGCGATGGCTGTCGGTATTTTTTGGGTTCGGGCCTTTTATCTGCAAGTTATCCGTCACGATTACTACGTCCAGGCGGCCCGCAACGACCAACTGAAAGAGTACGAGATCCCGGCGCCGCGCGGTACTATCCAGGCTCACAGCGGCGACGATCTGGTGCCCATTGTTCTGAACGAGAAGCTGTACACGATTTACGCCGATCCGCAACTGGTGAAGGACACTGAACGCGTGGCCGAGACGCTAGCGTCGGCCTTGGGCGGCAAAACCGATGACTATAAGACTAAGCTTGAGACCAAAGACACCCGTTACGTGGTAATTGCCAAACACGTCGCGGCAGACAAGAAACAATCAGTTTTGGGGCATAAATATCCCGGCATCGGAGCGCAAGAGATATCGTACCGGACCTATCCGAACGGCAGCCTGGCCTCACAGTTGCTGGGTTTTGTGAACGACGAGGGGGCAGGGGTATATGGCATAGAGCAGGCCCTGAACGGCCAACTGTCCGGCAAAGCGGGACAACTCAAGGCTGTTACCGATATTAACGGCGTGCCGCTGGCCGCCAATAGCGATAACGTCCAGACCGCGCCGGTGGACGGCAGTAATGTGGTCCTGACCATCGACGTCGCTATGCAGAAGCAGCTGGAGAACACTCTGCAGAAGGGCGTAGAGGGTGCCAGATCGGAGCACGGCAGCGCACTAATCATGGACCCTAACACCGGCGCTATTAAGGCGATGGCCAATTGGCCGACCTTTGACCCCGCCAACTATGCGCAGGTCGACGATCCGTCGGTCTTTAATAACGGTGCTGTCTCGTCGCCGCTCGAAGTCGGCTCTACCATGAAACCGCTAACAGCGGCTGCGGCTTTAGACCTAGGAGTGGTACAGCCCGACGAGACGTATTTCGATCCGGCAATGTGGAAGGTCGACGGCTACAAGATTACGAATGTCGAGGAAGATGGCGGGGCGGGGCAGCGAAGCCTCGCGCAGTTGTTAAACCTGTCGCTTAACACCGGTGCCACGTGGCTGTTGATGCAGATGAGCCAGCCGGGCGGCACCGAGATTAACCAGAAGGGCCGAGAGCGATGGTACGACTATATGACCAACCATTATCGTTTCGGCAAGGAAACCGGTATCGAGCAAGGCTACGAGGCGGCCGGCACCATTCCGGACCCGGTGAAGGGCTATGCCCGTGACCTGACCTACGCCAACAGCTCCTTCGGGCAGGGTATGACGGCTACACCGCTTCAGATGGCGGCCGCCTATTCGGCGATGCTCAACGGCGGCACATACTACCAGCCGCATTTGGTTGACCAGCTCATCTCGCCGGACGGCAAGACTACTACGGTGGCCCCCAAAGTCCTCAAGACCGGCGTAGTTTCGCCGAAGGTTAGTGAGGAGATGCGTCCGCTTCTGGAATACGTGGTCCAGCATCACGTCATTGGTTCGCGCTTTAACGAACAGCTCTATAGCGTCGGCGGCAAGACCGGCACTGCCCAGTTGGCCGACCCGCACGGCGCAGGCGGCTACAGCACGACCGACTTTAACGGTACGTACTTGGGCTATGTAGGCGGCGACCGCCCGCAGTACGTCATCGCAGTGGTTGTCTATAAGCCGCACGTACCGGGCTACGCCGGAAGTGTGGCCGCCCAGCCGATATTCGCCGACCTCGCCACCATGTTACTTAATGATTTCGGTGTCACTCCAAGGAGCCAGTGATATAATAGGTTCTAAGATATAAGGAAAACTCCAAAACCATGCATAGCACATTATTTATCTCTGTAGATACCGAAACGATTATTCGGATTTTGTTATTAGGCTTCCTCGGGTTCCTGGTGAGCATGTTGATCACCCCGGTGTATACCACCATCGCCTACAAGTACCGTTGGTGGAAGAAGCCGCGTCAGACTGCAGTCACCGGCGAAAAAGCCACCATGTTCATGAAATTGCATGCCGACAAGCACAAACGCAACATCCCGGCGATGGCCGGCTTGGTGTTTGTGATTTCAACTTGTTTAGTCACGCTGTTCTTTAACCTTAGCCGGGAAGAGACTTGGTTGCCGCTGGCCGCCTTTGTGGGCGCAGCCGGCGTGGGTTTGCTCGACGACCTCATCAACCTGAAGGGCGATGGGAAGGGCGTGGCCGGTTTGCGCAGCCAGATTAAGCTGCTATTGACGACGATTGTGGCAACCATTGGCGGATGGTATTTCTACGCCAAACTGGACGTTACCGGAATTCATATTCCGGGGATGGCCGACCAGTTTCACGTAGGTTGGCTGATCGTACCGATTTTTGTGCTGGTAGTAGTTGCAACAGCGAACGCCGTGAACATCAGCGACGGCCTGGACGGCTTGGCCGGCGGACTAACGGCGACGGCTTTTTTGGCTTATGCGGTCATCGCATTGTTGCAACAACGCTACGGCGTGGCCGGCTTTTGTCTGACCCTGGTTGGCGCATTGCTCAGCTACACCTGGTTTAATGTCTACCCGGCGCGGTTCTTCATGACAGATATAGGGTCGTTTGCGCTCGGCACGGCGCTCGGCACGGTGGCGATGATTACCGACACGGTGCTGCTATTACCGATCATCGGTCTGGTCTTTGTGGCCGAGGCCGGCTCCAGCGGTCTGCAGATCCTTTCCAAGCGGCTTAGGCACGGGAAGAAGATCTTTAAGATTGCGCCCATCCATCACCATTTTGAGGCTAGCGGCTGGCCGGAAACAAAGGTGACGATGCGCTTCTGGATTATTGGGCAAGTGGCAGCAGTCCTCGGCCTGATTACGTTCCTCCTCGGGAGATACATCTAATACATGGGGGCGGTCGCACGCCGCAGCTTTAGTTCTGCTGAGCCGCTAGGCGCCCGGCGTCATCGCCCGGATTACTGGTTACTGGTGATTACGGCGCTGCTGTTGGCCATTGGCCTGGTGGTGGTGTATTCAATCAGCCCTGGTTTGGCGGTCGAGAAGTCGTTGCCTGAGAATTACTTTATTAATCGCCAGTTGGTGAATGTTGGCCTGGGTTTAATAGTATTGATTGTGACCGCCAACATGCCGCTAAAGATCTGGGAGCGGCTGCAGAATCCGTTATTGATTGCCGCCGGCATTTCGGCGGTGGCGGTGCGGGTGTTCGGACAAGAAGTGAATGGTGCTTACCGCTGGATTAACATCGGCGGTTTATCATTCCAGGCAGTAGAGTTGATCAAGTTGGCGCTGCTGGTGTGGCTGGCTGGTTTTCTGGCGGCGCGTATCCGGCAGGGAACACTCGGTGATGTGCGCCAGACTTTCCGGCCGCTGTTGATTGCGCTTGCCATTCTGGCGGTGGTGGTGGCAGGGGTGCAAAGCGACCTCGGTTCTACGGGGGTGGCGGTGATCATGATGGTAGCTATGGCTTTTGTGGCCGGCTTGCCGATGCGCAACATCATACTGATTGGTGCCGGCATTGTGCTGATGCTGTTTTTGGCTGTCTCGACTACCGGATATCGCCAGCACCGGCTGATGACCTTCTTAAACCCCACCCAGGACTGTCTCAATACCGGTTATCAGGCCTGTCAGGCGTTGATCGCTGTCGGTTCGGGCGGCATGGTCGGTCTCGGGCTAGGGAACAGTGTGCAGGCCTTTGGTTATCTGCCGGAGGCCGAGAACGACTCGATCTTTGCCATCTATGCTGAGAAGTTTGGCTTTTTCGGTGTATCGGTGCTTCTAGCGTTGTTTTTGGCGTTTTTCGCACGGCTGAAACGCATTATGGAGCGCGCGCCGGATGACTTTAGCAGATTGCTGGTAACCGGCATTTTCGCCTGGCTGGTGGTGCAGAGCATGATTAACATCGGTGCGATGATCGGGCTGTTGCCGTTAAAAGGAATCACGCTGCCGTTTATTAGCTATGGCGGTACCAGCGTAGTGTTCATCCTGGCGCTCATCGGCATAGCGTTCCAGATTTCGCGGTATACTTTGTACAGCGTGCCTCGGCAAACAGAGGTAGTAAACAGCAGAAGGACCGGCTATGAAAATACTGGTGACCGGCGGCGGGTCAGGGGGGCATATCACCCCAATCCTGGCAGTCGCGCATGAGTTAAAGCAGCTGCGTCCTGAAGCAGAAATTATTTACGTCGGGCAGACCGGCGATCGTTTGTTGGACGTTCCGGAGCAAGACCCAAATATTGACCGAGTCCTGACCATAAGGGCAGGGAAGTTTCGCCGCTATCATGGGGAAGGGTTGAAACAGCTACTAGATATTGTAACGTTGTATAAAAATCTACGGGACGCCATTTGGACGCTAGTTGGCGTGTGGCAGAGTTTTAAGTTGTTGGGGCAGATTAGGCCCGACGTCATCTTCGTTAAAGGCGGCTTTGTCGGCGTGCCAGTCGGCTTAGCAGCTGCCCTGCGCGGCATACCGTTTGTGACGCACGATTCCGATGCGCTGCCAGGCTTGGCTAACCGTCTGATCGCCCGTTGGGCCAAGGTGCATGCCGTAGCTTTGCCAAAAGAGGTCTATGCCATCTATCCGCCCAAAAAGACCGTGACGGTCGGCGTGCCGATCCCCAGCCATTTCCATCTGGTTTCCAAGGCCGAAAACGAGGCTTGGCGCAAGCAGCTCGATCTGGATGATGCCGATCAGGTGGTCTTTGTCACCGGAGGCGGCAACGGCGCCGACCGGCTCAACAAGGCGGTCATGGGTTGTGCTCCAGAATTATTGGAGCGCTACCCGGGCCTGAAGATTGTCCACGTTACTGGACGCCAACTCGAAGACGACGCCCGCCGACGTTACAAGCAGCTACTGTCGCAAGGGGATCAGGGGCGCGTGACAGTGAAGGGTTTTATTTCTAACCTATATCAGTACAGCGGTGTAGCCGACGTGGTTATCACCCGGGCCGGCGCCACCAGCATGGCGGAGTTTGCCGCCCAGGCCAAGGCGTGCATAGTGGTGCCCAACCCGCAGTTGACCGGCGGTCATCAGCTTAAGAACGCCAAAGTGATGGCCGACCGTAAGGCTATTCGTTTAGTCAGCGAGGAAAACCTCAAGAACGAGCCGCGCGCGCTGATGCCGGCGCTCACCGAGCTGCTCGACCATCCGGCGAAAGCCAGGGCGCTGGGAGAAAAACTCGCGGAATTAGCCCAACCGAATGCCGCACATCTCCTGGCAATGGTACTATTAGAAGTAGCCGAAGGAAGTCCGCGGCGATAAACAACTCCGCGGCCGTAAAACAAACAGAGCATGTTATTCCGTAAGAAAAAATCAATTCAGGAGCCTCGGCGCCGGCAACCCGGAGCAGCCGGTCTTGGCAGTGCGCAACCGGTGTTTTCGTATCACGCCCGTTCGTCACGCACGGAGCCCGGCGGCAAGCGTTCCAGTAAGCTGTTATGGCTGGCGCCATCCAAGCCGCCCTCGCCCCGGCCGAAGGCCAGCAATTTGCGGCGCAGGACGGTCTTGATTGTGTTTACCGTACTGGCCCTCGTTCTGGTGGCCAATTGTTTGGTCCTGAACCGCAATGCCAGCATTGTGATCTTGAATGCCGATGCCAAAAGCGCCGTGTTCCTGAGCAGTCAGGAGGCTTACAAAGAAGCCGCCGATTCAATCCTGGCCAGCTCGCTCGCCAACACTACTAAGCCGACCGCCGACATCCGGCACTTAGCCGACCAGATGAAAGCGCGCTTCCCGGAGATCGACAACGTCACGGTGACATTGCCGGTGTTCGGCCACAGCCCGACGTTCTACCTGCAGCCCGCTAGGCCGGCGCTGTTGCTTAAAACGATTGATGGCGGCCTGTTCATCATCGACCAGTCTGGACGGGCCCTGGTGAACGCCTCGCAGGCTCGTGATCTAGCTAAACTGGGTCTGGTGGTGGCCGAAGACCAGACCGGTTTGCCGGTGACCCTCGGTAAGACGGCTTTGCCGAGCATAAACGTGCAGTTCATCAGCGACGTACTAGTTGAGATGCAGGCCAAGAAGGTTGCGGTAACAGGGGTCGTTTTGCCCAAGGCTACGAACGAGGTGGACCTCCGTGTTGCAGGGGTGCCGTATCTGGTGAAGTTCAACCTGAGAGGGGATGCCAGGGCAGAGGCGGGCACATATTTGGCCACCAAACAATATCTTGAATCGCGCGGCAAAACGCCGGGCGAGTACGTCGATGTGCGTGTCGATGGTAAGGCGTATTACCGCTGATAACCCCTACCACTCTTCCCTGAACGTTCGTATTTTGTTCTTATGCATTTGCAAGACCTCTGTAGAGTAGAAAACTATATAAACATATACAAATACTCAAAAGTCAAATATTAGGGCAGCAGGGTGAAAGGGAGGGAAATATATAAACATAATCGAATTCGTGAAAAAGCAAATACTTTCACGACATAACTGTGGAAAAGTCAAATTGTGTGCCGGCGGTTTTGCCGGACACTAGGGCCTTAGAGGAACGGGCTATAGCGGCAACCTGGGTGTAGCAGCCTGTATAGGGAGTCTGACACTGCAATATTTGTTGCACGTCCATAGTGCGGACGGTGACTTTGTGGCATATTTAGGTAAACGTTAGTAGTATTCCCCTGCAGGAAAGGCATAGCCAACCAAGTCTGGATCTGTATATGGAGTCGCAAAATATACATTGTGCGACGTCATGTCAGTACCTGCTTCATGTTTTGTAGCACCGCCTTTCCGCCGGCTTTGGCCCGCCTACTCGCCCGGTTTACCAACACAATTTTGTGCTGCTGCCCTCACGCCCCGTCTGCCGCAATTTTTTGGAAAACCCCGCCCGCTAACTGCACCATAAATGGCGGCCTGGTGCCACTCTACACAAAAATACGAACAGCTTTTATTGCCTGTTCGTATTTTGTATGGGTTCTTCTTTTTCGGCAGTTTCTCTGTTTGGAACAGTTTACTACAGGGGCTAATTCGTGGCTTCGTCGAGTGTGTAGGTGGCTTTGGCGACGCGCTTGAACTGAGCCTTGCCTTGGAGGTTCAACAGAATGGTGGTCTCCTTCACGAAGCGGCTTTTCAGCACGCGGCGGACAATCTCGTCGCGGTGCAGAGGCTCTCCTGC
>DATJJV010000046.1:0-62297 GCA_035491975.1 Pristimantibacillus sp. | reverse complement strand
ATCACCTTGCTGAACGATGAGGAACTGGACATTAAGAGTGCCGCCGACTTGCCCGACCCGTCTAAAATCAGAGAGATCCGAGAGCCGTGGATCCGAGGCGAAATTGTTGCGCCTAAGGAGTACGTCGGGCCGCTGATCCAGCTGATCAACTCCAAGCGCGGTTTGCATAAAAACCTCAGCTACATTGATGAGCGAGCGCTAATCACTTTTGAGGCGCCGCTGGCTAACTTGCTAACTGATTTTTACGACTTGCTCAAAAGTATTACCTCCGGCTACGGCTCGTTCAACTACGAGCTGGCTGATTACCGCGCTGAGGATTTGGTGAAGGTCGACTTCTACGTCGCCGGCGAGAAGGTTGATTCGTTAAGCATTATGGTCCACCGCACTGAGGCCGAACGTGTCGGGCGTGAGGTCGTAGCTAAGCTCAAAGAAGTGGTGCCCCGCCAGCAGTTCGCTATTAGTTTGCAAGCCGGCATTGGCGGCCGTTTCATTGCCCGAGAAGATATCTCGGCCTTCCGTAAAGACGTGACCACTGGCCTGTATGGCGGCGACGTCTCGCGCAAGAAGAAAGTGCTGGCCAAGCAGGCCAAGGGCAAAAAGCGCCTGAAGCGATTCGGTAAGGTCGACATCCCCGCCGAAGCTTTCACTGTCATGCTAAAGCGTGACTAATCTGTAGCTCAAGTAGCCAAGCCATGTCATAATGGCAATTATGGTTACAGGAAGCTATCATCCCAAGGCAGAAACGCTAGAGCGGCTCAAACAAGTTGATTTTGTGGCAGTAGTGGGGCCGACCGCCGCCGGCAAGACGGTGACGATTAAGGAAGCGATTGAGCGCTGGCCGCAGATCCACATGGTGCGCAACACCACCAGCCGGCCGCCGCGCCGCGGCGAGCAGGACGGCGTGGACTATTACTTCAGGACGCAGGCTGACATGGAAGCCCGGGTGGCTGCCGGCGAATACGTCCAAGTAGCGCCTAATCTGTTCGGCTATCTGTACGCAACCGAACCAGAGGGTTATTCCACCGAAGGCGTTGCTGCACTGGCGGTATTGGCCGAGGCCGTACCGACGTTCCGCGGACTACCCTTCAAGAGTATGAAGACAATCTTTATGATCCCGCCGTCATGGGACATCTGGCAGCAGCGGCTCAAAAGCCACAGCTTTACGTTGGACCAGCTGAAGGGTCGGATCCATGAAGCCGTAGATTCGCTGGCGTTCGGCGCCCGCGACACCGAAACTCTCTTCCTGATCAACGACTCGGTCGAATTGGCCGCCGAGGATTTTGCCACTTTGGCACTGGGCAAGCCGATGTCTGAACGTTTACGCGGCGACCAAGACCGGGCGCGCGAGATCGTGCGCAGCCTGCTCGGCCGTTTCGAGACCGAAACGCTGAAAAGCGAGAGCGAAGTCTAAGCTTTTCCCTGCAGTTGTTTAAGGTCGAGGATGATTTCGCCGGCGTGGTCTTTGGGCTCGACGCCGCGGTATTCTTTGACGATTTGCCCTTCAGGATCGATTATAAAGGTATTGCGCTTGGCCATCATCACGCCCCAGGAGTCGTAGGCTTTCATCACTTTATGAGTGGTATCGCTCAGCAGCGTAAAGTTGAGGCCGTATTTGTCGACGAATTTTTTGTGGCTATCGACGGTGTCTTTACTGATGCCGACAACCTGGGCGCCGCTTAGTTCGGTAATCGTTTCGCGCGCATCGCGGAAGTTGCAGGCCTCGGTGGTACAGCCGGGCGTGTCGTCCTCGGGGTAAAAATAGAGCACCAGCCACTGGCCGGTGTAATCTTTCAGACCGTGCATGTTCCCATTTTGATCTGGCAGTGTGAAGTCCGGCGCTTGCATAGGTTCTCCTTATTTACCTTTTATTCTAGAGCATAGGGCTGGAAAAACAGAGTGAAATACTATATAATCCGCCTATGGAACAGTCCGCGCTGAAACAAGCTGCCGGAACCGCGCCACGTTTGACTCGGCGCGAGGAATTCGAGGCGGCGCTCAAGGATTACCAAGTAAGCGACGAAGGGCTCAAAATTTTACGCGACACGCCGTTTATGGTGATGGTCGCGCCAACCTCAACCGGCCGTAACACGCTCATCAACGAACTGCTCAAGACAGGCAAATACTACTTTATCGTCTCGGACACGACCCGCCCGCCGCGCCAGAACAATGGCGTTTGGGAGGAGGACGGCCGCGAGTACTACTTCCGCAGTGAAGACGAAATGCTGGCTGATATCGAGGCTGGCATGTTCGTTGAGGCCGAGGTGATCCACCGGCAGCAAGTTTCTGGCGTCAGCATCCGCGAAATCCAAAAGGCTCACGAGCAGGGCAAAATCGCCATCACCGATGTTGATATTCTCGGCGGCATCAACGTGGCAACACTCAAGCCGGACGCTTGGGTCATCTGCCTGCTGCCGCCCAGTTTCGAAGAATGGCAAAGGCGTATCCACGGCCGCACTCGGGTGACTACCGAAGAACTGCGCAACCGCTTGGAAACAGCCATTAAGATTTTCAAAACGACTCTAGAGGATGCCCGCTTCATCTTCCTGATTAACACCGAAAAAGAACAAACCGTTCAGGTCATCGAAAAGATGCTGAGCTCCGGTGAGCGGCACTCCGCCGACGAAGAGGCTGCGCGCCAACTGGCCCAACAGCTGTCGCAGCAAACCGAAGAATATCTGAAGACTCTGTAGTCTGCTAGCACTCTTGACTGTCGAGTGCCAGCAGCCTATTATTAGGACAACATGACAGATCGTCAGAAGCAGATTTTGAGTGCTATCGTGGAGCAGTACGCCGAAGTGGCCAGCCCGGTCGGTTCGCAGCTGCTGGCGAAGGTATTTGGCGTGTCGAGCGCAACCATCCGAGCCGAAATGGCCGAGCTTGAGCGCCTGGGCTTTATTATGCAGCCGCACACCAGCGCCGGCCGTGTGCCGACCGATAAAGGATACCGCCTGTACGTTAATAGTTTGGCCGAAGAAAAAACCGATATGCCGGCCCGCCATGCCGAGCGTGCCCTGACCGCGCGCGTTCACGACGCCGGGCTACCGGAGCGTACCATTCGTAACGCTGTCGACACATTGGTAGAATTGACTCACAACCTTGGCCTAGCCACCATCGGCAACCAGCTGTACATGAGCGGCCTGTCCAATCTGTTCGGCCAGCCGGAATTTATGCAGCCCAACCAGGTCCGCCAAGTCGCTGAATTGCTCGACAACCTCGAGCCGTGGCTGCGCGAGGCCGCACCCAACGAGCCGCTCAACGTCTATATCGGCCGCGAGAATCCTATCGGCCGCACCGCCGGCTGTTCGCTCATCATTAGCCGTTTCAACAGCCCCTACTCAGCCCGCAGCTACATTGGTGTGCTGGGCCCAACCCGCCAGAACTACCGTGATGTGATGAACCTGGTCGGACGCGCCGGCCGCACCCTGGAGGACGTCCTGTAATGTCGAAGACCCCGCAACATGACTCTCAGGCCTGGCAACAGCAGATTGACGAGCTGACCGACGCATTGCAGCGCGAACGGGCCGACGCCGTCAACCTGCGCCGCCGATACGAAGAACAGATCGCCAGCTTGCAAAGCCTGGCCAAGGCCAGCGTGGTGCGCGAGCTCCTGCCGGTTATCGACAACTTTGAGCGCGCGCTGAAGCACGTGCCAGGCGATCTGACAGACAACGACTACGTTAAAGGCATCCAAGGGGTAGTGAAGCAGTTCGAGAAAGCCCTTGAGCAACTCGGTGTCCAAAAGATAAAAACCGTTGGCGAGCCTTTTAACCCGCATCTGCACGAAGCCGTCAGCATGGAAGAGGGCGACGGCGACAACGAGATTGTCAGCGAAGAACTACAACCCGGCTATATCCTTGGTGACGAAGTCTTGCGCCACGCCATGGTGCGTGTCCGCCCCCAGTAGGCTGGATACCGTCAATACACCTTGAATCCTATCGAAGAATATTATATAATGTAAAACAATTATGCCATTTGGTGAGTGGAGTTCTTACTATCGTCATATGCGGCGAACCGGTTACACCGGTTATATTGTGCATCCGGATAACGAGCGCCTAGCTGGCAACGAACCGGAATCGCCGGATTTGTTCGGTCTCTTCAAGGCCTTGGGCAAAAAGGCGGTGGAGTGGACCGTTAAGGGCTTCATAGAGATGGGTAAGGGCTTCGTCTCCGTAGAATCTGCCGGCGAGACTCCAGGCGCGGCTCCCCAGGCCACGGAAGCACCCGAAGCGGCAGTGCCAGTTGAGGCTGCGCTCGGAGACTTTGGAGAGCTTCGGGTAGGCGACTTTGCTGCCGCGCTCGGACAAATTGAAGACCCAGCCGACCTCCTCATCTACCTCGAAGAGCAAAAATAAGCTTAGTTAGCACTCTTGACACGTGAGTGCTAATTTTTCTATGATAGAGTGGTATTGGCACTCTATGTAATAGTCTGCCAACAATAGCCCAGAAAGGCACGCAATAATGGCAGAATTTGCTCTGTACCAACCAACAAATTATGACGACAGCACCTACGGCAAGCCTTATGTCGTCGGCGGCTATGACCGCGCGTTCGGCGCTTTTGCCTGGGGGCCTGAGTCCTGCATGGACAACCCTGGAGCCGTCGTCCTCGATTTGGTAGAACATGGCTACGGATCGGAGCGTGCTTTCAACGTTGTTGACTCAGCGCGCGCGGCTGTCATCTATTTACAAGGATTAAAGCAAAGAGAGGGAGAGGCATAACATGGGAAAAATCATTGGAATCGACTTAGGTACCACTAACTCGGCGATGGCTGTGATGCAGTCCGGCAAGCCGGAAATTATCGCCAACAGCGAGGGCGACCGCACCACTCCAAGCGTTGTGGCTGAAGGTAAGAAAGGCGACCGTCTGGTTGGCAAAATTGCCCGCCGCCAGCAGGTTACCAACTCTAAGAACACAATTTACGAAGTCAAGCGCCTGATCGGCCGCCGCTGGGAAGACAAAGAAGTCCAGCGCGACCTCAAGCTGATGGGCTACGAAATCGTTAAGAGCGGCCAAGGCGTCAAGGTCAAGATGGGCGACAAAGAGTACAGCCCGGAAGAAGTGAGTGCCATGATCCTCGGCAAGCTTAAGGCCGACGCCGAAAGCTTCCTCGGACAACCGGTCACTGAAGCGGTCATTACTGTTCCGGCCTACTTCGATGACTCGCAGCGCCAAGCGACCAAAGACGCCGGTAAAATTGCTGGTCTGGAAGTAAAGCGCATCATCAACGAGCCAACCGCCGCAGCCTTGGCCTATGGCTTGGACAAAGACAGCAAAAAGGATGAGAAGATTGCCGTCTACGACCTCGGCGGCGGTACTTTCGACGTTTCCATTCTGGAGTTGGGCGACGGCGTATTTGAGGTGAAGGCCACCAACGGCGACACCCACCTCGGCGGCGCCGACTTCGACCGCGTCCTCGTTAACTATTTTGTCGACGAATTCAAAAAAGAGCACGGCATGGACATCTCCGGCGACAAGGCCGCCATGCAGCGTCTGCGCGACGAAGCCGAGAAGGCCAAGATTGAGTTGTCCACTGCTCAAGAAGTTGACATCAACCTGCCGTTCCTGACCGCCGATGCCGACGGCCCCAAGCACTTCGAGCACAAACTGACCCGCGCCAAACTTGAGAGCCTGGTCGAAGATCTTATCAATAAGACCGCCGACCCTTGCGAGAAAGCCCTCAAGGACGCCGACCTCAAAGCCAGCGACATCGACGCCGTGGTTTTGGTGGGCGGTATGACCCGCATGCCGGCTGTACAGGAGAAGGTGAAGGCCATCTTCGGTAAAGACCCGATGAAGGGCGTGAACCCGGACGAGGTAGTCGCCGTTGGCGCTGCCATCCAGGGCGGCGTGCTGCAGGGCGACGTTAAGGACGTGCTGCTGCTGGACGTTACCCCTCTGAGTCTCGGTATCGAGACCATGGGCGGCGTCATGACCAAGCTGATCGAGCGCAACACCACTATCCCAACGTCCAAGAGCGAGGTTTTCTCGACCGCAGCTGACAATCAGCCGCAAGTAGAGGTCCATGTGCTCCAAGGCGAGCGCGGCATGGCCGGTGACAACAAGTCCCTCGGCCGCTTCATTCTGGACGGCATCCCGCCCGCCCCGCGCGGCATTCCTCAGATTGAAGTTACCTTCAACATCGACGCCAATGGTATTCTGAATGTGACGGCCAAAGACAAGGGCACCGGCAAAGAGCAGAGCATTACGATCTCCGGCTCCGGCAACCTCGACAAGGCCGACGTGGAGAAGATGGCCAAAGAGGCCGAGGCTCACGCCGAAGAAGACAAGAAGAAGCGCGAAGCCGTCGAAGCCCGCAATATCCTCGAGAACGCCATTTACCAAGCTGAAAAATTGAAGAGCGATCACAAGGATAAGCTCAGCGAAGATGACATTAAGACATTAGAGGAGGCTATCAAAGATGCTAAAAAGGTTGTTGATGATGGCGATAAAGAAAAGCTTGAAGAAGCCGCCAAAGCCCTAAGCGACAAATTGATGCCGATTGGCGCCAAGATGTACGAAGCCGCTTCGAAGGAAGAGGCCTCTGCTGACGACGCCGAAAAGTCCGAATCCAAGAAAGACGACAAGGACGGCCCCGTCGAGGGCGAAGTCGTCGACGAGAAGTAAGTTCGTCCATTTATTGACTAACACTAGTAGGCAGGCGACAATAACTGTATGTTCGGCATGGGTAAAAAGGAACCAGACAGCGATGAGCTCACCGTGCAAGTGCACGCTGTGACCAGCGACGATGCATTTAAGCTCGCCCAGAAGATTTGGAACGAGAACGGCCGCACGATACACGTCGACCCCAAATCCGGCAAAGAGTTTTTGCACTTCGCCTACGCTAACCCTAAGTGCGTCGTCTGGTTGCAGCACGACCAAGGCCGGCAAGGAATATTGGAAATGATCGTCCGGTGGGAAGCCGATCAGACCCATGAAGTTTTTGTATTAACCACCGGGCAGAAGGCCGGCGACGACGCCCGCGCGACCGCACTACTAAACAGCATGCTCACCACGCCGTCGGTGGTGATTAGCAACCAATAGAGGAGTCTACAGATGAGCGAACCATACCCTGGAGCAGCAGGCCGTCCTGAAGGCCCGTCATTGCCGAGAGGCCTGACGAACGAGATGCTGCGCACCGATGCTCTGGAAGTAGCCAGGGCACTGGATGTTTATTCTCTCCATCCGAACACCGACCGTGAGTATGAACGTCATGCCGTGAGTTCAGCGCATGCGCTGGCGGCAATGGAGCACGCTGCGTTCCCCCACTTTGATAGCACGCCGGATTACAGCCAGGAGCGCCTCTATGCCGATAAGGAACGCGCCGCTAAGGCTGCCGAGGAGAGAGCGGCTATTGAACACCGTCCTGGGGATCCCCGGTATGTACTCCTGAATCACTTGCCGAGCGTTATTGCAGCGAGCTATGGTGAAGGAGAAGACCCTGACGCTGGCCGATACGCAGTGCTTAAGATCCAGCCCGAACCGGCAGAGCCAGAACTCGAGGATGAACGGTTGACCGCAGAGATGCGTCAGCGCCTGTTCATGCAATACCAGCGGGAGTTGGTTGATCCGATTGAGATCGTGTGGGAGAGCAACGACCCGGTGACCGTGCACGTTCTGCGCGGGACGGAGTCGGTAAGAATCTCTGAGCTGCCGATAGACCAAATGATTCGGACGGTTCACTTCCTGCGGCGTTTGGCGGTATGGGACGCTTTAACCAGGGCGAATGACCCAAATCAGCCTGAAAGGGTCCGACAAGTTGCGTTGACACTGCTCGAGAAGTTAACGCCGATTGTCGATCAAGGATATAACGAAGGCAGGGAAGGCCAGCGCGGAAGGCCGTAAACTAATTTATCGATGACTAAGAGAGATTACTATGAAATTTTGGGAGTGGGGAAAGATGCGAGCGCCGACGAGATAAAAAAGGCGTTTCGCCGGTTAGCCGTGCAGCACCACCCGGACAAAGAGGGCGGGAGCGAAGAAAAGTTTAAAGAGATCAACGAAGCCTACGAGGTCTTGAAAGACCCATCCAAACGCCAGCGCTACGACCAGTTCGGGCATGCCGGCGTGGGCGGGGCGGCCGATGGCGGCAACCCGTTTGGCGGCGGTTTTAACGGCCAGAACGTCAATTTCGACTTTGGTGATTTAGGCCTTGGTGATATTTTTGAGAATTTCTTTGGCGGCGGCGCCCGTGGCGGTGCCCGCTCCCGCGGTCCGCAACGCGGCCGCGACATGGAAGTCCGCGTAGAGATCTCCTTTGAAGAAGCCGTATTTGGGACCGAGGAAGAGCTCAAACTCAGCCTGGAAGACATCTGCGAGCACTGTAAGGGCAAAACCGTCGAGCCGGGTTACGAATTAAAGACTTGCGAGACCTGTAAAGGTGCCGGCCAGGTGGTCAATGTCATGCGCACCATCTTTGGCAACATTCAGCAGGCCACTATTTGTCCTACCTGTAAGGGCACGGGCAAGATTCCAGAAAAAGCCTGCACCGTGTGTCACGGCAAGGGCACGCAGCGTAAAGACCAGAAGATCCGGCTGAAGATTCCGGCTGGCATCGACGATGGCGCAGTAATTCGTTTGCGCGAGCACGGCGAGGCTGTCGCCAACGGCTCCAAAGGCGACTTGTACGTTAACGTCCGGGTAAAGGCTCACAAGAAGTTTACCCGCGAAGGCGACCTCATCTTAAGCGAGGAGCACGTCGCAATGGTCGACGCTGCTTTAGGCACAGAGATCGATGTGGAAACCGTCGACGGCAAAGTTCGCATGAAAGTACCGGCCGGTACCCAGAGCGGCACCGACTTCAAACTTTCCAGTCATGGCGTGCCGCACATGCAAAAGACGACTCGCGGCGCCCACATTGTGACCATTATTGTTGATACGCCGACCAAGCTGACGAAACAGCAGCAAGAGCTGCTCGAAGCCTTCAAGCAAGGCGAATCCAAGCGCCACGGCTTTTGGAAATAGCTAGTTTACGGGTTCGGTCTCGACATAGACCTGTTTGTTCACAAAGTCCAAATCTTTGGCGAATTGTTCGGGGTCGGCATTATGCAGAATGATGCAGGCGGCCATTTTGTAGCCGTCTGACGATTTGCCGATAAAGCTGCCGGGATCGGCCTTCACGGCGAAATAGTTCAGAGACGTTAGTTGTTTGAGCTTCTTCTCATTGGCTATGCCTTTGAAGGTGCCCGGTGTTTTGGGGAAAAGCTCCAGTACGGCGACCGATTCGTTGCGGTCGGCTTGAAGATTAAGCGGGCGATCTAAAGCCAGGTTGATGGCATTGCCGGTAATGTCGATGCCGTTAGCCAGCAGGTGCATACGTTCGCGGTAGCCGCCGTTGCGGGCACCAATTTCTACGATGCGCGGTCCGTCGGCCGTGCGGATGATCTCGATGTGCGCCGGACTGTTCTTCATGCCGAGCGCTTTGCAGCCCTGAGCGGCTGTGCGGCAGATGGCAGCAATTTCTCTCGCCGGCAACTTCGACGGAAGTATGCGGCTGTAGTGGAAGTTATCGTCATAGCCGATCTCATAGCCGGTTTGGTAGTCGACAACGGCATCCAGGACGTGCGGCTCGCCGCTCGAGTCGATAAAGGCATCAACCGAGTGTACCGGCCCCTCCATAAATTCCTCGATCAGGATTTTGGGCTTTGAGCCGGGAGCATATTTGGCGTACACCGCTTGAATATTGCCTGCCGTCCGCCGGTAGCTAGCCAACAGCTCGTCAAGATCACCGCTTTTAGTCACCAGCAGACTCTTGGATAGGTTCGCCGGCTTGAGGATCAGCGGAAAGCGGTGGGCGGCAGCAAAGTCGCGGACTGCCTGTTCCGACTCAACTACGGCGAAATCCGGACTGATTTTTTCCGGCGCATCCCCGAACATTTGCCGCATGAGGAATTTGTCAGTGCAGGCCTTGGCAGATTCCACTGGCATCCCAGGCAACATTAGGCGTTCGGCGATTCGTGCTGCTGTGACGATGTAGTTTTCATAGGTGACCATCACCCCGTTAAAGGTATGTTCCCGGACCAGTTCGTCCACCGTGCGCAGAACATTTTCAAATTTGGAGAAGTCGCAAACAGCCCGGTTTTTGAACTGTTTGTCCGGGAAATCGGTCAGCCGGATATCTTTAAGTAAGAGGTGGTCGTAGCCGTGTTCGGTCAGATATTTTCTCAGGGTGGAAAAACAGTTCCCGACGATAAGAATCTTAGGTGAGGCCATGAGTGTTATATCAATTGACAAAAACCAAAGTTTATAATAAAGTTAGCACACTCTTTTAGCAAATTCAAACGACACATAAGCATTTTGATATTATGTATTTAAACTATGGCAAGAACTGATTTCCATAAAGTTGTAGTTGGCCGCGCGGAGTTACTAAACTTCGTGGATGCTAGCGTGGTCGAAATTCCGGCCAAAGTGGACACTGGAGCGTATGGTTCGGCCGTACACGCTGACCAGATCGCCCTAAGCGACGATGGCCAGACTTTAAGCTTCCGGCTGCTCGGCGGCCATCCGGTGTGCGGTGAGCTGGCCACGGAATGCCGGACTTCGGAATTCGACAAGATCTGGATTTCCAACTCCTTTGGCCAGCGCGAGGAGCGCTACGAAGTGAAATTCCGCGTCAAACTGGGGCCAAAAGTGTTTTTGGCGACCTTTTCGCTGGCCGACCGTTCCAAAAAGACCTATCCGATCCTGCTCGGCCGCAAGATGCTGAACAATCGTTTCCTGGTCGACACGGCTTGTACTCAAGTAGACCTGCTGGCGCTTAAAGACAAGTACGGCATTGAAATTCCTAGCGATGAAGAGGAGGGCCGCGATGAAAATAGCGATTCTATCGAAGGGTAGTGCCAACTACACCACCAAACGCCTCAAAGAAGAGGCCATGAAGCGCGGCCACGAGGTCAAAGTGGTCAACTATGCCAAGTGTTACATGACCATCGAGCGCGGCAACCCGGTGGTGTATTACAAGGGTAATATTTTGGACGATTTCGATGCCGTGATCCCGCGTATCGCCCAAAGCTACACTAAGTACGGTTGTGCCGTAGTGCGCCAGTTCGAGATGCGCGATGTCTACACCACCGCCAAATCGATTGCCATCAACCGCTCGCGCGACAAGTTGCGCGCTTATCAGTTGCTTGCTAAAGCTGGTGTGGGCATCCCTAAAACGGTGTTCGCCCGCGAAACAGCCGACTTCGAAGATGTTATTCAGAAAGCCGGCGGCGCGCCGCTGATCGTTAAGGTCGCCCGCGGCACTCATGGCAACGGCGTGGTCTTGGCCGAGACTAACAAGGCTGCCAAGGCTGTAATGCAGGCCTTTTATGTGGAGGGCGTGACATTTTTGGTGCAGGAATATGTGCAGGAATCGGCGGGTGTGGATGTGCGTGCCCTCGTGGTCGGCAACCGGGTGGTAGCTAGCATCAAGCGTCAGAGCTTGGATGATGACTTTCGTTCCAACACCCACCAGGGCGGTGTCGGTAAGATCGTCAAACTGACTGCCGAAGAGGAAAAGACAGCTATCCGCGCAGCGCGGGCCATGGGCTTGCCGGTTTGTGCTGTCGATATGATGCGCAGCGACCGCGGGCCGCTGGTGCTCGAGGTTAACTCGTCCGGCAGCATCAAAACCCCGGAGCTCCTCACCAAGCGCAACGTCGCTGAAAAAATTATCGAGTATATCGAACAGAACGCCAAGCAGCGCCACCGCAAAGACCGCGTCGGCGCGTAAAATACACTGCTAAAGCGCTCATGGTATTATGGGGATAAGATGTCTCACAATGCTGCGCTCATCATAGCTTTGGTCCTGCCCGCGCTATTGTTTGTGGTCGTCCGGGCTAACGCTGCGATGGTTTTTCTGAGCGCTTGCCTCGGCGCGGTGCTGGTGGAGCACGTCGCCAACGAGGCCAACACCATGATGGGCCTATTCAGCCCCAAGCCGCATCCGCTCAGCCAGAGTTCGCTGGAGATGATCTTGCTGTTCGTGCCGGCAATTGTGACGACAATCGTGACCGCGCTGAGCGTGCACGGCAAGCTGCGGGTGATGCTCAATATTGTCCCGGCGGCCGGAGCCAGTATGCTGTTGGTGCTGTTGGCAGTGCCGCTGTTGCCGCGAGGTCTGATGTTTAACCTGGAGAGTCAGTCAGCATGGCGCGTCCTGTGGAATTCAGAAGCACTGGTCATCGGCGCCGGTGCCGTAGTGAGCTTGTTTTTCTTGTGGTCGCAACGGCGCAACTTCCGCCAGCACGACAAAAAGAAGCACTAGAGGTTGTTGATTATCCAGCCGAGCACTACGGCCAGATTGCAGGCGATGGAGACAGCCTGGGCGACTATCAGCGGTTTTTGTTTGTGCAGAATGGCGTAGGCCAGCCAAATGCAGCCGATGGCGCTGAACAAGATCCAGGTGAGCACAGCGAGACCAGGCGCATTGCTCTGCCAGGCTTTGATAATCTGCGGGATAACCGCGATGTTACCGCCAACGCCAACGACATAGGCCATCAAGTCAACGGTTTTGGTAGCCCTGGCCCGGCGGCCGGCTTTGGTGAGGACGATTTCTGGTGCGGTTTCAGACATGTTGCTTCTCGTACTTAATGTAGCTTGGATGATTCAGCTATATGCAAGAGTGGTCGTAGTCGAGGTTCTGCTTGACGTACTGGGTAAGTGCGATGAAACCGCCCGCAGTCAACGGGGTTACAGAACAGTTTGTGATGGCGTTGCTCAGAGTCGCGCCGCTTGGACGCCAGTTGCGGAGGCCGTTAAGGTCACTGGTAGGACTGACCTGGTTGTTGGTGATCTGAGCCCATTGCACAGCCGTAGAGTACAAGCCAACCGTTGCTCCCTGAGCTTCATAGTAACTGGTCATGCCCTCGATGTCGGCGACATTGCGGTTAAAGGCATCGGTCGTGCCGGTAACCTGCCAGGTGTTGCTGGTCTCAATATCTAGCCACCAGATGTAGTTGCTGGCTACTTGGCTTAGGCCGGCGGCAGCGGCAGCGGGAGCAAACCTATCCCGATTTGCTTCTACGGAGCGGTTCCAACCGTATTGCCATGAGCAAGCCAGGTCGTTTGCGCCAGTGCAGGTACCGTAGGGGTTGGCCGTGGTAAGGCCTGTCTCATCGGTGTTACTTGTTGGCCAAGTGGTAATTTGGTCAATAACTTCGCCCGGGTTAGCAGTGTTCATGTAGAGTTGTATCTTCGGTTGAGCCGTTGTGCCAGTTGCTGCTTTGGCCCAGGTGAGCTGGGCTGACAGGCACGGATTGGTGTTAGCTGCCGTCCCCCCATTCACATCTACGACGGCGAACGATTGGCCGGTTGGCAACCTCTTACCGCATTGCGGCCAGGCTACGTCATAGCCTACCTGTTCGGTGGTTTTGCCGGCGGCACCCTGCGGTGCCGCAAGCACGGTCGCAGGAGAAAAGGCGAACAATAAAATTGCTAAGGCGAGAATAGATAAAATTTTCTTCATATGGTTATCATAACAATAAAGTCATCGCTTTAGCGAAGCACTACAATTTTGGGCGAGCGTTCTACGATTGACTTTTGAGGCCAAAAAAGGCATAATGTCATCTGTTATTTGCCCGTTGGTATTTACTTGATGGGCCCATAGCTCAGTTGGTTAGAGCAGAGGCCTTTTAAGCCTCGTGTCGTGGGTTCGAGTCCCACTGGGCCCTCCAAAGAAAAGACCCCGTTTCACACGGGGTCCTTTCTTTGGGAAGGTTCGAGGGGGAGACAGACTGCCAAAAGGGCAGGTTCGATATTTGCGTTCAGCAAATATATGCCGAACCCGAGTCGTCGTTCATTAGAAAATCAAAGACGAACCGGCGAGAAGCTATAATCCCACTGGGCCCTCCAAGCGTAAACAGCAGGAAGCACCTCTCGGCAGAGGTGCTTTTGTTATACAATTTACCTAATGAATGCCCCTCTGTTCCGCACGCAGTCATTTCCAGTCGAGGGATCCGAAAAAGTCGCTTGCGTCATCGCCGGTTACGGCGGAAAGATCAAGAGCTATCAGGGTGTTATCCAAACGCTCAATGAACAGGGCTTTGCGGTAGTTGCCTACGAACACAGCCCGTCGGTTATGACGAGCGGCGATCCTCACGACCTACTCAGCCTAGTAGACGGAATTTGTAATGATTTCGCGGCGAGGATAGATGGTTACAAAAAAATAATCTGCATCGGGGCGAGTGCTGGCTCCGGCCTGTGCTTTGCCTTACAAAGACGCATGCCCGCTATACAATATGGTATTTACGCAGTCGCTGGCATGTCGGGAAAAGACGCTCTTAAATCACCGCTCTTTTATTTTGTGCGCCGAAAGTTCAATAAAAGAGGCTTTAGTGCGGCCCGGCTCAATAGCTTGTGGCAGGAGATCGACATCTCTGCCGATAGCCCTCCAAGACGAGATCTATCTTTTGTAATGGTACTTGGCAAGCGGGATAGGCTCATCAGATATAAACAGGCACTTGCCACGCTGCAAGCTTGGCGGAGCGCAGGCGTCCCAATCAAGATTATTACCAGACCTCATTCGGGGCATCTCGGAACTATCAAATGGCACAAGAAGCACATTCATGAGCTGTTGGCCGAGGCGGAATATCTAACGTCCAGACCTTCAAGACCAATAAGGTGTTAGACTAGGGCTATGAACACACCGTGTTTCTACCGAGTCAGCGTCAAGGGTCTGGTTATCGATGAGACTGGCCGGTTTTTACTCGCCAAAGAGGACAATGGCCAGTGGGAGCTCCCCGGCGGCGGACTGGAGCACGGTGAAGATCCGATTGACGGGTTGAGGCGCGAAATCCATGAGGAAACCGGATTAGTTATTACTGAGGTGTCAAAGTCGCCAAAATATTTCACTACCTCTAAGCGACGAGGCGGAGAGGCGTATGTGGCCAATGTGATCTATGAAGTAAAGCTTAAAGATCTGGATTTCGTGCCCTCTGACGAGTGCCAGGAATTGCGTTTCTTCACCGTTGACGAGGCCCGCCAGGAACCTCTATTCGAGACCGTCGAAAGGTTTCTCGGAGTTTTCGATCCGGGCCTGCACAACTAATACAGTCTGCGGCTGGTCTACAAAATAGACAAATCCGAGTAGAACAATCTTTTATATTAGTCATTGTGATAATTATCATAATTATGTATGTTTTTATGCTAGCTGTGCTAGGATTTAATCGTAATGGGGAATATAAGATGAACTCAGGGGACACGGCATTTGTGCTGGTGGCAGCGGCCATGGTGATGTTTATGATTCCCGGCTTGGCGCTTTTTTATGGCGGCATGGTGCGGGCTAAGAACGTACTGGCGACCGTGATGCAAAGTTTCTTTGTGCTTGGTTTGGTGTCAGTGGTCTGGGTGCTGCTGGCGTATTCCCTGGCGTTCGGCGCTGATTCGCATGGGTTTATCGGCAGCCTGAAGTACTTGGGTTTTGCGGGGGTGACGGGCGTGAATGGTGATCTGGCGCCGACAGTGCCGCACATCGCATTTGCCGTATTTCAGTTGTTTTTTGCGGCTATAACGCTGGCGATTATTACCGGCGCTTTTGCCGAACGCATGAAGTTTTCGGCCTTCGCCCTGTTTGCTGTGTGTTGGCTGGTACTGGTGTATGCGCCGCTGGCCCATTGGGTCTGGGCGCCTGGAGGCTGGCTCCGGCAGTTGGGCGCGCTAGACTTTGCCGGCGGAACCGTGGTGCACATAAGTTCCGGAGTGGCCGGCTTGGCAGCAGTGATGGTGATGGGCAAGCGGCATGGCTTTGGCCGAAAGATGCCGCCGCATAATTTGCCGCTGACCATGCTGGGCGCTGGCATGTTGTGGTTCGGATGGTTTGGGTTTAACGCCGGCAGCGCTCTGAGCGCCGGAGAGCTCGCTGCCAATGCATTTCTAACTACCAACACCGCAGCCGGCGCGGCAATGTTCGGCTGGATGGCGGTTGACTGGTACAGACAGCGTAAAGTTACTACTCTCGGCGCGGTATCCGGAGCGGTCGCCGGCCTGGTGGCGATTACCCCGGCAGCCGGGTTTGTAAGCCCGCTGGCATCGGCGGTGATCGGCCTGCTTGGCGGGTTGGTTTGCGCCTTTGCGGTTCACATTAAGTTTAAGACCGGCTATTACGATGCGCTGGACGTCGTGGGTATTCACGCTGTTGGCGGTTTGACCGGCGCCTTGCTTATCGGATTTTTTGCTACGAAGGCAGTTAACCCGGCGGGAGCGAATGGCTTGTTCGCCGGCGGCGGCCTGGCATTGCTGGGCAAGCAGGCACTGGCTGTCGGCGCGGCGGCGGTATTCTCGTTCGTTGGCAGCTGGGTATTGTTTAAGCTGGTTGATAAGGCTGTCGGCCTGCGGGTCAGTAAAGAGGAGGAGCATATCGGTTTGGACTTAGCCCAGCACGAAGAAGCCGGCTATGCGTTCGCCGAAGATGCCGCGCCAGCCCGGTTAGCCAAGTCAAAATCGGCTGCCAAGTTATCGCTCGGGCTAAGCCGCCGGGCTGCTGAAGGGATTAAGGAGTAAAGGAGAATATATGGATAACGCCGAACCATTAGCAAGTTTTTTGGAGCTGTCGTATAGCGATTTAGAGGAACTAAACCTGAAAGCTAGGGCGCTTACCGACCCTCAGAAAGCCGAGCAAACGCATCTGAAATATCTCGCCGACGAGAAGCGCATCAAAGCAGTGACGGTCTGTTTTTCGGACATTGAAGGCAGGCTTCATATGCTCGACTATGACAAGAAGTTCTTCCTAAGCTCCCTTGATAACCTGACCTTTGACGGATCATCGATCAGGGGTTTAAGCGAATTGCACGAGTCCGACCTGCGGCTCAGCGTCGACTGGACTAGCCTTACCTACCTGCCGGCCGATATTTTTGGTGCGGGCAAGGTGCTCATCTTTGCTAACGTCCACAGCCGAGACTTTAAGCCGTATGATTCGGATTTTCGCGGCCAGCTGCAGCGCTACGCCGACCACATCAAAGCCAAAGACGGGCTAACCGCCTACATGGCGCCGGAGCTGGAAGGTTTCCTGCTGAAAGGTGTAGACGCCGAGCAGCGCTACACCAACGAATCCGGGTTCGAGCTAGTGTCGACCGGCGGCTACTTCCACTCGCTGCCGCTCGATGAACTTCGCCGCTTCATCGATAAAACCGCTGAAGTCCAGCGGGCGATGGGCTTCAAGAACGAAAAGGATCATCCCGAAGTTGCGCCGTCGCAGTTTGAAATTAACTTTTCGTATACCGACGTCGTACGCGCCTGCGACCAAGTCCAGCTCTATAAATTAGTCTGCCGCCAGGTAGCGATGACTATGGGTATGACCGCGACCTTCCTGCCGAAGCCGATCCAAGGCATCAACGGCAACGGTATGCACACTAACTTCTCGCTAGCTAAAGACGGCAAAAATATCTTCCACGACGCCAAGGGCAAAGACGGGCTGTCGGCGGCCGGCTGGGACTTCGTAGAGAAGATTCTGAACCGCGCCCCGGATCTGTGCCTGGTCTTTAACTCCAGCGTGAATGCCTACCGGCGGCTCGACCCCAACTTTGAAGCGCCGAACCAAATCAAAGTTTCGGCCAACGACCGCGGCTCGATGATCCGGATCCCGTTCGGTAACGAGCGTACCGCCCGGATCGAAATCCGCTCTGTCGCCCCGGACACCAATCCGTACCTAGCGCTGTTCGCTATCCTTAAAACCGGACTCGAAGACAAAAAGCCGGCGCCCGAAAACGACAAGCGGCCACGTTTGCGCTTCCTTCCGGCTACGCTTCAGGATGCTATCCGTATTTTCAAAGCCAGTGATTACACGACTAAGCTGTTTGGTATGTCCAGCAAAGACAAATACCTTGAGCACAAACAAGCTGTCTCCAGCCGCAGCCCGCGTGAGCTCGGCACCCGCGTCAAAGACGGTGAGGTAGTGTACCACCACGAAGTGACCAACCAGTATCTCTGGAACCAGTTCTAATCTCGTTTTAAGATCTATTTCATACGCCGTTGCTACAATGGCGGCGTGTTTAAGAAGTTGGCCAATTACCGCGTTAAACGCTGGGTGCTGGTTGTAGCCTGCTGTTTGGCGGCGGCCGCCGGATTATTGGTGGCGCGCCGGACTTTGTTTGCCGACGGCCGTTGGTTGTGGCTGCTGGTGCCGCTGGCGGCGCTTAGTCTGCGGCGGCATGGTCTGGTGGCTTTAGTCATGCTTGGGCTGCTGTTTTTCGGCATCGGTTGGTGGCGCGGCAGCGTGTATACGCAGCGGCTGGCTGTGAACGAATCTTTGCTGCACCAAAAAGTTGTGTTGGTGGGCCGGGCAACCGAAGATGCGGTGTATGGGCAGCGCTACCAGTTGGAATTTTCGATGGATGCTGTGCATGTCGTTTCGCCGCGAGCAGCGTCACTAGTTGGCGGCATTACGGTGAGTGGTTTTGGCGAGGCGGCGGTGTATCGCGGTGACATCGTGCAGGCTAGCGGTAGTCTATACCCGACGCGCGGGAACGATCTGGAGAGTGTGGGCTTTGCCCGGCTGGACGTGCTGCAACGCGATCACTCGTGGATCAACCAGTTGCGGCGCCGGTTTGCGGCCGGTATGCAATCGGCACTGCCAGAGCCGGTAGCTTCGTTCGGCCTTGGGCTGTTGATCGGCCAGCGCAACACCTTGCCGGACAGTACCGCAGACAACCTCAAGCATGCGGGGCTGACGCATATCATTGCCGTTTCGGGGTATAACCTGACCATTATTGTGGTGGCTTGCCGCCGGCTGCTAGCCAAGCGTTCGAAATTTCAGGCTACTTTTGCCTGTCTGGCACTGATCGGTTTGTTTATGCTCATCACCGGCTCGAGTCCGCCGATTGCCCGCGCGGCAATCATTAGCTTGTTAAGTATTGGAGCATGGTACTACGGGCACGCAATTAAGCCGTTAGTGCTATTGCTGCTGGCAGCGGCGGTGAGCGTGTTGGCTAACCCGTTCTATTTATGGGGGAATGTTAGCTGGTACCTGTCGTTTCTGGCTTTTTACGGCGTGCTGGTGCTGGGGCCGCTGCTGACGAAGAGGTTTATTGGCGAGAAAGAGCCGCCAGTGCTGGTTGGTGTTCTGATAGAAAGCGCCTGCGCCAGCATCATGGTGCTGCCATACATTTTATTTATTTTTGGCCAGGTTTCGTTAGTTAGCCTACCGGCGAATTTGCTGGTGATTCCGTTTATTCCGTTGGCGATGCTGCTGAGCGTAACGGCGGGCCTCGGCGGCATGCTCATTCCGGCAGTGGCCGGCTGGATTGCCTGGCCGGCAAAGTGGCTGATGACTTACATGCTCGATGCGGCCAGCCTTTTAAGCCGGATTCCGCATGCGTTCGTGGCGAATATCGGCTTTTCAGCGGTCTCAATGGCGGCCTCGTACGCCACGGTCGGTTTCGTTTGTCTGGTGCTCTGGAGCAAAACTAGAAAAACTGCTATAATAACAGAGAAGAAAGAAGGAGATAAGCAGGATGTCCGGGCACTCAAAATGGTCAACCATCAAACGTGAAAAGGGCGCGAAAGACGCAGCCCGCGGCGCGGTGTTCACCAAATTGGGTAATGCCATTGCCATTGCTGCGCGCAGCGGCACCGATCCGAACACCAACTTCGCTCTGCGCCTGGCCATGGACAAGGCCCGAGCAGCCAACATGCCGACGGCCAACATCGAGCGCGCCGTCCAGCGCGTGGCTGACAAAAATGCCGCCCAGCTGCAAGAAGTGATGTACGAGGGCTACGGCCCCGGCGGCGTCGCCATTCTGGCGGAAGTCGCTACCGACAATCTCAACCGCACCTACCCGGAAGTTAAGTTGGCCTTCTCCAAACACGGCGGCAACGTGGCCGAAAAGGGTGCTGTGGCTTTTCAGTTTGACCGTAAAGGCATGATCCGAGCGAAGGGCAGCGGCGACGAGCTGTTGATGCAAGCTTTGGATGCTGGCGCCGAAGACCTGCAGGAAGAAGGCGACGAATCAGTGATTTATACTGAGCCGACCGAACTCGCTAAAGTCCGCGACGCCCTGCGCGAAGCCGGCGTTGCGATTCTCGAAGCCGAACTTACGTATGTACCTAACACCACCGTGCCCGTCGCCGACAAAGAGACCGCCGGTAAAATCCTGCGCCTGATGGATGCGCTCGAAGATGTCGAGGAAGTTACCGCTACCCACGTTAACTTCGATATCCCCGAAGAATTTCTGAGCGCGTGATAATCGTCACTGCCTCTTAGCCTGTCTTGCGTCAAGCTGGATAGATAGTAAGGAGCTTGGCGATGGCGGGCAGACCAACAAAGCCGGAGCAATACTTACCGGTCAGGATCGCTGAAGAAGCGTATTATCGCGCCCACCGGCCGAAATATGCCGACCTGGCGCATGCCGCAGGCCAGGCGGTGGCCGATAAGCTGGTCACCGGAAGTCTGGTTGGCCCCAGGCACCGCGCGATCAAGCCGGTGCGGATGGAGATGGTTTCGCGCCACGCTCCGGAGGCGCCGAATGCTTTTTCGATCTATGGCGTCTCGTATCGACATCCGATGCGCGCAAAATCGGCGGCGTCTTATTGGGGCTTCCGGCTTACCGATTTCGACCACGCTGCGTTGCGGGAGCCTGAAGAAATCGCCATCGCGTGCGTCGATAGCCTGCGCAAGGTGTTAGACGGCAGCCCCTTGTGGGATCCCAAGAATCATGTGTTCCGCTCCTCGTCCGACCGGATTGGCTACAATGACCTGGCAGTAGCGGCGGCCGAAGCTGCGGCCATCCAGCCGGAAGGCCCGCTCACCACCGAAGCCTTCGCCGACTATGCGGCCCAGGTTGGCGGACGCGCGCTTTTGCTGGCTACCGGTTCCGCCGATACCGGCACTGTGCAAATGTTCCCTCGCCGCTACACGTTCATCCCCAAAGCCCAGGATTTGCGGCCAGCCCCTTAGCGGTAGGCTATACTGAGGGCATGAGAATTATTGGGATTGACCCGGGCACCGGCATTTTGGGATTCGGTGTCGTGGAGGCCAACGGACGCAAGATCGAGCTGGTCGACGCCGGGGTTATCCGTACGCCGGTAAAAGAAGATGATGCTGTCCGGCTGGAGACGATTTTTCAGGAGCTGACCGATATTATCGTTCAGACCAAGCCGCAGATCATGTCTGTAGAGAAGCTGTTTTTCGTGCGCAATATTACCACCGGAATAACCGTGGCGCAGGCCCGCGGCGTGGTATTGTTGTGCGCCCGGCTGGCCGGACTGGAAATTTTTGAGTACACCCCGCTGCAGATCAAAATGGCAGTAACTGGCTACGGCCGGGCCGATAAGAAACAGATCCAGGAGATGGTCCGTGTGTTGCTCAAACTGAAGGAAGTGCCCAAGCCCGATGATGCCGCCGACGCGCTGGCCGCGGCCCTGACGCATTCCAGTTACCTGAGCTGAAGCGAGTATGCCATAATGTGGTTAGGATATGTTGGGGCGCTACGCGGCTTTTCGGTTTTATAAGAATCGGGCACTAAAGGCCTTGCTTATCGGTGATGCGTTGGTGTTGACCGCCTCGGCGATGCTGACGCCGATCTACGCCGTATTTGTGCAGGGTGTCGGCGGCGACCTTTTGGACGCCGGCATTACAGCTTCGGCCCTGGCTTTCGGTTCAGCGATTGCTTCGCTGATTGCCGGCCGCTACGCCGACAGTCTGCGCGATAAAAAGTCACTTGTGGTGCTGGGCTACGCCATTACTGGTTTGGGTTTCTTGCTGTTTACCACTGTGAACAGTGTGTGGTATTTGGCGATTGTCCAGCTGATGATCGGTTTGGTACGGGCTTTTGCCGAGCCGGCCTTTGACGCGCTCTACTCGGTGCATCTAGACAAGAAGCGGGAAGCCGAGGAATGGGGCGCCTGGGAAGGGATGTCGTATTTCGTTGGCGGCCTGGGTGCGCTCTTCGGCGGTTTGGTTGTGTCTTACTTCAGTTTTAACACTTTGTTTTTGACCATGGCCGCACTCTGCGCCGTCAGTGCGTTCTATATGTTGCGAGTACCACAGCGCACGCTGTAGCGAACTTGTGACATAATAGTGGGATGATTGCGACGCTGACGGGGGTAGTAGCCGAAAAGACGCTGGAAGAGATTGTGCTCGATATTAACGGCGTGGGCTACGGCCTGTTAGTTACCGCCGAAGACTACGGCCGGCTGGCCAGCGGCGACTCCGCCAAACTGTATGTCCATGAGCATATTCGCGAAAACTCTCACGATCTGTTCGGCTTTTTGAGCTTAGATACTAAACAGTTATTTGAACTCCTGTTGGGCGTGACTGGTGTGGGTCCTAAAGTTGCGGTGAGCGTCTTGAATACTGGTAATAGTGCCAGCGTGCGGGCGGCCATTGCCAGCGGCGACGTAAAATCCATCCAACAGGCCAGCGGCGTCGGCAAGCGAGTTGCCGAGCGGATCGTGGTTGAACTGAAGGACAAAGTCGGCCTAGAGGGTGTTGATTTGAGCATGACCGGCATGTTGCAGTCCGATGCCAACCTCCTGCAGGATGAAGCGGTCGAGGCGTTGGTGTCGCTGGGCTACACGGCCGCCGATGCGTCCGCAGCCCTGGCTTCGGTTGCCAAAGACCTGCCCACCGAGGACCGCATTAAGCAAGCTCTGAAGGTGAGACACTAATGGCTGTCGAGCGGATTGTGAGTACCGGTGCAAGTGATGATGACCAGCAGGAACAAGAGCTGGAAAACACGCTGCGCCCGCATGATTTTGCCAACTACATCGGCCAGGAGCGGATTAAGCAGAATCTAAAGTTGGCCATCGATGCCGCTAAAAAACGCGGCGAGCCGATCGACCACATTTTGCTGTACGGCCCGCCCGGCTTGGGCAAGACCACGCTCGCCAGTGTCGTCGCCAACGAAATGGGCGCTCAGATCCGGATCACATCCGGCCCGGCAATCGAACGCGCCGGCGACCTGGCTAGCCTGCTGACCAACTTGCAAGACGGCGACATTTTGTTTATCGACGAGATCCACCGCCTACACCGCACAGTCGAAGAAGTGCTGTACTCGGCTATGGAAGATTTCAAGCTCGATATTATGTTGGGCAAAGGTCCGAGCGCCCGCAGCTTACGGCTTGATCTGCCCAAGTTTACACTGATTGGCGCCACTACCCGCACCGGCAACCTGGCCGCGCCGCTTCGCGACCGCTTTGGCATGATCCATCGCCTGGAATTTTATAAGCCGGACGAGATCCGCCAGATTATCGAACGCGCCGCCGGCATTCTGAAAGTAAAAATCGCTGCCGATGCCGCCGACGAATTATCCAAGCGAGCGCGCCTCACACCGCGCATCGCCAACCGTCTGCTTAAACGCGTTCGCGACTACGCCGATGTGAACGGCGATGGTATCATCGACACGGTGATCAGCCACAAAGCGTTGCAGTTGCTCGAAGTAGACGAACTCGGGCTCGACCCGGCTGATCGGATGTTGCTTTTGGCAATTATTGATAGTTATCAGGGCGGGCCGGTTGGCGTGGAGACGCTGGCGGCGCTGACCGCCGAAGAGCGCAGCACTATCGAGGACTTCTACGAGCCCTACCTCATGCAGATTGGCCTGCTGGAGCGCACACCGCGCGGACGCAAGGTGACCAGGAAAGCCTACGAACACCTCGGCCGCCAGGCAGACAAAACTGACCAGACCAGCCTCGTCTAGTATCCCTGGAGTGAATCGGGCTAACTGCTGTTATAATATAGGCCTATGGAACCAGCTACACAGACTCCGCCGCAGCCCGACCAACCGGTTGCCAGCCGCAGCGGCAAAATTGACGATACCAGATTGCATCCGATGGTTGTTTTGCAGCGCGGCGAAGAAGTCGTCGCTACCATCAAGCGCCATCCATTCGGCATTGTTACTTTGTATATTGGCGGGTTGATCGGCATCATCGTGGCCGCGGTTTTGGCTTTCGTGATTGTTCCGAACTTTGCCGACCAGTACAACCTTGAAAACGTAAAGCCGCTTAGCGACGCGGCGCTTATCGCTATCGCAGTCATTCTAACGGTTGTGTTGGGCCTCGCAACCGCCATTTACTGGCAAAACGAGTGGATTATTACGACCGACAGCATTACACAAATCTCGCAGCGCGGCTTATTTAACCGTCAGGTCAGTCAGCTATCGATGGACAACCTCGAAGATGTCACCGTCGACCAGGCCGGCATCATCCCGGAGATGCTTAACTTCGGTACACTCAAAGTTGAGACTGCCGGCGAGCGCTCTAAGTTCCAGTTCGTATATTGCCCGCAACCCAACGTCTACGCCCGCTACATTCTGGAAGCGCACGAGAAATTCCTGGAAGACCGCCGCAACGTCCAGAACGCTTAAGATAGGGATTTAATTCAGGCTGCTTTTAACGTATTTGCCGCCGCCTTCGAGCATGGCGGTGACGGTGTAATGCACGCACATATTTTTGTCGTTATCGCACTCTGAGCCGCTTGAGGTTTTGACCTGGTAGCTGTAGCAGTTGGCTGCTGGTTCGGCGGCAACCGATGGCTGGCCGTTTTTGGTGCAGGCGGCGATGTCGGCGTGCCAGCGCGGGTCGGTGATTGTGCCGTCTTTGAGCTTGGGCAAATGTTTGGTGCGCCAGGCGCTGTCGCGGAGATTGGCGAGCGTCGGATACTTATCGTTCTCGGCGTAGTAGCTTTCGAGTTGGCCGCGCAGGGTGTCGATGTCGGCCTGCCGGTCGCCGTTACGGTTCTTGGACTGGACACCGCTGGCAGTCAGTGCCACTAGGGCGCTTAAGATTACCAACACCACAATTACCACTAGGAGTTCAATGATCGTAAATCCGTCGTGCCGGGGGTGTTTGGTCATGGTACGTCTGATTATAGTTCGCCTGGATAACCGGTCAAGCATAACCGGACAGGGCTTTCAGCACCTCTGGAACGGTGGTTATGCCGCGCATCGCTTTAATCAGGCCGTCCAGCCCCATCGGTACGAAGCCGTCTTTTACGGCGGCGTTCTGAAGCGCGGTAACAGATGCAACTCCCTGGCTCAACATGGCCTTGTGCAGGCCGTCGCTTTGGCTCAAGACTTCCACAATCGCCGTCCGGCCGGCGTAGCCGCTGTGGCCGCAGGTTTCGCAGCCGGCCTCGCTTGGCCGCCAGAGATGGGTTACCTGGTTTGGAGTGCTGCTCAAAGGTGCAGAGTTGCCCAAGCTCGCCATGGCTGCTTGCTCCAGTTCGTGCAGGCGCTTGCGGGCAGGGGACGTACTTATGCCAAAACTTTCTTCCAACTGCTGGCATTCCTCTTCACTTAAGGCGTAACGCTCGCGACAGTCAGGACAAAGCTTACGCACCAGGCGCTGACCGACACCGGCGCGCAAGCCGGTCATCAGCAGATATGGTTCAACCCCGGCATGACGCAAACGTAATAGCGCCGACAGACTCCCATCGGCGTGCAGCCCGGCGATCACCAGGTGGCCGGTGGTGGCGGCATGGACGGCCAGGTTGGCAGTGGCGCCGTCTGGTATGTTGTCGACCATGATTATGTTGGGATCTTGCTTGAGGGCGGCCTGCAGGCCGTCTTGGGTGGACATACCACCTCCCAGATAGGTCTGGTTGATACCGGGCAGACGGTGCCGGGCATCGCTTTCTACAGTCGCGATGTTGACCAGCGGGCTATTGAGGTCTTTCAATAGGCTGAATAACGTTGAAGAAACACCGCTGTTCCGGGGTCCGGCAACCAGGATCAACCCGTGCGGGCTGGTTAATATGACTTTAAGATTGTTGAGCGCAGTACCCCAGAATCCCAGGGCTGCCAAGTCCACAGGGTCACCGGCTTCTTGCGATAAGTGCAGTACGGCCTTCTCGCCGCCATACACCGGCATTGTTGATAGCCGGACTTCGATGTGCTGGCCGCCGGCGTCGGTGGTGTACTCGCCTTCTTGCGGCATCTGCGTATCCTGAGTATTGAGGCTGGCCAGCCCTTTCAGCTGAGCCATGACCATGCCCAAGGCTTGCCGCGGCAGTTTGTGGACGCCGCGCAGCACGCCGTCAATCCGATAGCGGACCAGTACGAAGCGCTCGTGCGGCTCAATGTGTATGTCGCTGGCGCCGCGCTTCACCCCGTGTTCGACCAGCATCGTCAGCGTTTCCGACACTTGTTTGTCGGTAAACTTCTCTGCATTGCCTAAAAGTCTTCCCATGACAGAATCTTTGGTTCCCATTTGGTTCTATTATATACGAACCATAAGCGTCATGAAATAACCTTGAATTAGCCAAAATGGTATAATATAGATACACGAAACAGAGAGACTAAACCGGAGGGTATTTATATGGCTAAGGGTAAAGACAATCCCAAGGCGGCTGCAGAGGCCGAAATGAAGGCTACTGCCGCAGGCGCCGGCGAAGGCAAGTCGAAGGCGCTGGGCATGGCCATGGAACAGATCGAGAAGCAGTTCGGCAAGGGTTCGATTATGAAACTTGGCGAAGGCTATGCCGAGAAGGTTGAGACCACTTCAACGGGCAGCCTGTCGCTCGATATCGCCCTTGGCGGCGGTATTCCGCGGGGACGCATCGTCGAGATTTACGGGCCGGAAAGTTCTGGTAAGACGACGTTGACGCTGCATGCCATCGCTGAGATCCAGCGCGCCGGCGGTACAGCAGCATTTATAGATGCCGAGCATGCCCTCGACCCATCCTATGCTAAGCGTATTGGCGTTGACGTCGATAACCTGCTGCTCAGCCAACCGGACAACGGCGAACAGGCGCTGGAAATCACCGAGACTTTGGTACGTTCCAATGCGGTGGATATTATCGTTGTCGACTCAGTGGCTGCACTGGTGCCGCGTGCCGAAATCGAAGGCGAAATGGGCGACTCGCTGCCTGGCTTGCAGGCTCGCTTAATGAGTCAGGCGCTGCGTAAGCTGACCGGCGTGATCAACCGCAGTAAAGCGACAGTGATCTTCATCAACCAGATCCGCATGAAGATCGGTGTAATGTTTGGTAACCCGGAAACCACTACCGGCGGTAACGCCCTTAAGTTCTACGCCTCAGTGCGCATGGACATCCGCCGCATTGGCCAGATTAAGCAGGGCGAGAGCGTCATCGGTAACCGTACGCGCGTGAAGGTGGTCAAAAACAAAATCGCACCGCCGTTCCGAGAGGCCGAATTCGACATTATGTATAACGAGGGTATCTCCAAGAGCGGTGATGTGCTCGATTTGGCCGCGGCCGACAACATCGTCGAAAAGTCCGGCGCATGGTTCGCCTACAACGGCGAGAAAATCGGCCAAGGCCGCGAAGCTGCTAAAACCTACTTGCAAGAGAATCCCAAAGTACTGGCAGAAATCTCTAAAAAGGTGCGCGACGCCGCTGCTGTCAAAGCCGCTGAGTAGCCGGCCATGAGTGAACTGCATCTAAAAGAAGGTCCCACGCTTGCCGACTTGCAAGCGTATGTGGCTCAGATGGTCAAAGATCGCGGCTTTGACGAGGAGAGTGTCCCTGAAAGGTTTATGCTGCTGCTCGAGGAAGCCGGCGAGTTTGCCAAGGCCGCCCGTAAGTCCCAAGGCATCAAGTTTGCTGCCGACAGTGTGGCTGGAGAGCTGGAGCATGAAGCGGCCGACGTGCTAATCCTGCTGTTGGCGCTGTGCAACGATCTGCACATCGATCTCGAACAAGCTGTCCGCGCCAAAGAAGAAAAGAACAAAAAGCGCGTCTGGAAGTAGCCGCTAGCCGACCAACTCGTACTGCTCTTCGTACCAGTCGGGCCGGGTAATCGTTATATACGCCAGATCGGTTGTATCGATAGCATAAGGTACGCCAGGTTCGACCACCACGGTGTCTTTTTCGTGCACGTCATATTCTTTGCCGCCCACAGTAAACCTGGCCGAGCCGCGGATGACAAAAAGAATTTCGTGGCACTTTTTATTGAGATAGTGACCGGACTCCGGGCCTCGTCTGTGCAGCTCTTGGTATGAAAGCCCGACGTCTTTGTTGATGTCGTAGTCCCAGATAGGGCCTCCGTCGGTATCGATTTTGTAAGCGGTAGAGAAGGGAATGTGCATGAACGCTCCTTGCTTTGATCTGCTTTCAGCATAGCATCCTTATTTTAGAGTGCATGGACTTTGAAGGGCGATTGCGCGATACTACTAGCAATTAATTGTGAAGGAAACAAAAACATGGCTTACCCTCCAGTGGTGATCGTCGATGAGCAAGACCGGCCAATCGGCACAGCGATGCTGCGGGAGGCGTGGGCCAAGGCATTGCGTTATCGTGTGGTTGCGGTGCTGGTAGAGGATGAGGCCGGCCGGATTTTGCTGCAAAAGCGGGCGGCGGGCATGGAGATCGATCCCGGCAGATGGGACATCTCGGTTGGTGGTCATGTTGATGAGGGTCAGACCTACGAAAGCGCCGCGGCGGCTGAACTGCACGAAGAACTCGGGCTTGGAGGCCTTACGCTGCGGCCGATTGGCGTGGAGTTTTTCAGCGAAGAGTCGCAAGATCGGCACATGAATAATTTTTTAAAAGTTTTCAAAGTTGTGATTAGCGGACAGACCGAGTTTCGCCTAGGACAGACCGAGGTGAGTGACGCCCAATGGTTTACGCCCGAGGAATTCGCTGCGCTGTTGCGCGATCACCCTGAGCAGTGCTCGAAATTTCTTAAGGATATCCGGTCGCGTTTTAGTGGGCTTTTCGCTCCCGCTCCTGCCCTGGTAGCCTAGAATAGAACTATGAAGATTACTGCCATCAAGCAGCAGGTCAAACGGACCGACCGCTACTCGATATTTGTCGACGAGAAATATGCGTTTAGTCTGAGCGAATCGGGCTTGATCGAAAGCCGGCTGGCCAGCGGCCAGGAGCTGGACGCTGCCGAACTGAAGCGGCTCAAAGAAGCGGCCGGTCTGGACAAAGCCTACTACAATGCCCTGCGCTATGTGGCCATCCGTCCGCGCAGCGAGTGGGAAATCGAGATGTATCTGGCGCGCAAAGATGCCGACAAGGCCGTGAGCCAGGAAGTCATCCGCCGCCTGCGCAACCTCAATTTGTTGAGTGACTTAGATTTTGCCCGCAGCTGGATCAATAACCGCCGCGCGCTCAAGAGTACGAGCAAACGCCGCTTGCGATTAGAGTTGTTGCAAAAACACGTACCCGACGACATTGTTGCCGAAGCGTTGGCCGAGGACGAGACCGACGAGCGCGACGCCCTGCGCCAGCTCGTCGAAAAGAAACGCCGCCGCTATCCCGACCAGCAGAAATTAATGCAGTATCTGGCCCGTCAGGGTTTCAGCTATGACGATATCAAAAGTGTGTTAAGCGAAGAGGACGAATCTTAGGCGGCAACGGCGCGAGCGCTGGCCGTTACTTTGGAGTCGACGTCGTTCACGACGATTTTTTTGTCGGTGATCTCAACAATCTGAGTGCGGTCGATGCCTAAGTTGCCGCCGCGCAGGTTTTTATAGATCGGCTGGGCGACGTATAGTTTTTTTACAAACATGCTTTCGACCTCAGTAGCATAATCTTCAACCTTACCGAGCTTTTGTTTGCTGACGGTCTCGACTGGCTTGCCCAGAAGTTCAAAATTAATGCCGATGACGCCTTTGAGCCGAACCAGCTCGTCCGGGTCAGTCAAAACGTCCTCGTCGTTCACTACCATGCCTTGCGGAAGGACGTCACGGATATCCTGGGAAACCAGTACCAGCACCTTACGGCGGCCGCCGCGGCAGAAAAAACCCTCGATTTTGAGGTTGTTCGGATCGATGATCGGGGCGAGAGCGATTGCTACTTCGGTACCGGTTCGGAGGCTGAGAACAGGGCGGTTGATAATCATTCCACTCAATTGCAGCATGCCCATAGTATACCGCGAGGTGCACTTTGAACCAAAGAGCTCATGTTTGTCCATGGTTTGAAACAAAGTGATTAAACGATGGTTAAATAATGCGCTTTCGGCTTGAATCGCTAGGCAACCTTGGATACTATCGTGCCGTGAAATTTAGACATATATGGCTCAGATTGGTGAGTCTTGGCTCGGCTATTGCCTTAATTTTCTGCCCGCTGGCAGTGAGGGCGGACGATGCACCCGGGGTGCCAATTAATTCGGTTATTATTACCGAAGTGCAAACCGGCGCCGCTACCGCCAGCGACGAGTTCGTTGAACTTTATAACCGTTCATCGGATCCGGTTGATATTACTGGCTGGCAAATCCGCTCTGTTAACGCCGGCGGCGAAACAACTGCCTTGCTTGCCGCCGTTGCTTCGGTGGATGGTCAATCTGTCATTATGCCGCCGGGCAGTTATTACACTTTGCGTAGCTCAAGTGTTGCTCCTGCCGGCGTAGGCCAAGTCTATACGGCCGGCCTGGCAAAAACCGATAAAACACTCGCACTGTTTGCAGCAGACCTGGACACTTGCCAGATGGAGGTGCAAGACGCGGTGGCTTGGGCTTCGGCCGCGGCTAGTGCTACCCAGGGCGAGGGCACGCCGCTCGACTCAACCAGCATCAACACCAAAGAGAAGCTACTACAGCGCAAACGCGATACGGCCAGCCAATACGTTGATACCGATAACAATAGTTTTGACTTTTCTATTGCCGCTGCGGTCGCAAGCACGGCTGTTCCGAGCGTAGCGGTTGGTGCCACGCCCGGCGCCGATAATACAGCCGTCCTGTCCGACGGTATGACATTGCCGGCCGCAGGGGTGTCCTCGCCCTTAACCTCCGTGACTATTGCCGGCTGCACCGTGCCGTCATCGGCCACGACCCCTTCGGACCCCGCCCCGAGCCCTGACCCAGCGTCTGATTCCGGCTCTGAGACCATTTCGGATCCGACTGCCGAATCGCCTGCCGATCCGATTTCTGACCCACTAGAAACGACACCAGACCAGCCCGAAACCGTACCGCCCAACGCCGGACTGCTGGCGCCGGTAGTGACTGAGTTGCTGCCGGATCCGGCCGCCCCGCAATCCGATGAGGCCGACGAGTACGCGGAACTCTATAATCCCAATGACACGGTGTTTGATCTGAGCGGCTACGGTTTGGAGACTGGCCTTACGACCATCCACCATTTCACCTTTGCGGATGGCGCTGAGCTGTCGCCGCACGCTTATGCGGCGCTCTTTTCGGCAGACACCGGCCTGAGCCTTTCGAATAGCGGCGGCCAGGTCCGTTTGCTTGATCCCGAAGGCCAGCTGCTGGGCCAAACCGACCCATACCCGGCAGCCAAAGAATCCCAGGCCTGGGCGCTCATCAACGGTACCTGGCAATGGACTACACTGCCCACGCCGAACGCGCCGAACATGGCAAGCCCGCCGCAGACCGCCAAGGTCGCTTCGGTATCTACCAAGGCCAAGCCGAAGGCAAAGGCAACAACGACCGTGGCGGCCAAGCCCAAAACAGCTAAGGTCAAAACCAGCGGCAAGCCGGCAGTCAACGATACCGTTCAAAACCTGGCTGCGGTGGCGCCGCGAGACCCGCTTCATCCGGGCGTGCTTGCTCTGATAGGTGTTTCCGCGGTACTATACGGGGCATATGAGTACCGGCGTGATGTGGCAAACAAGTTCCACCAGTTCCGAAGCAACCGAGCAGCTCGGGCAGCGCTTAGGCGCGGCCCTAAAGGGGGGTGAAGTTATTGAGCTGATTAGTGACTTGGGCGGCGGCAAAACGACTTTCGTACGCGGCCTGGCTTGCGGTGCCGGCAGCCAGGACAAGGTGGCCAGCCCGACCTTCACCATTAATAAGGTCTATAAGGCGCCGAAGTTCGAGATCCAACATTTTGATTTCTATCGCTTGCACGAAGCTGGTATCGTCGCTGACGAATTAGCCGAAGTTGTTGGTGACCCCGGGATTGTGGTTGTAGTGGAGTGGGGTGATGTAGCCCAACACGTGCTTCCCGACGAACGATTACGGATCGCCATTAAACAAACCCCGGAGGGCAACCGCGACCTTACCTTCGCCGCCCACGAGGATTTACACTATCTAGTGGAGGCACTCCAGTAATGTTTATCCTTACTATCCGCACTGACAGGCCGGAGGCCGAGATCGGCCTGTACCAGGACGAGACCCAGCGTGCGTACGAAACCTGGCAGGCGCACCGCGAGCTGTCCGACACGCTGCACAAGAAAATCAAAGCCCTGCTCGAATCCCAGAAAAAAGATTTCCCGGGTATCGAAGGTATCGTCGTGTTTAAAGGGCCGGGCAGCTTTACCGGCCTGCGTATTGGGATTACGGTCGCCGACGCATTGGCATATGGCCTAGACGTGCCGATTGTGGCCGCCGAGGACGACTGGATCGAGTCCGGCATCAAGCGTCTGCTGGCCGGCGAAAACGAGCGCATTGCCTTGCCGCACTACGGCGCCCCGGTCCACATCACTCAGCAACGTAAATAGACGCCCTGCATTTCCTCGGTGGCAACAATATTGACCGCGCCCATTGCAGCAGCGTATACTTCTATATAAGGATTTGCATGAGGTGTCTAGCAGTCCCATTTCAAAAATTTCTAATTTCGATTTCCAGATTGACCGTTGAACTAGAGAAGTGATAGCGATGTTCTTGGCCGATCTGCACCGATAGAAAGGACAACATGGATCCAATTACATTAGTGTTGGCAGCACTAGGTGTTGCTGCTGGTTTTGGTGCGAATACGATTCTTACTAAACAGCGTCTGGGCTCGGCCCAGGATCAGGCGGCTAAGGAGTTATCTAAAGCTCAGAAAGATGCAGCTAAATTAAAAGACGAGGCCCGCGAGGAAGCGGCTCGTTTAATAGAAGAGGGACGTAAAGAAGAGCAGGCCCGCCGCCGAGAGCTCAAAGACATCGAGCAGCGCTTGGTTGCTCGCGAAGATACGCTCGACAAGAAGTTGGACGAGTTGGACAAGCGCACCGAAAAACTGCGCGTGTCCGAGGGCGAAGTTGAAGGCCTAAAAGACGAGATTCGCGAGATCCGCGGCCGGCAGCAGGAAAAGCTGGAGAAGATCGCTAAACTCAGCAAAGATGACGCTGCTGAAAAGCTGATGCAAATGACCGAGCGCGACATCAAGCACGATCTCACCGGCCTGATTTCTAAACTGCAAAACGAAGCCAAAGAAAATGCCGAAGAGCAGGCTGGGCTGATCATCGTTACTGCTATGGAGCGCATGGCTAGCGAAGTTACGGCCGAACGGACCGTAACGTCCGTCAAGCTCGAAGACGAAGAGATGAAGGGCCGTATTATCGGTAAAGAAGGACGCAACATCCAGGCTCTGCAACGGGCTACCGGCGTCGACATTATGGTTGACGACACTCCGGGCTACGTCGTTCTCAGCAGCTTCGACCCGGTCCGCCGCGAAGTTGCCCGCCAGGCACTTGAGATGCTGATGAAAGACGGCCGTATTCACCCGGGCCGTATCGAAGAAGTAGTAGACAAGGCACAGAAGAACGTCGAGAAAGATGTGGTTCGTGCTGGCGAAGATGCCGCCCGAGAAGTCGGTGTCATCGGTGTTCCTAAGGAAATTTTGCACCTGTTGGGTGAGCTGAAGTACCGTACCTCCTACGGCCAGAACGTGCTCAAGCACTCCACCGAGATGGCCCATATCGCCGGCATCATCGCCGAAGAGGTTGGCGCCAACGTCAAGACGGCTAAGTATGCTGCCCTGGTCCACGACCTCGGCAAGGCCCTGACTCACAAAATGGAGGGCAAGCACCACCACATTTCCGGCGAGATTCTGCGCAAGTACGGCGCGCCTGAAGAAGTTGCTCTGGCTGCCGAACAGCACCACGACGACGTCGAGGCCACCAGCACGGAAGCCTTGATAATTCGCGTTGTTGACGCTATAAGCGCCTCGCGCCCTGGCGCCCGCAACATCTCGGCCGAGAATTTTGCCGAGCGCATGAAGGAACTCGAAAACGTTGCTAACAGCTTCTCCGGCATTGAAAAGTCCTACGCCATTAGTGCCGGCCGCGAAGTCCGCGTGTTTGTAAGGCCGCAGTCGATTGACGACTTGGCCGCCATCAAGCTGGCCCGCGACATTGCCACCAAGATTGAATCGACCATGCAGTACCCCGGTACCATCAAGGTCAACGTTATCCGCGAAACCCGCGCCATCGAATTCGCCAAGTAATGAAAACCGTCTACTTCGTTCGCCATGGCGAGTGCCAGGCTAATGTCGAGAAACGCACCGCCGGCTTGAACGACTCTCCTTTAACGGCGCTTGGTTTGCAGCAGGCCGACGAAACCGGCGGGCAGTTGAAGGGCGTAGAAGTAGATTTGATTGTTTCCTCGCCGCTCGCCCGGTCTAAGGTGACGGCCGAGCGTATCGCCAGCAAGATCGGTTATACGGGAGAGATTCGTCTCGAACCGCTCCTCCATGAACGTGATTTTGGCGCGATGAGCAACCAGCCGCGCGACATTGCCCTGCCGGCAATTGACGCCGGCGACGTGGAGGGCCTGGAAAGCCTGGAAGATTTTGCCGAGCGCATGGGCCAAGCCCTCAGGCATCTCGAAGCGTTGCCCGGCATGCGCATCCTGGTGGTCGGCCACAGCGGTGCCGAACGTATGATGCGGACGATCTACGAAGGCCGGTCCTACCAAACTTGGCTGGAAACCCCGGATTTGCACAACGGCCACATACGCGAATACGCTTTTTAGGTACAATAGAGATATGATCAAGGCTGTGTTGTTCGATTATGGCGGCGTACTGACCGAAGCGGGCAGGGCCACCGGCATCGCCGAGGCGTTAGGTGAGTTGTATGGTCTTGACCCGAGCGAGATTCGGAGTGCCGACCTGCACGCCAAGTTGATCGTTGGCGAAATAAGCGCCGCAGAGTTTTTTGGTGAACTCAACAAACGTTATGGCGAGGGCAGGACCCATGCCGACGCCGAACTATTCAACGCGCATAACCAGAAATTTATAACCCCATGCCTGCCGGTCTACCAACTGGCTGCTGAGTTACGCGCCGCCGGAATCCGCACCGGCATTTTGTCCAACGTCTACCAATTTAGCGCTGACCAAGTCCGCGCCGCCGGTCTGTACGACGGCTTTGATCCGGTGCTGTTGTCTTGTGCGCTGCATATCGCCAAGCCCAACCCGGCATTTTACGAACGGGCCCTGGAAGATCTGGGCCTGCCGGCCAACGAGGTACTATTTATCGATGATCAAATGCGCTGCATGCCGCCAGAAACTCTGGGGATGCACACCTTGCAGGCGACCTCGCCGCAGCAGATTGTGGACGACGTAAAAGCAATCATTCAAAAAGAGAACAACCTTACGCTAGAATAGGAAGCAATGAAGCCGGAGATTGAAGCCAAGTTTTTAAATGTCGACCATGACGCCTTACGTGTTGCGTTACACCAGGCTGGTGCGGAGTGCGTGCAGCCAATGCGTCTCACCAAGCGAAAAAATTATGACTATCCGGACTGGCGGCTGGACCGCGATAAACACGCCTGGGTGCGCGTGCGTGATAGCGGTAATCAAATTACACTCGATTATAAACAGCTCGACAACCGCGATTTCGACGGCACAAAAGAGGTGAGTATTAAGATCGACAGCATGGATGCTGCCGATGCGTTTTTGCAGGCTATCGGCCTGGTTCAAGTCAATTACCAGGAGACCAAACGCGAAAGCTGGCGGCTCGGCGAGTGTGAAATCGAGCTGGATGAGTGGCCGTGGGTCAAACCATTCCTGGAGATTGAAGGCCCGGACGAACAAGCGGTTAAGGACTGCGCCGCCAAACTCGGTTTGGATTGGAGCCAGGCTTGCCATGGCAGTGTCGAGGTGGCATATCAGGCTGAGTACGAGGTGAGCGATGAAGACATTGACCGCGCACCGCTCATCACTTTTGAGGCGCCAGTGCCCGAAGCATTTGAACAGAAACGGAAGTCATGAACATTTTGTATCTTGGCGATGTGATGGGCGAACCCGGCTTGCAGTTGGTTGAAAAACTGCTGCCCAAACTACGCGAGGAACACGAGGTTGACCTGGTCGTTGCCCAGGCTGAGAACCTAAGCGACGGTAAGGGCGTGCGGCCGGCCGACCTGGAACGTCTGAAGAAGGCAGGCGTTGATTTCTGTACCGGCGGCAACCATACCTTCGCCCGCGCTGAAATCTTTCCCTTGCTTGACGACCCCAAAGCGCCAATCATCCGCCCGGCCAACTATCCCGGAGGCACGCCAGGCCTTGGCTACAAATATACCGAAACGCCGAAAGGCAGGGTGCTGGTTATTAGCCTGCTCGGCCAAATCGTCGGCAAGGATGCCGACAAGCCGGTCGACAACCCGCTGCAGGTTATCGATGCGATTTTGGAAAAAGAAAACCACGTGACACGCGCCGCAACCATCGTGAATTTCCACGGCGATTTCTCCAGCGAGAAACGAATTATCGGCTACTACCTGGACGGCCGGGTAACGGCCGTGGTCGGCGACCACTGGCATGTGCCGACGGCCGACGCTGAGGTGCTGCCCAAAGGCACAGCGCATATTACTGATGTGGGTATGTGCGGCTCGCTCGATTCGTCCCTCGGTGTGCGTCTCGATATTCTCATCCCGCGTTGGCGCGACGGCAAAGTTACTCGCAACGAGCTGGAAACCACCGGCCGCATGCAGTTCAATGCCCTGCTTATCAAAACCAGTACCCGCACCGGCCTAGCGACCGCGGCCCAAGCCATCCAACAAGTCATTTCTTAATAAATTGCCAGACGAGGCGGATGAGTTTACAGTAAGCCTTAGCTATGGGTGAGCAGCAGCCGGGCGTCATTATCTATTCTGCGGATCCGTCTAACGAGACGGTTGCGAAGATTAGCGTCCGAGGGCTTGGCCCGGACGCGCTGCACCAACTCGTTCGGAGAGTCCGTAATCAAGGATATTTCGAAGGAGCCCGAGTCGCTGTCACAGGTGTAATTGATCTGACTGCTGGCGATAATTCCGGCGTGGAGTTTTCCCCGCCGGCACCCCGCCCCCAAGCTGAGGCGCTGGGCCAGCTGATGGCAGAAGCGGCTGGCGCTGAAAGCCCGGAGTGGTGCATGGCCGAGTAGTGGCTGCGGCTCCGTTAGTTTTCTGCTATAATACCCCTGTTCAAGTTTCAGCGTAGATTAGCTGGAGCCGGGAATAGTCGGGGTGTGGCGCAGTTGGTAGCGCGCCTGGTTTGGGACCAGGAGGTCGAAGGTTCGAGTCCTTTCACCCCGACCAAAGAAAAGTACCTAGGCATTTGCCCAGGTACTTTTCTTTTATCTGAGCCGAAGGACTGGGTTCGTTCGTAAGGAGGCCTCGTAGGAGCGTGCCCCGAGAAGCCGACGAGATGTGCGCAGGCAGTCCCTCTTACCCTTTCACTACGCAGCTTGCAATATCCGAGCCGGCATATCAGGTACAGTGTAGCCGGCTGTCCGCGGATCGCGTTCGCGGTAGATGGCCGTCAGCTCACGGCCGTCTTCGTGCCAGTCCATGCCCCAGCCGAGCAGGAAGGCCCACTCCGGGATATTGTCGAAGCCGACAATAAACAGGTTCGGGTTGATCTCGCGCCTACCTTCAGCATTTGGTTTGTTGGCGAGAGTCACGAAGATGACGGCTTTGGCGCCGAGCTCACGGGCGCGTTTGATGGACCATTCGGCGACGACGGCCGCATCGACCACCTCATCAATGATAATGACAGTTTTACCCTCGAGCGCCCCCGGCGTCGTGTCGAAATCTTTCTCCACGGTCAGCTCTGCAGCAGCCTCGGCGCCATGGTATCGCGTTGCCCGGATCGGCATCCGCTGCGGCTGGAGAGACGCGTCTCGCTCGGTCACCTCATCCATGATCGCCTTGGTAAGTTGCTTGCCGCCTTTCTCGACTTCCGAGATGATGACGTTTTCGGGGTCGCTGGCGATGATGTCGCCGACATACCCGGCAATTACACTAATGCGCGGGCGGGCGACATCCTCCGGGATGAATACATCAAATATTTTCGTTTCTGGGGCGCCATCTGCCGGTGTATATGTATAGGTAACAGACTGGCCTTCAATTGTTGCTGTCATGTTTTTGGTTATTGCTGTATTTAAGCACGAGCGGCCACGCCTGCCAACCTCACGCGTTATCTATCCGTTGTCGTTTCGGGTACGGGCTGGGGCACAAAACGGACGGCCGCCGCATATACTCCGAATAATACGGCGCTATACGCCAAATCGCTCACAAACGTATTGCGGAAGAAAGGCAATGCCATCTGGTAGCACTCCGCTAAGCCGGACCAAGTGTGTGCATACATCCGCCCTTCCGCCCAAACTCCGAAGTTGGAGACGATGAAGAAAATAACCGCGCTGCCCAAAGCGCCAAGCGGGATGCGCCGCCAATTGTTCTGCTGCCGCAAACTCATGCCATATAACCCAACCAGCAAGAAGGCGATCCAGGTAAATACGATGCCGTCGTAAAAGCCGATGATGAGATCTGACACGACCATTACGGCCAGCGGCAGCCACCAGCCGAGCTTGCGGTGTAGTATTGCCCCGCCGAACAAGGCGATAGCGCCGACTGGCGCGAAGTTGGCCGGATGCGGCAACAGGCGCATTATCACTCCGAACACGACCAGGGCCAGCGCAACCCAGGCTAAGGTGCCTTTTACTCGAACTTCCACTCTATTTTGTCTCCGGTTTTTGTTTGATAATCAGCTGCGCCAACTTGGGCCAAGTTGCCATTCACATAGAATGCCCAGTATTTGCCGTCGGTGCCGCCCTTTACGCCGTTAATGGTGTCGACGTACGGGCCGTATGAGGAATCTTTGGTTACGACGGTGGCGTTGGCCTTGAGCAAATCTAGTGCGTTTTTGCCATCAACCCCGTTATAGGTCAGGTAGGTATCTTTAGCAGTCTGGTCGCCAGCCACCCGCGGCGACGTTTGTACGGTGGCGACCGGCGCTGCCGAATCGTTGCCGCCCAGCCGGCTTTTCAGCACGTAGCTGGTGGCGCCGGTCATTAGCACTAATATGGCGACGATAGCCACAATTAGTTTTTTTGATTCTTGTTTTTCCCCCATGTTTGTGTCTCCTATCACAGAAACTATTATCCACCTATGGTGTGCAGTGTCAATACATAAGCACTACATGTTGCGTTTTACACTATGGTGATACAGATAATCGCCCTTTTGATGGATTGCCAGAACAGGGGTAACGAGGTATAATAACGCTGTTCGTCGGGGTGTGGCGCAGTTGGTAGCGCGCAGCGTTCGGGACGCTGAGGTCGTCCGTTCAAGTCGGATCACCCCGACCAAGAAAATACCACCGCTTTTTGCGGTGGTATTTTCTTGACTGGACGAATGCCAGTTTGGGCGGACGAAGTCCGGTCGTGAAGCGAGGACGCGCGCAGGTGCTTGCACCGAGCACGCCGCAGCGGAAAAGTGCGAAGCACGCCAGTCGGATCACCCCGACCAACAAAAAACGACCGCCTAGAAGCGGCCGTTTTTTGTTTGCCCTAAACGGCTATATTTTTACGAGGCCTTTTGATCTTTGGTGTTGCAGGTCTTCCTGTGCTGCCCGTAGAGCTACGGCCATATAGTCATTCAGGTTCCCCTCGGAATTTTTTATGAAATCCTCTACACTCTGCTCGTCACTGTTTATGCATATGAGCCGGGAGAACTCCGGCTCCTGGTTACGGGCCGCCAGGCCCTGGACAAAGTGCTGGTAGTATCTCATGAAATCGGCTCCAGATTGTTTTACCCGGAGGATGTATACAGCTGTCATTTTGCCAGTTGGACCGCCTGATTTTAGGTAGGCCGGGTAAAACGCTTCAACGATTTTCCCGTCTTGGATGTTGACTCCCAACTCTTCGTTAAGCTCCCTAGCGATACATACATTCATGTCGATAATGCCATCTTCGACATCGTTGTTGTCGATGCCCCCGCCGCAACACTGGATAACAGACGGCTCGCTGGTATATTCTGCCATTACGCCAAAGACAAACTTGTCGTCCGAACTTACAACCAAAGCAGCAGGGTGTATGACGCGGACTGTCAGCTCGCCCAGGTCACCGGTTTGCCGGCTGTATAGGTAGTGGGCGTAGTCTGTTTCGGCTAGCGTAACGGTAGTTCCCCGGTCTGTGTCGTCCACGTTAGTGACCGTAAAAATCTCGCCGTTGTACAGGCGATGGTTCCGGGCGGCGAGCTGTTGCCAATTTTCGTCTATCTTTTCACGAGTGTCGGCAGGTATCGCGACCTTGCCGTCGAGCTTGAGCGTAAGATTTTTGGGGATTGGTTTTATCCAGGCTGGTCGCATTCGTTACATCGTAGCACAATCCGCAGGGCTAACAGTGGGCTTACACGCCAGGTGCGGCCGGCATTGCCTCGGCCTCAGTCTCGGCCTCTTGGGCCAGATCGGCTTGGGTTGCCTTGTGCGTCTTGATCACGAAGGTCACAACCAGCGCGCCGGCGATGGCGAAGAGCGAAGCGGTCAGGAACCCGCGTTGGAAGCCGTGCACCAAAGCACCTGGCACGGCGGCAGCATTACCCGCAGCTGCGGCCAGGTCGTGCTTACTCACGGTAGTAGAGACTACTGTTAGGACGGCCAGGCCGATGGCGCCACCGACCTGCTGGCCAGTGTTGAGCAAGCCGGAAATTAGGCCGGACTCTTCATGCGATACGCCGCTGGTTACTACCATCGTGGTGGTCACAAACACGGAAGCCATGCCCGCCGAGCACATTAGAATGGCTGGCAGGATGTCGGTCCAGTAGTTGCTGTCCACCGGCAAGTGCGACAAGTAAATCAAGCCTGCAGCGATGACCAACGGAGCCGCAATCAGCACGCTCTTTGGGTTAATCTTGGTGATGTTTTTGGACAAGACAGCCGCTACCAACACAACCATAAAAGTGAAGGGCAGGTTGGCGAGACCGGCCTCTGTCGGCGTGAAGCCCTTGATGTGTTGCAAGTAAATCGAGAGGTAGAAGAACATGCCGAACATGCTGGCCGGCATCAATAGCTGCAGCAGGCTGCCGCCGGCGACGTTGCGGCGACGGAAAATACCTAGGCGGATCAGCGGAGCTTTAACCTTTGATTCATTCACAATAAAGATGCTCATCAACACGACGGACAGGCCGAGCATGCCCAGTACGGTGGTGCTGCCCCAACCAGCGGTCGGCGATTTAGCCAAAGCGTAGACCAGGCTCATTAGGCTGCCGGTTATGGTGATGGCGCCGGTCAGGTCGACGCGCTGTTTCTTGCCTGGTAAGCTGTTCGGCACAAACTCCATGGCCGCGAAGTAAACGAGTATGGCGATGGGCACATTGATAAAGAACGTCCAACGCCAGTTAATGTATTGGGTGAGCACGCCGCCGAGGATCAGGCCCACGGCGCCGCCTCCAGCCGCAATCATGCTCCAGATTCCGAGCGCCTTATTGCGCTCTGGTCCTTCTTTGAAGATGGTCAACACCAGAGACAGCGCTGACGGCGCCAATAATGCGCCGCCTAGGCCTTGCAGCGAGCGAATAAGCACCAACTGCCCAAGGTTTTGGGCCAGACCGCCCAGCAGGGAGGCGATCGCAAAAATGACCACCCCGGTCAAGAACAGCCGCCGCCGGCCAAACAGGTCGGCCAAACGTCCGCCGAGCAGCAGGAAGCCGCCGAACATCAGTGCGTAAGCTGTGACGACCCATTGCAGCTGCGAATCGGCCGTAATGTTAAGCGTTTTCTGGATTGCGGGGAGAGCCACATTAACGATCGTCGCGTCCAACACAACCATAAATTGTGCCGCCGCCAAAACCGCTAGCGCCATCCCCTTGTGTTTTACTTTTTCAATCACACTGTTCCCCTGACGGTTATTTTTGAAATACAAAAGGTAGTATAGCTCAATGGTTGAGGTTGTCAAATGTTCATGTTCTGTACTAAAATGAGTTCATGGAAAGTTCATCGATGCAAGTTTGCGACGATTTGGTACAGTTGGTAAAGCACATCAAAAGCGGGATGGGAGCAATTGCCGAGCATTATGGCCTCACCCACATGCAGTTGTATGTGATGAACACGATTCAGGCCGGCGGCGCCATCACCATGGGCACGGTAGCGCATAGCTTACACTGCGACGCCTCGAATATTACCGGTATTATCGACAGGCTGGTGACGCAGGGTTTGGTTACCAGGCAGGAAGACGAACACGATCGCCGGGCCAAGATGCTCCAGCTGACCGACAAAGGCGTGAAGATGATGGATGACATTGTCGCCGCTCTGCCAAAGCAGTTGGGTTGCGATAAATTGACCGTTGCCGACCGTCAGAAGCTCCACAGCCTGATCGCCCAGTTGGTGTAAAATAGGGGCATGCTCACAATTGCTGCGGTTGCCGTAGTCTTCTTGATCCTACTCTTTGCCGAATATCTTTCGCGCTATAAAGGCGTCCACTCCGAACTAACCCGCAAAATCGTCCACGTCTTGGTGGGCATGTTTGTGGCCTTTTGGCCGTTCTTTTTAAGTTGGCGGCAAATCCAGCTGCTGAGCGTAATGTTCCTAGTGGTGGTATTGCTCTCGATCAAGTTCAGTATCTTTAGCTCGGTTCACGCTATTTCGCGCAAGAGTATGGGCGAGGTGCTGTTTGCGATTATCATCGGTATCCTGGCATTTATCAGCAGCAATCAATGGATCTTTGCGGCAGCGATGCTGCACCTCAGCTTGGCCGACGGACTGGCGGCGGTAATCGGCCTGGCCTACGGCGAGCACAACAGTTATCGGATTATGGGCCGTACCAAAAGCCTCGCCGGCAGTCTGGCGTTTTTCTTCACCTCGATATCGATCATGATTTGGTACGTGTCCTTTAGCGGCGCTGACCCGAGCGCCATGAAACTGCTATGGCTGCCGATTATGGCCACCGTGGGCGAGATTGTCTCCGGCGAAGGCATGGACAACCTGGTGGTGCCGCTTTTGGTAGCGCTGGTACTGACCAGCTCGTTCGCGTAGGGTTAGCGCCAGTCTGTTGTTGGCACTTGCTGCCAGTTCGGCAGGTATTCTTCGAGGATGTGCAGCGAGATTTCGCAGACGCCGGGGGCGACTTCGTCCTCGCCCAAAGCAGTAAGTTGTTTGGCGGTGAAGGCCTGCAAGGTCTGTGATTCGCCCTCGCCCACTTCGTGCTGTGGCGGTTGGTCGGCTACAAAGGCATAGGCGATGTCGATGTGTCGGTGGTCGAGGTCTCCGAAGGGGTGAGTGCTCAGCTGGGCGGGCAGCGGGTGCGAAACAGTTTTCTCCAGATGAAGCTGCGAACCGGGCGGCTGCAGAAGTTTGAGCGTCTTGAGCTCGTAGCCCGACTCCTCGGCGAGCTCGTGGGCAATAGCTTGCCAAGGATTCTCGTTGAGTTCGACATGGCCGCCGAATTGCAACCATTTATTAAGTATGCGGTGCCGGTGCAGCAGAACGGCCGGCTCGCCCAGGTCGGTGCGGATAATAAATGCGCTGACTGTTAAATCGTGCTGTCCGGGATCGGTGTGAATGTGTGCCATCCCCGTAGTATAAACCAAATAAAAAGGCCAGCGATGCTGACCTGACTATTTTGGGGCGAAAGATGGGACTGGCGCTGCGCTTTTCCGCTGCGGCGTTCTCGAAGCGAGCTTCTGTGGGCGTCCTCGCTTCACGACCCTCACGGCCTTGCAGATTTTGCCAAAGGCAAAAGATGCGCCGTGGGCTCAAGTACATTCCGACAAAAACAAAACAGATCAGACCGATGGCCTGATCTGTTTTGTTTGGGGCGAAAGATGGGACTTGAACCCACGGCCTCCGGAGCCACAATCCAGCGCTCTAACCAACTGAGCTACTTCCGCCAAGAACAGAGGTGATTATACCTGATTTTCCTCTGTAAGCCAAGTCGATAATGTCCAGACGCCATTGGGATAACATATTTACTTACCGGGGCTACGAGAGTATAATTTAACAATTATTTAATCGATGATTAGATAACTTGTGCATCGGGTAGCTGGTGCATTTTATTTTTCAGGAGTAATCTTTTATGTATCTTTCAGAGCGCATTCCAATCACGTTGAGGCTTTCGCTGATGGCCGGCACGACGACGTGGGGACAATTGTCGAGGAGCGATAGGTTCTATTACGAGACCGGCGGCGCACGCGGCGGCCCATTACCGGACCGGGACGAGGGTCTGATGGAGTTTCCAGGCGACGAAAGCGCCGCTCCCTCTGGTGCCTATGAGACTGAAAAGACGATGGGATTCTATTGTGTAGCAATAGGCGCGATGACTCTGGAGGAGCTCGATGCATCACTGCTCGAGCAGTTTGGTTGCGGCATCGAACCTGCCGAGCCTGATGACTATCCGCCCACGGCCGAGCAGTTTGCCGTTATGCGGGTGGCTCCGGTTAGCCCGGCCGGCCCGCTAGCCGTCGGCCAAGAAGCCCAAGTTCTAGTGTAGGTTACCGCCCGCTTTGGTAGTTTCGGCTACCACGAAGCGCCGTTTGCCAGTGGTAGCATAGGTCAGGGCTGATACCGCTCCGAGTATGGCCAGGCCAACCAGGATGTTCGGTACGGAGTTTGAGCCGGTGTTGACCAGTTCGCCGGCACCCAGGCCGCCGCCCATGCCGCCGACTGCCGCGCCAAGGACTTCGGGCTGTGGGGCTTGGTTTTCTTCAGAAATGGCCGCTTCGGGCGCGTTCTCCTCTTCGGCCGGCACCTGTACTTGCTTCTCTACCTTGGCCGAGGCACATGCCGCGCTGCCGCCGAAGGTGTTGTGGACGACTTTGCACTCACCGGTCTTGGCAGTTTGCTGGTTTGTGTTCGTAATAGTGACATCGTTCTTGTTCGTTATGTTCGCCCGGTTTGATACATCGGTCCGGACGCTTGCGTCGCTATCCGGGCCAGTCGAGCTGATCGACGGACTGTCGCCCACCGGATCGCCGGCATTCACGCTGACGTCGCCGGACGAGCCCTCGATACTAATGGACATCGAGGAGTCGTTCGTATTGGACGCCCCGCTCGTCATCGTGTCGGCCGACACCGCAGCCGGTGCGGTAACCAGCAGTGCCGCCGTCAGAACCCCTATCCCTTTTCCAAAAATTCGCAGTATATGCATAGCAACCTCCTTCGACCACTTTGTAGTCATTCGTCTCTCTGCCCCTTTTGTTATATACGAATATTTTTTTAAGGATATAAAGTATTTAACACGCTCATGCTCGGCTTTCGGCTATACTAGTGAATATGAGCGCGGCGCAGATCGTTCACAGGTTTGCCGGTTCGGTCCGGCTGAGGGTGGTAAACCACGTTTTGACCGGTGTTGTAGCGCTGCTGGCCATCTATATCGCGGTGTTGCCATTGCTGCCGCAAGCAGTCTGGTGGTTCCGCCACAGCGTGCCAGTTTTTCATATCCAACCGGCCGTTTCTTTGCCGGCACCGCAGAACGAGAAAAAAGAAGACCGGCCTAAAGTGAACACGCTGGTTATTCCGAGTCTGGACATGACGCAGGAGATATTCGAGGGTCGTTCGGTGAACACGCTGCTGAAGGGGCCTTGGCGCCGCCCGGCCACCAGTACGCCGGACAAGGGTGGCAACACGGTCATCGCCGGCCACCGCTTCTATTACAGCCGCCCGGCAGTATTCTACTTTTTGGATAAGATCAAAGTCGGTGATCCGATAACCGTTTACTGGAACGGCGAGCGCTACGACTATGTGGTCAGCGAAAGCAAAGTCGTGCCGCCGGAGGCGACCGACGTCGAAAACAATACCAAAGATTCGGAGCTGACTCTTTATACTTGCACGCCGTTATGGACCTCAAGCAAGCGGCTGGTGATTGTTGCTAAACTGACGGGGCACGAGTCATGAGACTGCAAGAGTGGCACCGAACCGTGGCGTTAGTAGCCTTGATTGCCCTGGCCGTCGGCTTCATCGTGTGGAGCCAGCACGCCTACGATGTGAACTTTGTCCGCAGCCTCAGATAACGTTGTTGTATTTGCAGCAAATTTGCTTGCAATCATTAGCGTTTAAGTATACGGTGGAAGTAACAATAGGTGAGGAGGCTTGTTATGAGACTACGCAGAATTTCGGCCGCTGCGGGCTTTGCTATTGCCTCAGTTTTGCCTGCCGTCGGCCTGGCCATGCCGGCCTACGCTGCCCAGAACGTCTTGGTGCGCTGCGAAGTACCAGCCGACGAGGTAATAACCACCCAAGGTTGCGACCTCGGCGTTAGTAAGCAAGTCAGCGTGAACGGCGGCACTTTTGCCGACGCCAACAACAGCACGACAGCGCCGGGTGCCCATTTGGGCGATACCATCACCTGGCAAATCACACTCTCTAATGCTAGTAGTGATCCAACCGCCATTCCAATAGGCATCGTAACGGTACATGACATATTGCCCGGAGCGGTAACGCTTGGCAGCTCGACGGCCAGCGGCGGCGTTTTCTCGGCCGATGACTGGGTGGTTTCTTTGTCTTCCGTCGCGTTGCCGGCGACACTGACGATTACGACAACGGCTAACACCACGGGCTTGGTTCAAAACACGGCAGCGTTAAATGATTACGATCCCTGTATAGATGGCTGCCTTGGCGGCACCGGTACCTATGCCGACGCCAATGCCGATAACGACAGCGATGACGCATGGGTAGACGTGCAGCTGAAACCGGTGATCCCGCAGGTGCTCGATGCCAGCACCACGGCTACGCTCGTTAATACCGGCTCAAACAGCACGCCATCACTAATCGTTGCGGGTGCGCTGGTTGGGGCCGCCTCGTTCCTCGGCTTTGCCACCCGTCGCCGCGAGCAGCATTAAGTTTTCTTCCGGCACACAAAATAAGTGCGTCCAATCTCATCCGGTTTCTCGGTGTGTTCCAGCGTAAAGCATTCCAGGATATCGAATATCTCGGACACGGCTTGCCTAACGATCCCTAGCGGATAGGCGCTGACCCGAATCGTCTCGTCATGCATTACAAAATAGCCCGGCCTGCGTTCCAAAAATAGTTTGGTTTCCCAGTTGTACCGTCCCCGCCGGCGAGGGTCTTTGGTGACCCGTGTTGCCACATAGTCTTTACCTGCGCGGATAGTTCCCGTTCCGAGGGTAATGAGCCGCTCCATACGCTCATCGGTGTTGATGTCGAAGATAAAAATGCCGTTGGGGCGCAGATGTTTGGCGACGTTCGCAAACATTTGCTCCCATTCCCGGAAAGTCAGCAGGTGATTGATTGAATTGTGCAGGCAATAGACGGCGTCGAAAGTTTGGGGCAACGAAAACTTGGCCATGTCGCCGCGCACCAGTTGCATGGCCGGGAGTTTCTGTTCGGCCCGGCGCAGCATCCGCCGCGACTTATCCAGGCCAACGACCGTGAAGCGCTTGTCCAGGCCTTCGGCGATGGCGCCGGTGCCGCAAGCCAGATCCAGTAGCCTAGTGGCCCCCGGATGGTACTTCTCAATCAGAAAGCTGACCAGGCCGATTGTCTCCGACCGGTCGCCCTTGAAAACATCATAGACATCAGCATACGCCTGGTAGCTTCGCCTGTTTCCGCGGAATAATTTCACCCCATAATAATACCAGCGGCTGCCGGCATCCGTAACTACGGAGTGGTTGTTAGAGCTTTACGAATGTGAGCGCAGTGCCGGACTTGCCGGCGCGGCCAGTGCGGCCAATGCGGTGGATGTAGTCGTCGTAGGTTTGCGGCTGGTCGAAGTTGATGACGTGGCTGACACTTGGGATGTCCAGGCCGCGGGCGGCAACGTCGGTGGCGACCAGTACTTTGGACTCGTTCCGCTGGAAGGACGCGAGCGCTTTCATGCGCTGGCTTTGGGTTTTGTTGCCGTGGATGGCGCAGGCGGTGATACCGCTGCTGGTTAGGCTTTCGGATAGCCGTTGTACACCATGCTTCGTCTCTCCGAAGACAATGACTTTCTCGAAAGCCTCGTCGCGTAACAGATTGAGGAGGATTTCCTTCTTGTGCATGTCGTCGCGGAAATGCACGACATCTTGGTAAATGTGCTCGTTGGTTTCGCTCATCCGTACCGACACGGTCTCCGGGTCGTGCACGAACTCGTGGATAATAGCCTGGATGTCGTTGCTCAAGGTGGCGCTAAAGCAGAGTGTTTGGCGGCCGGTTTCCGGCAGCAGCTTCACAATGCTGCGTACGTCGTGCACGAAGCCCATGTCGAGCATCCGGTCCACCTCGTCCAGTACCAGTGTGGTCATGTTATTGGGGCGCAGAACGCCGCGGCCAAACAGGTCTTTCAGACGGCCCGGCGTGCCGATAACAATGTGCGGGCTGCGGCGCAGCTCGCGCATTTGGGTGTTGATGCTCATACCACCAACGCAGACCGCGGAGTAGAGCTTCATGCCTTGGGCGAACTTCTTGAATTCAGCGTCAATCTGCTGAGCGAGTTCGCGCGTGGGCGCTACGATCAATACCGATTGCGGTACGCGCGACCGGTACAGCTGGTTCAGGATCGGCAACAAAAATGCCGCCGTCTTACCAGTGCCGGTATTGGCCAGGCCAATCACGTCGCGGCCGGCTAGCGCCAGGGGGATGGCGATGTCCTGGATAGGACTTGGCTGCTTAAAGCCGGCGCTATCGAGGTTGGCCTGCAGAACAGGAAGAAGCTCAAAATCCGCGAAGCTGTGCTTCGACTCGTATGCTACCTCGGTAACTGCTTTCGTGCTGCGGTTGATAAAACGGGCAGGGTCGATGCGCTGTTTGTTGCGTCCGCCACCGCTGCCGCGCTGCGGCCTGCGGAACTGGCTGCTCCGCCCCGAATAAGTATTGTTTCCACCAGAATATCGCTTTTTATACACTATGAACGCCTTTCATTCATCGCTTAGTGAAGTGATGAATCGCTATAGGAGTACAAGCATTCATCCGAGATTTAGGTATATTCGCTTCTTTCGAAAAGAGAGATACGTAAAACTGTTTTAACTTTAGCATAATTATTCGCCTTTGTAAATGATTTGCCACTACAATCTCGAATGTATACTTATAAGGCACATGATACGAACCCTGGCTATTCTCATCCCTTTACTATTGGCAGCGTTTTGGCTATGGATGTTTAACGACATGCTAAACAACGGCGCTATACGCAACTCAGGTCCGCTGGAATTTCGCTGGCCGCCTGCCGCTAGGAGCCAATGGATACTCTTTTTTATCGTTTTTAACGTCTTTACTGCCGGCTACTATTACTTTACCGAATATAGAGAATAGACCGCTCGGTGATTACCGCGCCGGTTGCTTTGGGCCGTGTGTCTCCGATAGTGCTTATGCTACTATTTATATAACCACTAAATATAAAGGATATCCATGAATCGCAGCACTCTCGACAGGCTCATATCTTCAACTGGACTTATAATCGCGCTCGTATTGCTGGCAGCATCGGGGGCGTTATTTTATGCGCACAGTTTTATACATACGCAGGTTCATAACCAGCTAGCCGCCGAGAAAATTACGTTCCCGGCAGCAGGCAGCAAGGGTCTTATGGCCTTGCCAGCCGATGACCAGGCCCAGGTTGCTAAATATGCCGGACAGCAATTGCTAACCGGTGCGCAAGCCAAGGTCTTTGCCGACAACTACATTGCGGTGCACTTACAAAAAGTAGGCGGCGGTAAGACGTACTCGGAGTTGAGTTCGGCCTCCATAGCCGATCCGACCAATACCGCCCTTGTCGGCCAGGTGCAGACTATGTTCCGCGGCGAGACATTACGAGGCTTACTGCTGAATGCCTACGCCTTCGACACCATGGCTATGGTGGCCAATCTTGCCGCCCTCGGCGCGCTGGCGGCCAGCGCCCTTCTGTTCATCTTGTCGGCACTCGGTTTTTATCACTCCGGCCGGGTCAAGAATAAGCGGAAATAGCAGTATTTCTCAAAAAAGACGCCGGGACCGGCGTCTTTTACTATTCATCTGCAGGATGGCGGACTTCGTCCTTTTTCGCTGCGGCGTGCTCGGTGCAAGCACCTGCGCGCGTCCTCGCTTCACCGAACCTTGACGGTTCGAACTCGCTTGCGCGAGTGACCAAATAAAAAGACCAACCTGCGGCCGGTCTTTTTATTTGGTACCCCGGGTAGGATTCGAACCTACGACCTCGAGCTTAGAAGTCTCTTGCTCTATCCAGCTGAGCTACCGGGGCGAAATGCCCGCAGACATTTTGTGGTCACACACGCTATTGTAACAGATATGACTTGGATAAAAACAATGGCGCTTAGAGCCCAAGGGCTTTGAGTATGGTTGCTTCCAGCGGACCGTTGGTAGCGACGACGACGCGCTCCTCTTCAGGAGGCGTATCGGCGGCGGCATTCGTCCAGAATGAGCCGCCGGCCTCGGTAACTATGAGCTTGGGGGCTTCAATGTCCCAAAGCTTGGCATAGGGCTCAAAACTGACATCGGCAGCGCCTTCGGCCAGCCACATGTAGTTAATGAAATCGCCCGGTGCCCGATCGCGCCAGACGCTCGCCAACAGTTTGTTTACTTTGGTTTCGCTGCTGCCGGGTACTTTATCCCAGGCGGAAAGCGGCGTCGAGCGCAAAATAAAGGCGTCTTCCAGCTGGGAAACTTTGGATACACGGATTTGCCTGATGCTGTCGTCGGCTTCCTGGGTCCAGGCGCCCATGCCTTTGGCCGCCCACCAGCGGCGGCGCAGTGCCGGGCAGCTAACCATTGCTGCGACGGTTTCGCCGTTTTCGGTCAGAGCCATGAGTGTGCCCCAGATGGGCAGGCCGCGCAAGAAGTTCTTAGTACCATCAATCGGGTCGATAATCCACACTCGTTCACCTTTGCCCGGCCGGGCACCCTCTTCGCCGAGGCATTGCTCGTGGAACTCGTTAGTGATGATGTCGTTCAGCGCTTGTTCGGTTTCGGTGTCGCCCTGAGTAACCGGGGTATTGTCGGGTTTATCGGTGACCACCAAGTCGCGGGCGCGGAAGTAGCGCATGGTGATGGCATCAGCTGCATCAGCCAGCCGTTTAGCATGATCCAGGTCGGTTTGATAATTCGTCATAACCAGTGGTGCGGGTGGGGAGAGTCGAACTCCCGTAGCCAGTTTGGAAAACTGGAGTAATGACCGTTATACCACACCCGCAGATAACAGAGGCGATTATAGCAGAAGACGTACCTTCCTACCAGGTACGTCTTCTCTAGGGTCTGATGCCTAAGAATTACTTTGCGTAATCTTTGCGGCGGCCGGTCAGGAATTGAGCCGCGCCAGCTGCTGCCAAGATGAACAAGCCAACGAAGAGGTTCTTGTTCAGCGAGTCACCGGTGTTAACCAGGACAGCGGTGGTGCTTTCGCCAAGTACTTGTGGCTGAGCGTGGTTACCGAAGTTGGCGGTAAAAGTCTGGCCGGAAGTGAGGGCGATGATGTAGCAGTCGCTGCTAGCTGGCATGGTGCGGGTCCAGGTAGCTTTTTGCGTCTCACAAACCTTATAGTCACCAGGGTTCAGGCTGGCAAAGACGAAAGCGCCGTTCTGGTTGGTCTGGGTGGTAGCCAGGGTAGTGCCGTTGCCGTTATACAGGGTGATGGTCCAGCCGGCTAGAGTCGGCTCACCAGCATCCCACTTACCGTTGCCGTTCAGGTCGTTGAACTTAGATCCGTTGATGGTCCCGGGGCGGGTAACGGCAGGTTGCGTGTTGCCGAAGTCGAAGCCGTTCTTTTCTACGCCGTTGTGTTCGTTAAGGTCCGTGACCGTGTAGCAGCCATCGTCGGTTGCTGGGAACGTTTGCGTCCAGCCGGCGCGCTGTTCTTCGCAGATTTTGTAGATGCCGTCTTCAAGACCGGTGAAGGTGTAAAAGCCGTCACTGTTTGTCTGGATAGATTCGGTGATGTTGTCTTCGCCGCCGGTTATAGTCATGGTCCAGCCTTCGATTGCAGGCTCACCAGCATCCCACTTACCGTTGCCGTTCAGGTCGTTGAATTTGAAGCCGCCAAGAGCGTTCATCTGTTCGTTTAAGAAGGTGCAGGTAACGTTGTCGCCAGGCTGCAGGTTTACTTGTACGCGGCCCTCGTTTTCGTACACAGTGTAGTCATTGGTACCGGCGCAAGTGATCTCTTCGAGATGCCAGCCCCAGAGGCTTTGTTCGCGAACGCCATACTCACCAGCATTTAGGCCGTTAAAGGTTTGTTTGCTGGGCAGTGTGTTCGAGGACTCATCAGCGTCAAGCTGGAAGTTGCCAAGTTCGTCAGAATAGAAGGTGAAGTCTTGGCTGCTGCCGTTGTCAGACTGGAGTATTTTCTTAATGGTGAGCGTGGCAGGAGCTTCTGGCTCCTCTTGCTGCACATTCGTGAAAGTGCAGGTGATGTCTTCTTCGTCATCAAGTTCGACGGTAACCTGGTGGTTCGCCACATCGACGGTGATGTCATCTTCGTCGTTACAAACGATCTTGGTCAAATCCCAGCCGGCAGTCGCGGCTTCGGCAACAACGTAAGTCTTGTCCGATTTCAGGTCGTACGACTTCGAGTCGCCGTTTTTCAGGCTGAAGTCTTCGTTGCCGTTTTCTTTGGTTAGCGTAAAGTCAAAGGCTTGGGTAGGGTCGCCCTGGGCGTCCTTTACGATAGTCAGCGAGGTAGTGTCGGTCTCGCCAGGTACCTTACATTTGTTGTCCCAAATGTCTTGGCTGGCCTGGTCCCAGTTTTGCGAGTAGGTTTGGCCGTTGAGGGTAAATGGCGGAACGATGTCTTCACCGTTTTGGTGGCCGGCACCCAAGTGGCCGTTGACCACGCCGTCTTTATCAGGGGTGATTTGTTGGTATGGGTGTTTGTTTGAGCCGGTAGCGTGACAAATGGTCACGTAGTCGTCATTACGATTGTTGTTGTCGTTTGCGTGTGCGGCTGCGCTGACTGGCGCCGCGAACTGCGACAGGAGCATAAAACCACCGGTCACGATGCTAGCTATACGGACGCGATTTGTAAGTTTCACTGTAAGCCTCCCAGCTTCCTATGAACTTTGGCGTACTTTATTTAGTGCGCCATTTATTGTATAGCATGCATTATCGCGCAAAATATATAATATTGCAATAGTTTTTACGTTATGAGAATTATATGGTAGTAGAGTTCACAATTATTTAATTTTGTTGTAGGCCTAGAATGAGAGCGTGTATAAAGCCTAAATGCTAGATTTCGTGGAATACCTGAATGTGGGCGCCAAGAGAATTGAGGCGCTCGGCCAAGTCTTCGTAGCCGCGGTTGATGGTGTAGATGTTGCGCAGCGTCGAGATGCCGTCGGCGGCTAACATGCCGATGAGCAGCAGACTGGCAGGGCGCAGGGCGGGCGGACACACAAGGTCGGCGCGACTGAACTTGGTCGGCCCCACTACAAATAAGCGGTGCGGGTCGGCTAGCTCGGCGCTCATGCCCACTTTGGTCATCTCGGTGTAATAGATGGCCCGGTTTTCGTACATCCAGTCGTGGATCAGCGTGCGGCCGCGGACGACGGCTGCAATCGGCACGAAGTAGGGCAGGTTGTCGGCGTTGACGCCAGCCGGGTAGACGTTGGGATGGATCTTATCCTGCAGGGCGCGCAGCTCGCCGTTGTGTTTGTGAACGGTCAGGTCAACGAGGTCGGTGTGGCCGTTGTTAGCCTTGTACCGCTCGGTCTGGTCGATGCGGACGCCCATCTTGCGCAGCTTCAAAAGCTCCAGGCTTAGGAAGTCGATTGGCACGCGGCGGATGGTGATACTCGAGTTGGTGGTAATAGCCGCCGAAAGGAAGAACATCGCCTCAATCGGATCTTCGGCCAGCGAGTAGGTTATGTTGCGCTTGATCTGCGGTATGCCCTCGACAGTCAACGTCGTGGTGCCGATGCCGGTGATCTTAACGCCCAAGCGCTTCAGGAAGAAACAAACGTCCTGAACGGAGTAGTTGGCGCTGGCGTACTGGATAATTGTCGGCTTGGACATCCTGGCTGCGGCCATCAAAGCGTTTTCGGTTACGGTGTCGCCGGTTTCGTACAGGACGATGCGGCCGGCCGCTTTCTTATCAACCGTGACGTTGTAGTGGCCTTTTGTGGCCACGACGTCGAGACCGAAGTTCTCCAAGGCAAACAGATGCGGTTCAACCGTCCGCTCGCCCAGCTTGCAGCCGCCGGCGTAAGGGATTTTGAACTCTTTGTAATCGTGCAGCAGCGGCCCCATCATCATGAGTACGGAGCGGGTTTTGCGGGCGGCTTCGGCATCCATTTGGTCGAGCTTGAGCTCGCGCGGACGCTTAATTTCCAGGTCGTTGCCAATCCATTTGACGCGTACGCCGATGCTCTGCAGCACCTCGATAATGCGGTAGACTTCTTCGATCTTGGGGAAGGCGGTAAAACGAGTAACGCCGAGGTTCAGGAGTGAGGCGCACAGCAGGCCGACAGCGGCGTTTTTGCTGTTTTTAAGGGTAATCTCGCCGGAAAGCTCGTGACCGCCCTCGATCCTTAGGTTCACCGACTTATCGGACAGCGAAATAAGCTGTTTGTTCAGAACGTCGCTGATCCGCCCCATGGTCTCGAGCGACAGGTTCTGTTTGCCGTGCTCCATGCGGTTGACCGCCGATTGGCTGGTGTTCAGCCGTTTGGCAAACTCGGCCTGGGTAAGGCCACGTTCCTGCCTGATCTGTGCTATTAAATTTCCAATTTTCTCATTTGTCGTATTCATAGTGCTTAAAAGTATATCACGCGTGATATAGCGGTTCAATCGCCTAATTTAATGGTTTGTTTATTTTTGATTAGTATAACCAGTTTACCACCCTTTGGCTGGCTTGCTACAATAGGTTTCATGATATAGCTGAGGCGGCAACCATCTGCAAACTGTAAACCAAAGGAAATTGACATGGTTGATAAAGAGATCGAAGAGTTAATCGCCGCCGAAGTGAAGCGCCAGAGCACTGGCCTGGAAATGATCCCTTCGGAAAACCACACTTCGCGTGAGGTGTTAAACGCTTTGGGCTCGCGCCTGACCGACAAGTATTCGGAAGGCTACCCGGGCAAGCGGTACTATGGCGGCTGCGAAGTCGTCGATAAGGTGGAGAACTTGGCACGCGACCGCGCCAAGAAGTTATTTGGCGTCAGCCACGCCAACGTCCAGCCGTACTCTGGCAGCCCGGCCAATATGGCGGTGTATTTCGCGCTGGCTGACCCTGGTGACACCGTCATGGGGATGGCCCTGTACTTCGGCGGCCACATGACCCACGGGCTGAAGGTTAATTTCTCCGGCAAATGGTTTAATTCCGTGCAGTACAACACCGGCCACGACGGCCTGCTGGACTACGGTGCTATGGCCGAGTTGGTTAAGGAGAATAAGCCTAAGCTGATATTCGTCGGTGCGACTGCTTACCCGCGTATCTTCGACTGGAAGCGTCTGCGCGAAATCGCCGATTTGACCGGCGCCTTTTTGATTGCCGATATCTCGCACATCGCCGGGCTGGTTGTTGCCGGCGCGCATCCCTCGCCGGTCGGCTTTGCCGATGTCGTTACCACTACCACGCACAAAACCCTGCGCGGCCCGCGCGGCGCCATGATTCTCTGTAACGGCAACCCGTCCGACCCGCTCAAGAAGGCTGAACGCACCCGAGAAAATCTGCCGACGTTGATCGACCGGGCCATCATCCCCGGCCTGCAGGGCGGCCCGCATAACCACCAGACTGCTGCCATCGCCGTGGCGCTGCACGAAGCGGCCCAGCCGGAATTTAAAGAGTACGGCCACCAGATTGTAAAGAACGCCAAGCGTTTGGCCGACAAGCTGATGGGCAAGGGCTACCAGCTAGTTACCGGCGGCACCGACAACCACTTGTTGTTAGTTGATTTAACCAACAAGGGAGTGAAGGGGGCTGAAGCCGAAGCCGCCCTCGGATTGGCCGGAATCACCGTAAACAAGAACACCGTGCCATTTGACCCCCGCTCACCGTTTGACCCCAGCGGTATCCGCATGGGCACGCCAGCGCTGACCACCCGCGGCCTCAAAGAAGCCGAGATGGATCAGGTTGCTGACTGGATCGACCAGGCTATTGCCTCAAACGGCCAGGACGCGAAACTAGCCAAGATCAAGAAAGAAGTCGAAGCCTTTACGCGGCAATATCCACTCCCGGGGGAACGCTAGGCACCCGGCGGGGCAGCGGCTCCAGCGCGTTGGGGTCGGCAAAGTACACCGTCGATTTGTGGAGGAAGTCGTCGCCCGGTAGGGCGGCAATGCCGTCTCTGAGACGCTCGAGCAGTTCCACCTCGCGGCGGGATTGTTCGGCATTCTGTTCCTGGGCGGGCGGCCCGGCTTGTTGGAGGCCGGCCCAGATCGGTGTCGGCTCGTTGTAATCGCGGTCAAAATCTTCGGGCGCCACTGTCGGCCGCGCATTCGAGAAGTCAACATAGTCGTTGCTGAAATCCACATCACCGAACAGTAGCCAGGCATCCCGGGTGCGCTTTTCTATGTCCGGCTCGGCCCGTGTTTGCCACTCGGCAGCCAGTTGGTTGAAGATCGGGCTGTCAAAATCGCCGGCCAGCGAACCGAGGTAGTGGGCCGCGGTTTCCAGCTCAAACGGCTCGTCCCAAGGTTCCTTGCTTTCCTGGTCTACAAATATTTTCCAGATCTTTTCTTCGCGAGCGGTGAGGGGTGTTGCTTGGTTGTCGTCTGTGCCGATGGCAGCATGCCGCGGCCGTTCAAGTGTTTCTGCCAAACCCATAGTGACCTCCCGCTTACGTCATGCGTTTATTAGACGTCACTAAGGACTTATGCGTCTGTCAAATTGTTTACAGAGAGGATTATCGCAGGGGGATGCTGCCGAAGCGCTTCAGGTATACGGTGTCTTCGCGGGTTTGCCTGGGCACCGGGTCGTGCAGGTGTGTGGCGAGCCAGATATCGCGGTAGGTAGGTGCCGTCCAACGGTTGAGGCCGCCGCTTCGTATGATGGCCTCAGGGGTGTCGCCCAACAGTGCCATGCCGCTGATATAGTCCATGGCGAGCCGCCCTTCATAGTGGTTGTACCGGTTCACGAGATTCATCACCCGGATCTGCTCTTCCTCGGTTGCGCCGCGTTCCGGCAGCCCTAAGGCGAGAGATATCCGCCGGATAGGCAGAAGCAAGTCGTCGATCATTTTTGCGCCGTGCTCTTCGATAAGCAGCAGCGGCAGCGGGTCGGCCCCGGGAAGGTCTGCCTGGGAGCGCAAGGAAACTTTCCGGATGACCGTTCCTCGTTTGTCGCGGTGCGGCCCCTCTCCGACGGTGTCGTCGCGGACGAATTGCCGGGGGTCGATGCCCAGGGCATTGCGTAGTTGCAATAGTACACCGTTCTGGTGGGTGGGTCGCAAGCGGTCGCCGCGCCAGACTTCTTCGGGCAGCTCCAGTAAAACCTCCGGTTCAGGATTTGGGCGGTCGAGGAAGTCGTACAGCCGGTCAACAACGCCGTCGAAGGCGGTGGCGTCGGTTTGTGCGCCCAGGGCCGCCAGCCGCCCCTCGTCGAGAACGACCGTGTCGGCGTCGGTGATGTTGAATCGGGACAGACTTATGTAGTCGCCGCAGAATTGTTGGCCCATCAGGGCGCTCATCTCGGCCGGGTCGGCCTGCCTCGGAGGAAAGTTTTTCGGTTCGGTCATAGCGGTTTGTCTCCCCTAGAGGTTAGATAGGAATACCCACGTTATAACAGACCATGCCAAGCCATACAAGCATGTTTCCGGCCGGTATCGGAACATTCGCAAGCTACGGCAGCAGCTCGGGTTCTTGCTCTAAAGTGATGTTGAATTTTTGCTGTACGGTATCGAGGATTTTCTGACGGAAGGTCAGCAGCTGTGCGGTCGACTGGGCGTGTTCGTTGACCAGTACCAGGGGTTGGTTAGGCCAGGTGGCCATGCCGGTTTGCTCGTCGTGGGCGCCTTTAAAACCGGCTTGTTCCAGTAGCCAGGCGGCTGGGATTTTGACCTTCCCTTCGCCTGCCGGCCAACTGGGGATTGTGCCGTAGTCGGCGTGCAGCTGGGCAAGCTGGCCCTCGCTGATGACCGGGTTGGCGAAGAATGAGCCGTTATTGGCCACTACCGCCGGGTCGGGCAGTTTGGCTTGCCGGATAGCGATCACCGCGTCACGGAGGTTTTGCGGTGTGTGTTCGTGAATGTTGTGCTCGGTCAGATATTCTTCCAAGGCGGAGTAATAGGGCGGCTGCGGGTTCTGGTGCAATAAGTGCAAGGTGATGCCAGTAATCAAATAACGGCCGCGGTCGGTGGTCTTGAAGCGGCTGGTGCGATAGCCGAAGCCGCAGTCCATATTCTGGATGTTGAGGAACTGTCTGGTCTGGCGGTCGTAGGCTTCGACGCTCACCAATGTTTGGGCAATCTCCTGGCCGTAGGCACCGACGTTTTGGATCGGTGTCGCGCCGGCTGTGCCTGGAATCAGGCTCAGCGATTCGATGCCGGTCATGCCCTTGGCTGCAACTCGCGCCACTACGCTGTCCCAGTTTTCACCGGCCCCGACGTTCACAAAATAATTTTCGTCGTCTTCTTGCTGTTCCTCGAAACCCATAATCTTGTTGACGATCACCAGGCCAGGGAACCCCTCGTCGCGCCAGATGATGTTGCTGCCGCCGCCGATCATGATCAGGGGTAGATTGTGCTCTTCGGCCCAAGCCGCGGCCTGCTGCACCTCGGTGCGGCTGCGTACCTCCACCATGTATGCCGCCACTCCCCCGAGACGCATTGTAGAATGATCCCGCAAAGAGACGTTCTGCCTTATATCCATGACCGCATTATACCGCATGCTACGCTGGTACGACCTTGCGTCCTCTTGAGATCGGCGATAAAATATATCGGTATGAGTGATGAGCAACGAGAGCAACCATTCAAGAATTTAGGCGAGAAGCTAAAGACTATCCGCCAGAAGTTGCACGAAAGTGTGGCCGAAGTTTCCGGTGCCGTTGAGATCGACGAGCAGTCGCTGCAGCGCATTGAGCAAGGCAGCGAGCGCCCGAGTGAAGATATTCTGCTGCTGCTGATCAACCACTTCGGTATGCAAGACGACGACGCTGCTATTTTGTGGCAGTTGGCCGGCTACGATGAGCCGCACGACCACGACGACCGAGGCTCTTCGCAATCCGACAACCAAAACCGCACCATGGTAATGATCATGGCGGTTGATCCGCGGGTTATCTATAGCGACGGCGTACAGGTTACTGCCAACGCCAACGGTGTTATTTTTGGCTTTTCTCAAGGCATAGGCACACCGCAGGCCATGACCACCGCCAAAATCGGCATGAGCCGCGAACAGGCCTACGCCATGCTGCGCGTTCTGCAGCAAACCCTCGAAGCTTCCAAGCCGCGCCAGCTCCCCAGTTCGTCCGAAAAAAAAGACGACCAAGCAAAGTAGTAGATTCTATGGTACAATTACCCCTGTTCTTCAACCCGGGGTAGGGAAAAAGAGCAGGCCAGCTTGGTCGCGTCAGCGACTCGGCTCTCCCGACTGGCCGATGAGAAAAAACCGTAATGTTTTGTCTCATTAAGCGCGCGTAGCTCAGCTGGATAGAGCGTTGGTTTCCGGTACCAAAGGTCGGGGGTTCGAATCCCTTCGCGCGTACCACGAAAGTGCCCGACCGAAAGGCCGGGTATTTTCGTGGTTTGTGACGAAGCACTCGAACCCGCCCGCGGCGGATTCGGTGTCTGCAGTCAGCAAATATATGCAGAATCCGACGAGCAGTTTCTCTGGAGATTGAAGGCGAGCTGGCGTGAAACAATAATCCCTTCGCGTACCACATCCGTACCCCCCATGAGATGTCAGAACCGAAGTTCTTTTGCTACAATTAGATACATGTTACAGAGCACCCCATTTTTGTTATTTGACGGCAACTGCGCTGAAGCTATGGCGTTTTATCACGGATGTATCGGTGGCGAGTTAACGCTTACTAAACTTAGTGATACGCCAATGAAGGCTCAGTTTCCGCCTGAAAAACACGATAGAATTATCAACGCGCATTTAAAAAGCGGCAATATCGAAATATCGGCTACTGATTGGATGGCTTCTCCTGATTTTGATCCGATACAAGGAAACACGTTTGCCATATTTGTAACTGGCGAATCTTATGATGAGCTACAGCCAGTCTTTGACAAGCTTAAAGACGGTGACAATAATAAAAGATTACAAGAGCTTCATGAAATGCCCTTTGGAATCTACGGACAATTTTATGACAAATATGGAGTCCAGTGGATTTTTAGAGGAGGAAAGAAAGCTTAAGCGGCAGCGCCATACAATAATGAGGTTCTAGCCTTGTTAACTAAGCCGTACAAAGAAGGTACCCGACCGAAAGGTCGGGTGTGCTCGTGGCCTGTAGCGAAATGCTCGAACCCTCGCGGCGTGAAGCAACAATTCCTCCGCGTGAGCAGTTGACTTGACATCATTAAAGTTATATAATAATTAGATTATGATAAAGCAGGCACGACCCAATACCTCTGTTGATGACATTCAGGTCATCGATAATAGTCGGTTTATGGAGGTCGGCGGACGATGGAGAGCCAAGTCCGGCGGATTTCTAACTGTCCAGTTCGCCCTGCCAAAAGAGGTCATCGGCGCCTTGCTCGACTACGACAACCCCGCCTTTGACCAAGTTGAAGAAGAATCCGGCGTGGACATCCGCGGCCTGCGCTCTTACCAGGTAGAGGGCATTCCCCAGGGCAGCATTGGCGGCCAGGAGTGGCATAGGGCCCGTACCGAATATGTGACGGCACTGGCCGGCAGCGCTCTTTGGCAGTGTGTCGACCCTAGCGGCCGCGAACGCGAGTTTGTGCTTGATGGCCGAACTGCTGTGCTGCAGCCGCCAGGCATTCTGCACACCTATGAGGCGCTTGAAGACGACACTCGTCTTGAGGTTGTCTGCAACACCTTGTTCATCCCTGACAACAAAAAGACGCACGATACCTTCCCGGCCGCCGAATTTGCCCAACCTCGTACCGCTTAGCCCAACACACTGTGAGAAATACCGATGCGCGCTGATTGCCTAGGCGTAGAATATCTCGTGGGAGTTGGATTATGGCAGATAACGAACAAAAGCCTTCAAAAGGTTACGGCAAGCGTCCAGTCTGGTTCTGGGTGGTGATATACGTGATCGCCGCCATTATTGTGTACGGTCTGATCTATCTGTTATTTTTCCATAAAGGCGGCGGTTCGACCTACTAAGCGGAACCTATAATGTCGTTGGGACGTCGGGGAAGCCTTTTTTGAGGTCTCTCACTATAGCAGTTTGGAGTTGGGCGGTGTTGAACGGCAAAGTGCCAAAGGCCGAGGTGTTGACCCACAGCGGCTGATGAATATTCGTAGTGAATTTATTCATGAGGGCCTCCTCTGAGGCTTCCTGGATGGCGACGCCGCCATGCGGGGCGATCTCACAGGTGAAGATATATTGACGGTTATAAGGTTCGGCGTGTTCCTCGATGTACACAAGCCGGCAGCTGGTCACGTCCAGCCCGGTTTCTTCTTTGACTTCACGAGCCAAGGCTTGCTCGGGGCTTTCGTTTTCTTGGAGCCGACCGCCAACCAGCGTGTAATACGTTTTGCCGTCCTTGTTGCGGTGCATCAAAAGCATCTTGTCGCCCTGGATGATAATTGCGCGTGCAGCGTTGGCCATGCCGCTATAATACCACTATGGTTGAAATTGTCTTCGAATCCCACGCTACCACCTTTGATAACGAACAGAAGATTGCTTCCGGACATTATGATGTCGAACTGTCGCCGAAGGGCATCGAGCTGGCCAAACAGTTGGGCGAGCGCCGCAAGGGCGAGCACTTCGACGCCATTTTTACCTCTGACCTGCAGCGTGCCTACAAGACTGCCAAATTGGCCTTTGGGGATAGGTTCCCGATCTTCCAGGACGAGCGGCTGCGCGAGTGCGATTACGGCGATTTTGAGCACCAGCCGAGTGCCTTCGTGGACTCCGAGCGTGTCAAGCGTATCACCGAGCCCTTCCCGAACGGGGAGAGTCTAGGGCAGCGTGCCGATTACATGAAGGCATTCCTAAAGGAGTTGTTCCCAAAGTACGACGGCAAGCGCATCCTAATTATTGGCCACCGTGCTACCCAGTACGGTTTGGAACGTTGGGCCAACGGCAAAGCGCTCGAGGAGCTTACCCAGGCTTTTTGGCAGTGGCAGCCCGGCTGGACCTATCGGCTCGAACTTATTAAGTCCTAGTTGTGACTTACCTCATTGCCGCTCTCTTGCGGTAGTTGTACGCTGCCTATAGTTTAAGGGAGTAGCGTCATGCGGAGACTACTTGGGCTAGCGATTCTGGGTGTGTTTGTTGCGCTGAGCCTCTCTTGGGGAGTTGTGCACGCCCAGAATTTTAGAAGCGGCGACAGCACGCGTGTGGGCGCCGGCGAAACAGTTGACGGCACCCTATGGGCTTCCGGCCGGACGATTGATGTGGCCGGGCGGGTGAACGGCGATGTATTCTGTGCCGGCCAAAACGTGACGATCACCGGCACGGTGAACGGCGACGTACTTTGTGCGGCACAAACCATCGTCATCTCCGGTACGGTGACCGGCAACGTACGTTCCATGGCACAAACCATCACCTTAACCGGTGCAGTGGGGCGCAACCTTAGCACTGCTTCCCAGAACT
>DATJJV010000045.1:0-4395 GCA_035491975.1 Pristimantibacillus sp. | reverse complement strand
GGCGCGCCGGGATACCAATCGGTTCACTCTACCGTTACTACCCCAACAAAGATGCCATCACTAGCGCTCTGCTCGAGTTATACATCGAAGGAATGACCGTCGTTTTTGATGAGGTCCGCCGCCATCCGATGCTCCAAAAGTTATCATGGGGCGAGGTTGTCGCCTTGTTGGTGGGCGGCTGGATGAACTATCTTCGGCTGAACGGCCCGTTTAATTTTTTGTACATCACTCGGGTTAATCCGGATCCCTTCGGCCCGATCCTAGCCCTGTGGGACAGGTTGTATGGCTCATTTGGGGACGTGCTCCGCGAACGCTGCCCAGACCTAACCAACGACCAAGTAGTGGTCGCTTTTCGTCTAACCTACACTGCGGCGGAAATGGGCGTTGACCACGGCTACCAACAAGAGGGCTTTGAAGAACTCTGCCAAGAAGCTATGGCGGCGGCTACACTTTATCTGGAGAATGCATGCAACGTAGCTGGCGAAGCTGCCGAAAAGGACACTGCGGCTTAGCAGTTATTGATTGTTGGCTTGCGGTTGGGTCGCTTGCGGCGGCGCGTCGATTGTTACCGGGCCGACGCTCACGATGCGGTCGATACTCGGCCGGTAGATGATTGCTAGATGGTTCTGCTGATAAATTAATATCTTGTCGCCGTTGTCGGCTGTCTTTAAAAACGGCGTGTTCAGCCTGCTTTTGTCGGTTACCGTGGCCAGTGCTGGCTCTTCGTCCGCGGGTAACAGGTAGTGTGACGCTACCTTGGCCTTAACTGCCGTAACATTATCCAGGTTGGCGGTATTGGCCGAATGTTTGTGCATGAGCAGTAGCCCTAAGAGTGCTGCGCCCACGAGCAAGATTCCTATGCCAGCCACCACCAACTGCCACCTGCGCCTGGCGAGTAGCCTGGCCAGTCGCATCGAACTTGTTGAGCGCGGGGTTGTTCCCTGCCTGGGGCGGATCCCGTCTATGCTTCTGGTGCGTGAGGGTGTGGTGGCCATGCTAGTTGTCACTTTCCATGTACCAGCCGCCAAAGTCCAGTATTGCGGCGGCAGCCGTAGCATTGTTAGTTATCCAGAATAAGGGAGCCAAGAAGGTGGTACTGGCCGGCATATTGGAGCTGACCGAGCCGCTGGTTTGTGCGCCGGTGGAAAGGTCGGTAACTCGCCAACCTATCGAACTACAGTTTTGGGAACAATACATAATAAGCTCAAAAAGATCGGTTGTATTGACCGGGAAGCTGGCGCCGAGGTTAGTTACGGTGGGGGCCGTGCCGGTTATATTGTTCACGAAGTTCCAGTTTCCAGTGTTCGCGTTTATGGCCATACCGATTTTGCCGGGAGTTGTGTTTGTGGTGGGATCGACGTTGGTCGGGGCGACGATTGAGTCGGCCATACCTACGAAGGCACGGTTGCCCGCAACCAGAGTATTGATTCCGAACCTGGTCGTAAAGAAGAAACCTCCCAAGCCAGCGGCGTTACCCCTCCAGTTTTGCAGAACGTTTTGCTTCTGATAGGCAACGGTGCCTGCCGTAGTGCCCGTGCTAAAGGTCAGCCTCCTGGTCGATGTCTTTAAATTGGTGCTGGCTGGCACCGGGGCGGTACAGGTCCCCGAACCTGTAGAGGTCGATCCGAATCCTGTCGCTCCAGTGCTGCAGTTCGCCGTTCCGTTAGCTTCACTAAAAGCTATTCGGTTAAAGCCCAGGTTGGCCTGGAAAGGAGTGTCCACACCGCTGGGGCCAATCCATTTGGGCAAAATGCGGCCGGCGATGTCTTTGGCGTAGATGCGTAAGTTACCGCTGGCTGGCGCTGCTGGGTCGGACTGGGCGGCCAGTTGCAGCCCGCCAGATTGGACATCGATGCCGATATCCCAGCCGGTGCCAATGTACATGGCCGTTTCCGTGCCGGAGCCAGGCGACGTTGGCCCTTCCAATTTGAGGCCGTACTCTGTAACGCCGCTCACTGCACCCGTGGCGTTAGCTACGATTCGCATGCCGCTCCAGGTTCCGCCGCTGGTGCCGCCCGGCACGAAGTCTATGCGCAGACCTGCTGCTTCCACTGCTGCCGCGCCGCCGACATAGTTGATACCAAGTCCATTAGCGTTGGCGGTGGTTACGGCCTGGCCGGTATTGTCGATGGTGAGTAAGTTGGCTGTCGGCACCACTCCGGCGACAATTTGCATACCTTTCGCGGCCGCCGAGGTGGTAATCGTGGCTGGTGACGAAGAGTTGTCGTAGGCGTCTTGAAGCGTAGCGGCGCATGCCGCAAAAGCCAGCGTGCCCGTCCCGTCACTTTGAGTCAAGCAATCACCGCTGCTCCCCAAGGCGTTCGGAAGTGTTAGGCTGATTGAACTGCCCGGGTTGGTGGCCGGGGCTTGCAAGGTGACATTATTCGTACCGGCGGCGTTTTTAAAGATAATTGCTCCGCGGTTGGAGCTGGCCGTTCCCAGCGTCAGCGAACTGGCCCCCTGCACCGTCAGCGTGCCGGTAAAGTTAGCCGTGCTGCTAATGGTCTGGCTGTTGATGAGACCAGACGTAACCGTGCCGGAAATATTGATGTTGCCGGTTTGCTGCGAGCCGGGCGATAGTTGCACCAACGCGCTGGAATCCAGACCGTCGAGCAAGTCGCTGTTAAAGGCAAACGGCGCGGCGGTCAGCCGGACACGCGGTGTCATCTCGGCATCGCTGCCGACCTTGATACCTAGGTAAAGAGCTGAGGCGTTGAAGTCCACGCTGCCCGGCAAGGTCGTTACGCTGCCCAGGTTGACGTTGAAAATGCCGCCGGCTACGGCTACAGACGCTTGAGTCTCTTCCCACTTACAGGTATTGGCGCAGGTGCCGGTGTCGGCCGTTGGGTCGGTGTAGATCCGGAAGCGGATACTGTAGTTGCCGTCGGTCACATTGGTTCCATCGGTGTTGGTCAGCTTGCCCTGAAAACCGATCTGCGGGTTGATTGCGGCGTCGGTCTTAGCCGGCGCCACCACAAACAAAAGCACCGCGGTAGCGGCTAGAACAGATATGACGAGGCGTTTCACGCGTTCCTCCCAATCAGTACTCGCTTTGGCCTTGGTTTAGGCGGATGATGGGCTGGCGGTTTATGTGGCTGCTTGAACCTAATCGGCATTCGAGTAGCAGCGTAATACCAGCCCGCCAGCAATGTGGCAAGCACGATCAGGTGCCACCAGGCAATATATACGAATTTTTTGCTGGCCATGGTAGTCATTTGGCCGCCGCCGAGGCCGTAGCTCACGGTTGCTTTGTACATGCCGGGCCAGATCGGCGTCCGCAGACTAACCAGCTTAGCGTTAAGCAGTATCTTGCCGCCCGGGCTGACCGCCCGAGACTCGGTGTTGAGCACGCCTTGCTTCACGACTGCCCCGCCGGGCGCGGTGATGGTGATGGTGCCGTGCGGAATAGCTACGACATTGCCGCTGTTTTGGATGGTCGCGTCAAGGACTCCGGGCAAGTTGATGGTGGGTTTCGGCGCGGAGAATGCCGCCAGCTTCAGGGCGGTCACTGCGCCGTCTTCTTTCACGATAGTTAACGGGATTCGAATGCTAGCCTGTACGCCAACATTCGACTGGGCAGTAGCGATTTGGGTGATGACCAGATCGGCCAGCTGGCTGCCCGGACTGAGCTGTTTACTGTCTGTGACGGTTATAGTTTGGCGGATTGCTTCGCTCTGGCCGATTACGGCCTCAGTCTGCGAGATGTGCAAGTACGTGCTCGGGTCGGCGCCGCTGGTTTGGCCCAAGCGCCGCTCGAACGAGAAGTTCAGGGTCACTGGCGCAGCGTAACGGTTGGCGACCGTCAGGCTGTCACTCTGGGTGCTGCTGCCGGCGGCTAGGTCGAGAGTTAGTATCGCCGGCGTTACAGTGATGCCGGCAGTTTGAGCGTGCGCCCGGCCGGTAGCCGGCAAAATACAGCACAGCGAAAGTAAGCCGATAGCGGCCAACCGCTTAACGCCGCCGCGCATAATTCCTCACCTTCTTGGTACCCATTAGCACTAATCTGACCCAGGCAATCAGTCCAGTGATAATTAGCCCGCCGATAACGACGACACCCAAAATCAATTTCCATGGAATGACCCAGAAACTGTAGCTGGCAATCACCGGCACGTCGCGCTGGCCGTCGTTATATACCATTACGACCTTGGCGACGTAGCGGCCCATGCGCAAATTGTTTAGGTGGCGCCAGTCCCAGCTGAGGTGTTTCTTGGGTGTCGTGCTGCCGTCGCTCGCAGTGCTGATGTAGTGCGGGAAGCCTTCGCTCCAGCTGCTGGTAAGTGTGCGCGAAGTCCCCGGCAGGTGGTAGCTGTTGCCCGGGTTGAGTTTGTTAGTGGCAATCGGTGTCGGGTCATTGAAAGAGCGCTGGCTAAACAGATTGCCGGACGGTTGGTCGAT
>DATJJV010000044.1:0-6852 GCA_035491975.1 Pristimantibacillus sp. | reverse complement strand
GATGGATTAACAATGGTATGGAAGAAGTGTCCAGACGATCGGACGCACGCGTCAGTAAAGTCCGGCTCTCTCCAAGTTCGGGATCTGCCAAGGAGTTTCCTCCAGAGAGCAGGTATGCACCCAACATGAAGCCAAGGCCGCACTCGTCAACATAGCCTCGGCTATCGGACGGCTGCAGGCATCGTTCCAGTAAATACCTTGCTTCGGCATAAATGGTCGCCACCTTATCCGTTTCAGTTTGTTGTGCCAGGGGGAGCTTGTTCGGGCGGTCATCGACAAATTTTAACTGTGCCTTTACGAAATGGGCACGTTGCTGTTGTATCGAATGGCGCAGGTCATACAAAACGCCACGCCCGAGGTTGAGCGTGTCTACATCCAACCAGAGGATAGGGAGGCCAGGTCGGAAGTGCCGGGCAGTGGCTAACAACCCCAAAGTGTCCATAGACGCGGAGCGGATTTCGTTCAGTCCCCAATGTTCTGGTATGTAGCTGTGCTGAAGCCCAATGCGCAGATGGGGGCTGTGAATGTTTTCGCGCGGAAGCCTGTCGCGCAGTAAGTCGAATTTATTCTCAGCCTGTGCGACATAAGTGCCATCGAGAGCCTTGGTATTGCACCACAGAAAAACATCTGCCACCGGGAGCCAACTGGTTGCCTGACGAACGCTTGCGATAAACTCTGAGATCGTATCTAGACTTTCGCCCATGATGTCTATTGGCGTGACTATGGCGAGTTCGGGTGGAAGCGAATCGTAAGAATCTGAGTGGTCCTCCCGGTCAACCTCTGGGTATATGTTAGGATACAGCTCGACGTCACCATCCCTAAAAAGACTTAAAGAGACATCAAGCTCCCCGGGGTGGAGGCTGCGTACCCCGAGGTATTGTCTATAGTGTTCATTGGCGACTTCCGCGCCCGGGGCATTCATAAGATGTCTATAACATATTAATGCCGAAGTTACTACTTCGAGAGCCGTGCGCCTACCGTTGATAAGACTACAATTTATGATTTCCTGCGCCGTTGTGAGCCCTTTTCGTAGGGTCCGAGATCTAACCGACTCTTTCGTAATCCCCAGCAGGCTACAGCCGAGCAGATTCGAGCGCAGGCATATTGTCGTTCCAGGGTTTATCCTTGGGACAACGTTTTGGTCAGATATAGTAAGCCTAGTTTGGTTTTTGGAAGCGCATGTTGAGCCGCTGTGGAGTTGCAAACAGGTTGGGACCGGTTGCATGGCGAGCAAGCTGTTCATCGGTTGGCTGTGGTTCGGTGATCAGCGACAACACAAAGCCAGCGGCCTTAAATGCGCCAACCAATGTCTCTAGACTTCGGTGGACGAGACGCGGAGCTATCCCATACTTAGGGTCTGCTGTTTGATATGGCGCGGTCTCGGCGTAGTTTTGGGTGGCTCGGGCGCTTTGCACCGGATGGTGCGTTGAAACGACGAGGGTGCCACCCGGCCGCAACCGCTGCCGCAATCCGCCCAAGAACACCGCCAGCTCCTCATCTTCTTGGATACATTCAATGACCCGGGCACAGACGGCTGCACCGTATTTATTCATCTCGCTTGGCTCGGGGTTCGCCTGCCACAGGGAAAAATGTAGGTCAGGGTGTAGCCGCCGGGCAACGGCTAACATAGCCTCAGATTCGTCGGTGCCCTCGACGTCTGGGAATGTCTCGGCCAACTTTGCAGTAGAGAGGCCTGGCCCACAGCCCACATCGAGAATGGGCCTAGCATCGGCCGGGATAAGCCCGGCAATAGATGGGCGATTGACCTCGCGCTCATACCACGCATCATCTGGACTAGCGGCGAGGCGGGCATACGCCTCGGCAACGGCCGGATCATGCCAAAAACCTGTCTGGCTCATAACGCGTATTATTGCATCTAAGGCGATCTTTGCAACTCCGTTGTAAAAGAAGCACTCCAGACAAGTGAGTTCTAAGGTATACTGTTATGAAGGACTGGAGGGTATGGCCGGGGATAAGGCTTCTACTGATTTAACGGCGTCGGATTATGTGCATTTGCACAATCACACGCAGTATTCGTTGCTGGATGGTTTGACCAAGGTTCCGGCGCTTGTTGAGTATGTCAAAGAAGCGGGCATGGTGGCTGTGGCTCAAACCGATCACGGTACTCTTAGCGGCGCTATCGAATTCTACAAAGAGGCGAGCGGCAAAGACATCAAGCCGATCATTGGCATGGAGACGTACGTTGCCAGCCGGACGCTGTCCGAAAAAGACCCGGCCAAAGACAAAGTCTATTACCACTTAATTCTGCTGGCCATGAACAACACCGGCTACCAGAATTTGATGAAACTGAGCACCATTGCCAACATGCAAGGCTTTTATTACAAGCCGCGCGTTGACCATGTAGTGCTGGAGAAATACAACGAAGGCTTGATTGTACTGAGCGGCTGTATCGGCGGTGAAGTGGCCGATGCTATCCGCCAGGGCCAATACGATAAGGCCAAAGAAATCGCTGGTTGGTACAAGAAAATTTTTGGCGACCGCTACTACATCGAGGTCCAGGATCATGGCCATCCCGACCACCCCAGCAAGTGGCTGGAGCAGGTCGAGGCCAACAAACAGCTCATCCAGTTGGCGAAAGAATTAGACATCCCATGTGTCATAACTTGTGACGCGCACTATTTGAAACACGAGGACCAAACGGCTCACGAAATTCTATTGTGCGTCCAGACGGGTTCGTTCCTAAGTGATGAAAAGCGCATGAGCCTGGCTGAGTTTGAACTGCATGTGACCGATCCGAACGAAATTATTAAGCGTTGGGGCGCCGAACATCCGGATTTTATCAAAAACACCCGGGCGATTGCCGACCGCTGCAATGTAACCATCGAACTTGGCAAAATCCTGATTCCCAAATTTCCAGTGCCTAAAGGCGAGGATGAAAAATCTTATCTGCACAAATTGACCTACCGCGGCCTGGCCTGGCGTTACGGCGGAAAGGGCGAAGAGGAAGCTAAGGATTTGAGTGTGGAGGCAGCCAAAAAGACCTTGCCGCCAGAGGTGCTGGAACGCGCCGAGTACGAGCTGGGCGTGATCGACCACATGGGCTTTAACGGCTACTTTCTGATCATCGCCGACTTTATGAACTGGGGCAAAGACCAGGGCATTGTGTTCGGCCCGGGACGCGGCAGTGCTGCCGGCTCGATCATCTCCTATAGTTTGAAGATCACCGAGCTGGATCCGCTGCAGTACGACCTGCTGTTTGAGCGCTTTTTGAACCCCGACCGCATTAGTATGCCCGATGTCGACATCGACATTATGGACACCCGCCGCGACGAGGTAATCGAATACTGCGCCCAGAAATACGGTCAGGACCGCGTGGCAAACATCGTCACGTTTGGCACGATGGCCGCCCGCAACGCCGTGCGCGACGTGGCTCGTGTGCTGCAAGTGCCGTATGCCGAAGCCGACCGCCTAGCCAAGATGATTCCGCCGCCGGTGCAGGGCCGCCACATCCCGCTGAAGAAGTCGCTCGAAGAGAACTTCGACCTAAAGCGCGAATACGAAGAAAATGAAGAATCCAAGAAGGTCTTCGACTTGGCCATGCAACTGGAAGGCACCATCCGCAGCCACGGCGTGCACGCCGCCGGCGTGGTGATCGCACCGGATGAAATCGTTAAATTTGCGCCGCTTGAAATGGCGCAGAAGGGTGTGGTGACCACGCAGTATCCGATGGGACCGGTCGACGAGCTCGGACTCCTTAAAATGGACTTTTTGGGGCTGTCGAACTTAACGATCATCAAGAACTGCTTGCGTATTATCAAGCGCGTGTATGGCCAAGATATCGACCTCAACACCTTGCCGCTTGACGACGAAGAAACGTTCAAACTGTTCCAGCGCGGCGACACCACGGGCGTGTTCCAGCTGGAGTCTGCCGGCATGAAGCGCTATCTGAAAGAGCTGAAGCCGACCGTGTTCGATGACATTATCGCCATGGTGGCGCTGTATCGGCCCGGTCCGATGCAGTTTATCGACGACTTTATTAACCGCAAGCATGGCCGGACCGAAATTAAGTACATGCACGAACTGATGGAGCCGGCGCTCAAACCGACCTACGGCGTGTTGGTCTATCAGGAACAGGTGATGCAGATTTCTAAGGAATTGTGCGGCTTCACCGGCGGCCAGGCCGACACGCTGCGCAAGGCCATCGGTAAAAAGAAGATCGACGTGATGATGAAGATGAAGGTGGACTTCATCGAGGGCGCGGCGAACAACGGTGCCGACCGCAAGCTGATGGAGAAATTCTGGAAGCAGCTCGAAGATTTTGCCGCTTACTGTTTCAACAAATCTCACGCCGCGTGCTACGGCCTGATCGCCTACCAGACCGCCTACCTGAAGGCGCACTATCCCTCGGCGTTTATGGCCGCGCTGATGACCAGTGACTTCGACGATACCGACCGTCTGGCGATTGAGATTACCGAATGTCAGAAGATGGGTATCAATGTGCTGCCGCCGGACGTTAACGAATCGTTCCACGAATTTGCCGTTGTGCCGGACGGCGATAACCGCCGGTCTGACATCCGCTTCGGTTTGGATGCTGTGAAAAACGTGGGCACTGGTGCCGTGGAAGAGATTATCCGCGCCCGCGTAATCGACAAAGGCTTCGCCAACTTCGAAGATTTCCTCACCAAAGTCTCGTCGCGCATCGTCAACCGCAAAGGCATGGAAAGCATGGTCAAGGCTGGTGCGTTCGATCGCTACAGCGACCGTTCCACCATGTTGCACAACCTCGATGTCATCATGGCCTTCGCCAACCGCGTTCAAAAAGACGCCCTGAGCGGCCAAGTTGATCTCTTCGGCATGTCTACCGAGCACGCCCACATTTCCAAGCCCCAGCTGACACTGGAAAAACCAGCGACCATTTTTAATCCCCGCGAGCAGCTGCTGTGGGAGCGCGAGCTGCTAGGCCTCTATTTGAGCCAGCACCCGCTGGCGATGTACGAGAAGTATCTGGCCGAGCAAACCATGCCGCTTAGTCAGCTCAAACCCGATCACGACGGCAAGGGCGTGACCATCGGCGGCGCCATCCTCGACGTACGCGAGATCATGACCAAGAACGGCCAAAAGATGGCTTTCGTGAAATTGGAAGATAAAACCGGCGAGGTCGAATTAATTTTATTCCCAAACGCCTACCAACAAACCGCCGGCTTGTGGGAGCGCGACCGGGTGATTCTGGTGCGCGGCAAAGTTTCGGCCAAAGACCGCGAGGGCAACATTGGCGAGGAAGTAAAAATTATGGTGGATGACGCCCGCGAAATTACTGCCGAGCAAGCCCAGGGCTATCAGGAGACCGGCAAAAAACTGAAAGTGCCAGGCGCCAAAAAGGCGAGTGTGGTGAAGTTTAAACCGGTCGGTTCGGCCGTGGCAGCTAGCGCCGGGCCGGCGCGCGTCTACGTCCGCTTAAAAGACGGCGGTGATCAGACACTCCTCAAGTCGCTCAAGCACGCCATCGACCAAAACCCCGGCGATACCGACGTGGTACTGGTGCTCGGCCCGCCGGATAGCAAGCAGATCATTAAGCTGCCAATGCGCATCAAGGCCGAAGATGCCGCCCTCGAACAACTGCGAGAGCTGGCCGGTGCAGGCAACATTAAGCTACAATAGATAGATTAAGGGTTAGAGGGGTATATGCGGGCAAAGAACGATCTGGTCATAACATTGTTGGCAGCGGCCGCTGGCCTGGCAATTCTTTTGACGCTCGGGTTTATCTTTGCCGAAAAACTCTCCTCGCGGCCGGAAAAACCGGCCGAATCAGTTGGCGGAACCATGCCAATGCCCGGTGCTGTTAACCAGCCCGATGTCATGCCGCTCGCAGCCAGCGGTACGGCGGGGCAACTGCTGAACGTCCAATCTGCAGACTCCGCCCAAGGCACGCTGAGCGGCCAACTCCAAGGCCAGCCGGCAACGTCGGTCCAGCCAACGGCGAACGGCTCTGGTCCGACGCTCGGCGGACTGCAGGGTGAGCAGCACGCTTATTTAGGCAACTAGCGGATAATACCGTCGGTCCGAGAAAGGACCACTGCAATAGTGGCCACGGCCACCAGGGCAATATCCAGGAACGGGTGGTGATGCACGAAGGCCTCGCTTTTTACCAGCACTCGGCGCAGTAGCAAGCCGTGGCGCAGGAAGAAGATGGCAATGGCAACAGTTGCGATGGCGCTGGCCGCGAAAGTACTCCAGGAGGCTGTCGAACTGCCGGAGAGCAGCTGGATACGGGCCACCTTACGAGATGCGACCACTGGTGTTGGCGCGCTCTTTGAGCCATCTGACTTCGCGGCTACCGGTGTGGCGTTCTCTTCTTTTTGCGGTGCCGGAGTTGGAGCCGGGGTCGGTGCGGGGGTGGGTGTTGCCACAGGTTGAGTGGCGACTGGTTTAGGAGTTGATGGCGCTGCCGGTGCGGCAGCTACCGCGGCCGGGCTGCCGTACATGGCAACCACAATGGTTTCTTCGCCGGTGCCCTGATAGTTCGGAGCGTTGGCAATACCGAATCCGACATCGACGTAGCCGGTGTTCATGATGTTGGCCTTGTGGCCCGGGCTAGCCATCCAGCCGGCGACGGTGTCGTCGCTGTTATCAAAGCCATAGGCGAGGTTCTCGCCCGCAGTCTGGTAATCGTAGCCGGCGGCAGTAAAGAATACCCACGGCGGGTTGCCATCAGGGGTGTTGTGCGACCAGTAATCGCGGGCGGCCATATCGTTGGCTTTAGCCTGGGCTGCCTGGTTGAGCTTGGCATTGATTGTCAGTCCGGCTAAGCCGCCGGCCACCCGTTCGTTGTTGGTATCTTGGAGCAGTCCGCTGATGCTGGTATTGGTGGCGTAGGCCAGTACGGCGTGCTGG
>DATJJV010000043.1:0-17330 GCA_035491975.1 Pristimantibacillus sp. | reverse complement strand
ATCCTTGCATAGTAAACGTCGATAAAAACACTCATACCGTTCAAGTCGTCACCACTCAGATGCTGTATCAACGCGAAACATTGAGCATTGTGGCTGGCTTTAAGCCCGGCTTTTTCCGGCCTTCGACAACTATGGAGACGGTCGCCGAACATGCCAATGCAGTTTGGCCGTTCGCCGTGCCGTTCTTGTTGATTGCCGGTTCGGGCGCAGTGCTATGGTTCCGCCGCGGCCGCGACGCGAAGGGCCGGGGAGTGATCGTTCCGGAATATGAGGCGCCTGACGGTTTGCGTCCGCTGGAGGCTGGAACCATTGTCGACTTTAAGACCGACAACCGCGATATCACCGCCACCATCATTGACCTGGCGATCCGCGGCTACATCACCATTATTCAAACCAAGAAAGACCGCAAACTATTGCCGGACGTCACTGCCTACCGGCTGCGCCTGGAAAAGAGCGATTTGGCCGGCCTGACCGATTTTGAATCGACTATTCTGAAAGATGTTTTCCCGGGCTTGCCGGTTGGGCAGGAAGTCGACCTATCGGCACTCAAATACAAATTGGCATCGGCGGCTAGCGCCATCCGCATCCGCGTCCAAAAGGACATGGTGGCGCGCGGCTATTTCAACAAGAATCCTTTGTCGTTCAGCGGCTGGGGGATATTCACGGTGGTCCGGTTTGTTGCCATCTTTGCAATTATCGTTCTGTCATGGTTCCACACCCCGACCGCCGCAATGTTTGGAGCTGCTGCCGGATTTGTGGTGGCCGGTCTGTTCATCGTGTTCCTGCCCAGCCGGACGGCAAAGGGTGTGGCCGCCAAGGAATCGATCCTTGGGCTCAAGATGTATCTGGAAGTCGCCGAGGCCGAGCGCATCAAGATGTTGCAGAGCCCGGACGCGCCGTACATGCCCAAATCGGCTGAGCCGGAAAAGACCGTCAAGCTGTTTGAAAAACTCCTGCCGTACGCTATGGTTCTGGGAGTTGAACAAAAGTGGGCCGAGCAGTTTGAGAATTTATATGTCACGCCTCCAGATTGGTACCAAGGTAACTGGACTACCTTTAACGCGATCTATCTGACCTCGGCGCTCAGCGGCGGTCTGCAATCCGGCATTAACAATGCTTTTGCGGCGCCGGCCAGTTCTTCGGGCAGCGGCTTCGGCGGGGGTGGTGCCGGAGGCGGCGGTGGTGGCGGAGGCGGAGGCGGCTGGTAGCCGGATTGTAAGGCCGCAGCCAACCACCTAGCGTCGGAGTGCGCTATACTGACAGATATGAGAGAGATTTGGCGGATCTTACGATTTACCAAGACCTTGTGGCCGTACTACGCGGCCATCTCGTTTTTTACGATCTTGTTGTCGCTAATGAGCCAGCTGGTACCACTGTTTACCAAAGGGGCCATCGACGAGATTACGAAGATTGTGGCCGGCGGCCAGGCTAATGTTCGGCTGGTGGTGCTTTTTGCAGTATTGATCTTTTTGACTGATGTTGGCCAGACACTGTTGAGTAACTGGGGCGGCTTCATCGGCGACATGATGTCCTCGAGGCTCCAACAATTCCTCAGCCAGCGCTACTACGAGCAGATACTTAGCCTGCCGCAAAAATATTTCGACACCGAGCTGTCCGGCAAGATTATCAATCGCATGAACCGCGGCATCGCCCAAATTGGTAACTTCATGCAGATGCTCAGCAATAACTTTCTGCAGTTTTTGTTTACTACTATTTTTTCACTGATTGTCGTGGCCTACTACAGCTGGCAGGTCGCGCTGATGCTGCTGGCCATTTATCCGGTCTACATTTGGCTGACCAGCCGGACCAGTGTGAAGTGGCGTGCCTACCAAAAGCAGATTAATGAAGAGCTGGATATCGCTAGCGGCCGGTTTGCCGAGAGCGTCGGCCAGGTGCGGGTGGTCAAGAGTTTTTTGCAGGAAGTGCGCGAGCTGCGTTTTTGGGGCAAGCGTTACGACAAAATCATTTCGCTAACACGGCCGCAGAGCCGGTTGTGGCACCGTCAGGACGTGTTCCGGCGGCTGGTGCTAAACTTGATCTTTTTTGGCGTCTTCGCCTACATTTTTATTGAGGCGGCACATGGCGTGTACAGCATCGGCACCATGGTGCTGCTCATTCAATACGCGATGCTGATCCGCATTCCGATTTTTACGGTCAGCTTTTTGGTGGACCAAACTCAGCGGGCGATCTCCAACACCAAAGACTATTTTGAAGTGATTGATGAGGTTCCGGAATTGCGCGACCGGCAAGGCGCGGCTAAGCTGGCGGTAAAGCGCGGCGAGGTGGTATTTGACGCCGTCAAGTTCAGCTACGACCATGACAAACCGGTGCTAAAGGGCGTGAGCTTTACGGCCCGGCCGGACACCAAAGTGGCGTTGGTGGGCGAGAGCGGCGAGGGCAAGTCGACCATCGCTAATCTGTTGATGCGCCTGTACGAAGTAAACGGCGGGCGGATTTTGATTGACGGGCAGAATGTTGCTGACGTGACCCAATCTTCGCTCCGGGCAGCCATCGGGACGGTCTTCCAGGAGCCGGCGCTGTTTAGCGGCACAATTCGCGAAAATATTGCCTACAGCCACCCCAAAGCCAGCGAAAAAGAGGTGGTGGCGGCCGCCAAAGCAGCCAACGCCCACGAGTTTGTTAGCAAATTTGAGAAAGGCTATGATACCGAGATTGGCGAGCGCGGGCTGAAGTTGAGCGGCGGCCAAAAGCAGCGTATTGCCATTGCCCGCGCCCTGCTGAAGGACGCGCCGATTCTTATCCTGGACGAGGCCACCAGCAGCTTAGATAGCCGGAGTGAGGTGATGGTCCATCAAGCTCTGGAGCGCCTGATGCGCGGGCGCACTACGATCATCATCGCCCACCGCTTATCCACGATCCAGAATGTCGACCAGATTATTACGCTCAAGAACGGCAAGGTGAACGAGACTGGCACTCCCGAAGAACTGGCTCGCACCCGCGGCATTTACGCGCAATTGCTCAAGATTCAGGATCTGCGCACCACCGAACAGGGCAAGGAAGCGCTTAAGAAGTACGACCTGGCCGGCTAAAGAGGGTCCGACGACCTTGCCGGCCGGCAGCAGTCCTCCTCGCTTCGCTTGTGCGGAGGCTGCCTATCGCTAGTCTGAGTTGCCCTAAACCCGTTGAAAAGCCAGGCCTATCTGGCATAAGCTAAAGGCAATGACGCCGCTCGGTCTAACATTGTTTGCTATTGGTTGGTTGGTGGGGATTTATATCTTCAATTCGGCCATTGCCCGCAGCCTCAAGAAAATCCAGCCAGCACGCGCCCTACTGTATGTCTCTACAGTGGCGATGCTTGGCGTATTTGGTGAGATTTTTGTCGACACCGTGTATGCCCATTTCTTCCACACGCCGCTCTGGCGCTATAACACACTGCCCATCCATCACGCCTACACTTCTTCATACGCGGTGGTCTTGTGGGGCGCCTATGGTTTCCATCTGTACCTGCTGCATGACAGTCTGGGCAAATGGTCAATCAGCAAGCAGCGTCATCTGGCGCTGATTTTCGCCGCCGAAGCGCTAGTGCTGGAAGCGCTGGTTGAGATAACCTCCAAATTATTCCTCGGCGAATACCTGTACTATTACTACCCGAACGGTTTATGGCACATCTCGGCCTTCCAGAATTTTCCGTTCTATCTGATTTGCGGCTTCCTGATCGTCAAGACTATCAAACGATTCAGTGCTGATCCGGCTTACTTTACATTTATTAACGGCTGGCTGACTGTGATGCTGGTTTTCTTCTTGTAAATAACGGCAAAAATACTACAGTTCCCGGCTATGCATCGCTTGGGCGGACGAGTATAATAATGCCAACAAGAGGGAATGGAGGATATATGGCGCGTACGCGTGATCGGGTTATTGCGATAGTGTTGGCAGTCGCTTTTTTTGTTACGTCTTTTGGTCTAAGCTTTGTGGTGATTTGGCAATTCTATAAAGACAATAAGGAGGCAAAAGCCGTGAACCAGCAAACTGGTAACTCAACACAATCCAACAAGCCCCTGAAGGGTACGCAGATGGCTGGCTTTACGCCGGTCTCCAGTGTATCGGAGCTACAAAAGATCGACCAACAAGTCGGTACTGGCAAAGAAGCCAAGGCCGGAGACACCGTTACTGTGGACTACACCGGCGCGGTGGCGGCTACCGGCACCATCTTTGAGAGTTCGCTCGACACCGGCCAGCCAGCCAACTTTCCTTTGAGCGGCGTGATCAAAGGCTGGCAAGAGGGTATCCCCGGCATGAAAGAGGGCGGCAAGCGACGTCTGATTATTCCGGCCGACCTGGCCTATGGCGCCAGCGGTAACGGCACCATTCCGCCCAACGCTGCACTGGTTTTTGATGTCACATTGATCAGTGTCGGGCAGTAAACGTTCTTTGGTAGATTGTACTAAAAAACACAATATGTAGTGTATTGCACTGACAGTAGACGCTACATATAATAAACATAAGCTAAAAGATAAACACAATATTCAAGAGAGGGTACCATGGTCAAGAACATCACTATTTTCACCACCAACACCTGCGCCTACTGCGGCATGGTTAAGAAATGGCTGGACGCCAAGGGGCACAGCTACGAAGTAGTGAATCTTGACAGCAACCCGGAGCGCCAGGCCGAGGCTTTGGCCCTCAGCGGCGCCCTCACGGTGCCGGTTACTGTTGTTACCAAGCAAGACGACAGCAAGGAAGTCGTGGTCGGCTTCAACCTGTCCAAGCTGGCTCCGGCACTGGTTTAAAGTATTTATCCTAACTAAAGGGAGTTTATGGCAGACGATTCCACCTCTACTGATGCTGCAGCAATTCACGACGTAATTATGGTCGGTGCCGGTCCTGCAGCTTTGTCGGCAGCAATTTACACCACCCGTGAAGACATTGAGACCGTGCTGATGGAAAAAGGCGTGGTTGGCGGTATGGCTGCCATCACGGACTGGGTAGATAATTATCCCGGTTTTCCGAAAGGCATCGCCGGCTTGGAATATGCTGACAACCTGCGCGAGCAGGCTGAGCGCTTCGGCGCCAAGATTGAGTTGGGCGAGGTTACTGAAATCATTGACGAAGGCATGTACAAGCGCCTCAAGACCACCGAAGGCGACATGCTCGCCAAGGCCGTCCTGATCGCTACCGGTACCGACTACAAGAAAATCGGTGTGCCCGGCGAGCAGGAGTATTACGCCCGCGGCGTGCATTACTGCGCCACCTGTGACGGCGCGTTTTACCGCGACAAGCGGTTGGTAGTGGTGGGCGGCGGTAACTCGGCCGTACAGGAAGCGATCTTTTTGACTCGTTTCGCCTCGCACATTGACCTTTTGGTGCGCTCCGACAAAATGCGCGCTTCCGAGATTTTACAGCGCGAACTCCGCGAGAAGCACGCCGATAAAATTACCGTACACTTCAACACCTCGACCGATGAAATCGTCGGCGACGCCGGCAAAGTCGTTAAAGTTATTGGCACCGACAAGGCCGCCGGCAAACAGGTCGAATTCCCGACCGACGGCGTCTTCGTATTCGTCGGCCTCAAGCCTAACACCGAGTTCCTGCGGAGTTCCAAGATCGAACTGGACGAGATTGGCTTGGTAAAGACCAATGAAGAGCTTGAGACCAATATGTCCGGCGTCTACGCTGCCGGCGACGTGCGCAGCGGAGCTACCATGCAGATTGCTAGCGCTACCGGTGAAGGCGCCACGGCTGCCTTGCGTATCCGCGAATATCTCAACGAACACGCCCGCAAACACCAGGCCTAGAGTGCTACAATAGGGTAGTAAACGGAGGGTACATCATGAAGAAAGGTCTTATTGTGGTTCTGGTTGTTGTCGTACTGGCAGCCGGCGCTGCCGCGCTCGTAATGCGCAACAATAACAAGTCAAATACCAATACCACCAGCGGAACCAACACCAACACAAGTACCAATAACGGCACCAACACAAACCAGCAGCCAGTAGCCACAACATCGGTAAATATCCAGGACATGGCTTTTAGTCCGTCGGCTATCACCGTCAAAAAGGGCTCGACGGTTACCTGGACCAACAAGGATAGCGTCTCGCACACTGTCACCGGCGACACGTCCGGCAGCATGAACAGCGACACGCTGGCTCAAGACGATACTTACACGTTCACCTTCAACGACACCGGCACATTCGCCTACCACTGCAATTTCCACTCCAGCATGCACGGCACAGTCACCGTTACTGAATAATTACTAACATAGGGAGGGCACTATGGCCGCAGAGCTTACGCCATATCTGACATTCAATGGAAATTGTGAAGAGGCGATGAAGTTTTATCAGTCAGTCTTGGGCGGTGATCTCGATATCTCGCGTTTTAAAGACTTTGGGTATGATAAAGATCCCGGTTACGCTGAAAAAGTAATGCACTCGACGCTTAAGAGCGGCACGGTCAGTTTTATGGCCAGCGACGGCATGCCCGACAGGAAAGTGGTCTTTGGTGATAGCGTTAACATTTCGCTGGCCGGCGACGACGAGGCTATGCTCACCAAGTGCTTCGACGGTTTAAGCGCGGGCGGCGAGGTCACTATGCCGCTCGAAAAGCAGGTCTGGGGCGATAAGTTCGGTATGTTTACCGACAAGTTTGGCATGCACTGGATGGTCAACATCAGCTCTGGCGAAAACGCTCAAAAGTAATACGCCAGGAAGCAACCAAACAAGCAGTTGTGGTTAGCGGCCCGGTATGGTTATATTGATTCGTTGAATAAGGAGTTAGTATGGCCGAATCATCTCGGTATGTGCTGGTGGCGATAGAGGAGCCTGTCATTCAGGCCGATCCAAGTTGTTATGATACTTGTGTTCCGGAACGCCTAGCTGATACCTCGGCAGACATCGCGGCGACCAGCTACGTTGCAGGCAGCGAACTCGGCTACGTTCCGCGCATTGGCGACGATATCAGCGTACAGGCAAGACTGACCTGCGAGGGAGGCCGTATCGATGCAGGCACCGGCCGGCTGGTCTGCGGGGCAAGTGTTAGCTGTATAGTCACCAGGGTGCGGGGAGACGAGGGCGGCGAGCCGCCAGTCGAGCCCACTGGTCCAGCCTACTTCGTGTAGGGCTGTTAGAACTGTTGGTAGCCTGGGAAATAATCGCCAACCAGGCGGTCTTTCGGAACGCCTTTGGTTTGGAACTCATTGAAGAAAGCTTCGACCATCGGCTCCGGGCCGGATAGATAATACAGCGTGCGGCCGTCGTCGGGCGCCAGCTGTAGGATTCGGTCGACGCTGAGTGAACCGGTCTGGCCCTTGTAATCAGGGCCAGGGGCCTTTACTACTGGTGTAAATTTCAAGTCGTAGCCTTCAAAGAGCGGTACGAACGCCAGCTCATCTTCCTCGGTGACGGCATAGATGAGGTGGATGTTGCGCTTCTCGCCAGCATCTTGCAGGTATTTGATCATGCTGTGCATCGGGGTGATGCCCATACCGCCGGCGACGAATACCAGCGGGATCGTGGTGTCTTTGGGCAGTACGAAGTCGCCCATCGGGTCGGCTAGCTTGAGCGGCGTGCCGGGTTGCAACTCGCGCAGATGCTGCTTGAAAGTGCTGCTTTGGTGCGAGGCAAATTTGGTGGTGATGCTTACCATTCCATCGGCAGGTGAGCTGGATAGTGTAAACCAGCGCTTGATGCCGCGGTCGTCGGGGTTTTCGTGCGGAAGGTACATCTCGGTAAATTGCCCGGCAGTGTAACGGACGGGCCGCTCCGGTTTAAACCAGAAACTTTTGATGTTGTGCGCGATATCTTCGCTGTGGTCAAAAGTTACGTTCATTCGCGTCTCACTTTCTAACAAAACGTTCCGGGTGATCCGTATATATAGTGATATCAGGGTAGAGACGAGTGATCAAGCGCATCAATAGCGGGCTGTTCACCGTATATACCCCCACTTCCAGCTTAAAGCGTTTGGCCATGTGGTAGGTAATTGGGTTAATCAGCCATTTGTTGATGGAGATGCCGGTGGCATGCATCTGGCGGGCACGATATACCACGTCGGTTGGGCTAACATGCGATTGGGCCAGGAAGGGCAAGGCGGGCATGAGGTAATGGATGCTCTGCAACTCATTATATTTGCGCGAGGTGATGGTGATGCGCAATTTAGGGTACTCTTGAAGCGTACGCTGGAGCTCTTCGCTGACCCCGAAATCTTTAATGTCCAGGACGATGGGCATAGAAGTGCCGATGAGTCCCAGCGTTTCCTCCAGCGTCATGATATGCTGGCCGTTTTTGAGCTTAAGCGTCTGTAGTTCGGCCAGGGTGCTCTCAACCACAAAGCGTTTTTCGGTGGCGACACGGCCGGTGTGCCAATCGTGCAGCACAATGAGTTTGCCATCCTTGGTGCGGCGCACGTCAAACTCGATGCCGTCAAGCGGCAGTTTTAGCGCTGCTTTGATGCTGCTGGCGCTGTTTTCAAGCTCTATACCAGCCGCGCCGCGGTGACCAATAATTTTTATCATAGGTTATACGGTAACTTCTCTTTAGTGTACAATAAATCTCGAAGAAAAGGAGATATTTCTGATGGCAGATTTTAACCAAGTACTTACTCCGGGCGACTGGCAGAACGGCAGCGTGAACGTGGTCGTCGAAATCCCGCAAGGTTCGTTCCTCAAAGTTGAGTGGGACCGCAAGCGCGCCGCCTTTATGCTGGACCGCGTTGAGCCGTCGATCTTCGCCAAACCGGTCAACTACGGTTTTATCCCGCAGACAGTTGACGAGGACGGCGACGAGCTCGACGTGCTGGTAGTTTGCAACGAGCCGATTCCGACCGGCGTTTGGCTGGAAGCTAAGGTTATCGGCGTGCTCGACTTTACCGACGACGGCGACGCCGATCACAAGATTATTGTGGTACCGGCCGACGACCGTGACACCGGTGACAGTATCAACACCCTGGATGACCTCGGCGACCGCTGGAAGCAAAAGATCGAGCACCACTTCAACCATTACAAAGACCTCAAGAAACCTGGCAGCACCAAAGTCAATGGCTGGGGCGACGCCGAAGCTGCCAAGAAGATCATCGAAGAATCCATCGGCCGTTGGAACAACAAGTAATGAAACACAAGGTCATCTCCAAAGTCTTGCTGCAGAATGACGCGGATGAGATCTTGTGCCTGGTTCGCAGTAAGGACGACACCAACCGCCCCGGCGAGTGGGATCTGCCCGGCGGCAAGCTGGACACAAAAGAACACTACACCGACGCGGTTATACGGGAGACCAAGGAAGAAACCGGCCTGGTTATCCAGGACCCGATCTTCGTCTACGGCAGCACTGGCGTGTATGATGAGGGCCAGATAATTACATTTTTGTTCTTTACGGCCCGCACGGCCGGCCGTCCATCGATTGAACTAAGCGAAGAACACGAGGGCTTCGAATGGCTTAAGCTCGAAGCATTGCAGGCCAAGCCGGAGTTCCCGCCGTTCAACCAGGCGCTCAGTTTTATTACCAAGCATCACCTGTTGTAGACTGTTCAGCCGCTTCTCAAGTTTGCGGTTTAGTATGTTTTTGTTGCCCCGCGAAGGTGGCAACATCAATAGCAATTAACAGCGAGCAAAGGAGGGCCTTGAAACATTTAAGAACATCACTGGTTGTAGCGGGGGTTGCCGCTACGGTGGGAGTGGTGGGAGTAGGTGGGCTGGGGATTGCGGCGGCCGCATCCAACACAACATCTTCGGACGGCGCAAGCAGTCTGGTCCAGAAGATAGCCGATAAATTTCATCTAAATAAGGAGGACGTGCAAGCCGTCTTCGACGAGAACCGCGCTGAACATCAGGCAGAGCACCGGCAAAAGCTGGAAGAGCGTCTGAGCCAAGCGGTCACGGACGGTAAGATAACCGAAGCCCAGAAGGAGAAAATCTTGGCCAAGTTGGCTGACGTAGAGACCAAGATGAACGCCCTGAAGGACAAAACGCCCCAGGAACGGCACGATGGTATGAAGCAAATTCATGAGGATCTGCAACAATGGGCCAAGGACAACGGTATACGCATGGAGTACCTGCGTCCGGTCATGCGCCACCCGCATGCATTTAGCGGAGATCAACCGCCACCCGATTCGCAAGCAAACTAATCACTACCAGAGAAAAGGAGGCAAATTATCGCAAAAAAGCGCCGCCGGTGTTAAGACCGGCGGCGCTTCGTTTCTCAGATATTTCTCAGGCGGGGGACTATAATGATAGGTATGCGAGTATTGGTTGTAGAGGATGAGCCGAAAATTGCCAAGGCGATTAAGCGTGGTTTGGAGCAAGAGACGTTCGCGGTGGATATCTGCTTTGACGGAGACGAGGGCTTGAGTTACGCGCTCGACGAGCCGTACGACATCATCATTTTGGACCGCATGCTGCCCGGGATGGACGGCGTGACGATCTGCCGGGAAATCCGCCAGGCCGGCAAGCAAACGCCAGTATTACTCTTGACCGCCAAAGACAAAGTGAGCGACCGCGTTGAAGGGCTCAACGCTGGTGCCGACGATTATCTTGTTAAACCTTTTGCCTTCGAAGAATTATTGGCACGCGTTCGCAGCCTGTTGCGCCGCCCCACTCAGGTGGTGTCACCGGTGCTGGCCTGCGACGACCTGTCGCTCAACACTCAGACGTTTGAAGTTAGGCGGGCAGAGGCCGACATCCAGCTAACGCAACGCGAGTTCGCACTTTTGGAATACATGCTGCGCACCAACGGAACGATTGTTACCAAAGACGCTATTATCGCCCATGTTTGGGATTATGACGCTGATGTGCTGCCCAATACCGTTGAGGTGTACATGGGCTATCTGCGCAACAAGATTGATAAACCCTTCAAGAACGCACCGCCGCTAATCCACACGGTGCGCGGTTTTGGCTACAAGCTAGGCACGAAGAAGTGAAAGTATTTGACGCAGCATATTTGAAGCTTACGGCCTGGTATGTGGTTATCATCATGGCCATTAGTCTGTTGTTTAGCTTCTGGGTCTACAACCAGGCGCACAACGAACTGCAACTCGGTTTGAACCGGGTGGTACATATCGACCCGGGCGACCCCTTGCCCGGCGACGCGTTCGGCCAGGCCATCCAGGATCGCCTGGATGACAGCCGGCACCGTCTGATCATGCGTCTGGTGAGTCTCAACCTGATTGTTTTTGCTGCCGGTGCCGCGGCCAGCTATATGCTGGCTCGGCGGACGCTGCGGCCGGTCGAAGAATCGGTCGACGCCCAACATCGGTTTACGGCCGATGCCAGCCATGAGCTGCGCACGCCGCTGGCCGCCATGAAAGCCGAAATAGAAGTCGGCTTGCGCGATAAAAAACTGACCAAAGAGGATGCCATCGAACTGCTGCGCAGCAACCTGGAAGAGGTCGACCGCCTTGGCGGCCTAGCCGAGGGGCTTCTAACGCTCACCCAAAGCGATTCGCCGCCGGTGCTTGTGCCGCTGCGTCTCGACGAAGCCGCTGCCAAAGTGACGAAGCGCCTGCAACCGCTAGCCGATGCCAAACACATTACTATCAAAACTGAACTGAAGCCGGTCACTATTGCGGCTGAGGAGTCGGCGCTCGATAAAATCATCGGCATCCTACTCGACAACGCTATCAAGTACAGCGCAGAAAAGACCGAAATCACCTTGCACAGCTATCGTAAAGACGGCCACGGCTATCTGGAGGTACGCGACCAGGGCATCGGTATCAAGGCCACCGAGTTGCCGCACATCTTCGACCGTTTCTACCGCGCCGACACTTCGCGCAGCAAAACCAACGTCCAGGGCCACGGCCTGGGCCTGTCCATCGCCCAAAAACTCACCGAAAATCTTGGTGCCAAAATTTCCGCCACCAGTATTCCCGGCAAAGGCAGTACTTTTGAACTGCGGCTGCCGGCGTCAGTTTGATGAACGCACACAATTGTTACGGCATCTCAGCCAAAGCTCAGGTCTGTTTGGTTTATTCTATAGTAGTAAACAAGGGTAACCAGCATGAGTGTTGTTAATCGGGGCGTCCGGAATGCTTTCCGCAGCGGTGTGAGGTCGGTGGCGGTGATTTTGATCTTGGCAATTAGTATGGGGTTGGGGCTCAGTATGCTGTTGGCCAACCAGGCCGTGAAAGACCGGCTGCAAAATGTGAAGTCGCAAGTGGGCACGACGATTTTGGTGAATCCGGCCGGGTCGCGTGATTTCCAGGGCGGCGGCGAGCCGTTGACCACCGGCGATTTGGCTAAAGTGAGCAGCTTGGCGCACGTGGCGAGCGTGAGTGAAACACTCAATCTGACGGCTACAACCATTGGTTCGGAAACCGGCAACTTCAAGGCTTTCGGCGGCGGGCAGAAGATGGGCGAGACCAGCCTGGAGTCGTCGATTGACCCGGGCACGATTGGCAAGCGGTTTGTGACCCGCGGCGAAGCTGGCGGTACGGTGCAGATTGAAGGTAACGGCCCGATGCAACCGCCGGCCAATTTTAAGCTGCCGATCCGTTTCGCCGGCATTACCGGCGGCCAGACCGAGGATGGGCAGGCTATCAAGCTCACCAGCGGCCGCCAACTGAGCACCAGCGACAAAGACTCAGCTGTAGTAGGCAAGAGCTTGGCCGCCAAAAATAATCTGAAAGTCGGCAGCACGTTTACGTTGTATAACGAGACCTTCACGGTGGCCGGCATCTTCGATTCGGGCACCGACTTCGGCAACGACACTTTCTACATCCCGTTGGCGACGGCTCAACGCGTCAGCGAGGCAGGCAACGAAATCTCTAGCGCCGCGGTCAAGGCCGATTCGGTCGACAACCTAACCGATTTGGCTACCAAGGTTAAAAGCACGATTGGCAGCGATAAAGCCGATGTAACAACTACCGAACAAAATGCTATGACCGCGGTCGAAAGCTTGCGGACTGTCGAGCGGGTTTCGTTGATAGGCTTCATTATCGCCCTGGCAGCGGCCGCGGTGATCATCTTCCTAACCATGTTGATGATTGTCCGCGAGCGGCGGCGCGAGATCGGCGTGCTGAAAGCCATCGGCGGCAGCAACCGCAGTATCGTGGGTCAGTTTGTAACCGAAGCCTTGGTGCTGGTGCTGATTAGCGCCTTCGTCGGCTTCGGCTTCGCCACCGTCAGCGGCAATGGTATCGCCGGCGCGCTGGTGCGCTCGAATACCGGTTCGTCTTCTTCCGCCTCTAACGACGGACCATCGTTTAGTGCTGGCGGGGGACCCGTAACCGTGGGCGGCGGGCCGAGGAGCGGCGGTTTCCGGGCCATCAGGTTTGGCGGAGACAACGAGAAGAGCGCCGCCGACATCGTAGGCGATGTAGCCACTACGGTGGACATCAATACGCTGGCCATCGGCCTCGGCGCGGCAGTGCTCATCGCCATCGTAGGCAGCGCCGTCCCATCCTGGCTGGTTACTAAAGTCCGCCCGGCGGAAGTGTTGAGAGGAGAATAAAATGTTGAAAGTTACAGATTTGCGCAAAACATTCTTATCCGGTGATACCGAAGTCTACGCCGTAATGGACATCAATTTTGAAGTGCCTGAGGGGATGTTTGCGGCCATCATTGGCAAGAGCGGCAGCGGCAAGAGTTCGTTATTGGCCCTGCTTGGCGCGCTCGACCGGCCGACCGGCGGCAGTATCGTAGTTGGCGGTCGAGACATTACCAAATTGTCCGATACGCAACTGACTGAATATCGCCGCAAAACTATCGGCTTCGTTTTCCAGCAATATAACTTGGTGCCCAACCTGACGGCGTTGGAAAATGTAATGCTGCCAATGGAGTTTGCCGGCATGTCTGCCGCGGCGCGTAGGCAGCGGGCGGTGGAATTACTTGAACAAGTCGGCCTCGATTCTGTTAAGCAAAGCCGCAAACCCTCGCGCTTGAGCGGCGGAGAACAGCAGCGGGTGGCGATTGCCCGCGCCTTGGCTAACAAGCCGAAACTCATCTTGGCCGACGAGCCCACCGGCAACCTCGACTCGCAGACAGGCAAAGCCATTTTTGATCTGTTGCATGACTTGTCGCGCACTCAAAAGACGACGATCCTGGCCGTGACTCACGACCTGTCAATTGCCGGCAAAACCGACAAGACCTTTAAGATTTCCGACGGCAAACTAATCAAATAGAAACAGCGCCACCCGGCGGCGGCGCTGTTCGTTTGCTCGGACTATTAGGCGGGCCGGGATACCACCTGCAAGCCGGTGACCGTGCCTAAGAAAGCTTGTACTTTGGCGAAATTGTCTCTTAACTGTTCGCCGCTGGGGGGCAGAGTGGCCTGCACATGCCGCAGTAGCTCCGGCGTCCGGGTTATAGCAGAGAGCTTACCGCCGGCGAACATCTTGCCGGCGCCGCGTACAAAACCACCGCGGTCGGCGCTAACAACCATCGGGTGGTCGGGGGCAAAGCCGAGCGCCTGAAGGATCTCTGGAGCTGCGGCTTTGAGTATCATGGCCGATGGCAACCTGTCTTTAAGGATGTCGGCAGGTGTCGCCTCCGGGCCAAGACGCTGACGAGCATAGACCGCGGCCAGGTCGCGGAGCAGAGGGGTTCTTAGCGCCTGCGGATCGGTCTGCGGCGCAAATAAGCGGCGGCCGAGCACCGACCCGATGCTGTGGGCGATTTGGCCGGGCGTGACAGAGCGCGCTGCTTCGGCGGCGTCTACCTCGGCGTTTTGCGCCAGTAGATCGGTCTCAACCGCGCTGCGAACTTCCTCCAAGTCGGCGCCGAGCTGGGCGGCCGGGTTGTCATACGCCCCGATTGCCTCAACATACGGCGCCGCCCGATGGAGCGACAGCTGGGCGCTAACCAAACCTTCGGCCGCGTGCCGGACCCGCCAGCCGTCAGGGACGTGCCGCCCAAAACTATAGGCCATGTTACTGGCTACGTCGGCCGCTTGAATAGCCGGTGTTACGGAGAATCCTAATACTTCTGCAGGATAGCCAACTCTGGACATCTTTAACCTCCCGCTGGTTTTTCACAGCGATTTAGTAGTTGTGTTCGACTTACCGGTAAGCTATACTTAGTGCTACAGTAAATGTAGTACTACAAGCATAGTACTACAGAAAATGTAGCGGTCAATAGTTTTTATGCACAACTCGACAAAAGATAACGATCAAGATCTGATGCACCAAGCTCTTAAAATATTCGGCGATGTTTGGAACTTATCGATCGTCCGGGTGCTGAGCGAGACTACGCACCGTTTCAACGACTTGCAACGCGCGCTCGGCAACATTAGCCCGACGACGCTGACCGACCGCCTGAAAAAACTGGAAAGCTACGGGTTAATTACCCAAGAGAAACAGACCGTCGACCAGCTTTCGGTCATCTACTCTTTGACCGAAAAGGGTAAAAAAATGCTGCCCGTTCTCCAGGCCATCGAGTCTTTCTCCAAAAAATTCCTGTAGTCCGGCAAGCATAGCGCTAGTGCTATAATTTTGGATATGCCTGAAGACCAAAATAACCAGGGCGAACTTAAGCCCGACGAACAATCTGACGCCGAAATGCCGATGCAACCCGTGGTGGTTTCGCCGGCGCAGCCCAACAAGAGAATATGGCTGATAGCGGTTGTTGCCGCGGTGTTGGTGTTTGGCGGTGCGGGCGCTGCTTGGTTTTTGACTAAAGGCACGAACAAGCAATCGGCACAAACGCCGAAGATATCCACGAATACTCAGACTAACAGTGAGTCTGCCCAGCAAGCCAACACGGCCGGGCTTAAACTCGACCCAACCAAGAATTACGGCGACAAATATGCCAATGGCTTGCTGCCCGTGGGCGACAACAAATATGTCACCGATGGCGCCAAGAAGGGCTATGTCTATGTCTGCAATGCCAATTTTGTGCCGGCCAGTCAGGCGGGCGCTCAAGTGCGCGGCCCGTGGTTCACGAACAATAACACCCAGTGGGACATCAACAAAAAGGTGGCCGTGCAGGGCAATGTAATGTGGCAACAAAATATCACCGTTAAAATCGAGAACGGAAAGCGGGTAGTGACCACCAACGATTTGCCCGACCACCACACCGGCACGTTTCCGATTGCCAGCAGCGACCCGGCTTATCAGTACGACCGCAACCCCGGTACGATTACGACTCAAACGCTCGCCTACAATCTGGCGGCCAGCCCGAGCTATGGCGCTCCGCAATGTATGGGCGGGGAAGTAGGCGTGATGACGACCGGCGTGGCGTTGTTTGATGCGTTTGATGCCGGCGGCCGCGATGCTGGAGCATGGGAAGTGCAGGACTCGTGCGACGGCCACCCGCAGAACAAGGGTGAGTACCACTACCACACCCTCAGCCGCTGCATTAAAGACACGAGCGTTCAGACAGTTATCGGCTATGCCCTAGACGGCTTCCCGATTACCGGGCCGAAAGTTGGCGATAAGAATTTCCTGACTACCAATGACCTCGACGAATGCCATGGTATCGTCAGCGACATTATGCTTGACGGCAAGAAAGTCACTTCTTACCACTATGTGATGACCGAAGACTTCCCCTACTCGGTGAGTTGCTTCCGGGCTGCGGCCATTCAGCCGCCCGGCCAGCACGAAACTACCGGCGGCACGCCATCTGGCCAGCAAGCCCCGCCGCCAGGCGGCCCTAAGCCCTACTAGATATGGTGTCTGCCGGTTGCGTCCTAGAGTATTAGCCCGTACAATGAGCTTAAGCTTTAGTAACGCGTAAGAACAGGGGTAACAACTCATGGCAACGACAAGGGTAGCAATTAACGGTTTCGGCCGGATCGGGCGCAACGCTTTTAAGATCGCGTTCGACCGTAGCGATTTGGAGATCGTGGCCATCAACGACCTGACCGACACCAAAACGCTGGCACACCTGCTTAAGCACGATACCAATTACGGCACCTATAGCCACAAAGTTGGCTTCGATGAAGAGGGCATTACCGTTGACGATAAAAAGATCAAAGTCCTGGCCCAGAAAGACCCGGCTCAGCTGCCCTGGAAAGACCTGGACGTCGATGTGGTTATCGAATCGACCGGCTTTTTTGTAGACCCAGCCAAGGCCAAAGCGCATTTGGACGCCGGCGCCAAGCGCGTCATTATTAGCGCGCCGGCCAAAGGCGAAGGCGCTGATACGGTTGTTTTGGGTGTGAATGAGGACAAGCTGGATGGCGCGACACCAATTATCTCTAACGCTAGCTGTACGACCAACTGCATCACGCCGGTCGCCGCTATAATCGAGAGTCACTTCGGCATCGAGAAAGCCATGATGACCACTGTACACAGCTATACCGCCAGTCAGGTCTTACAGGACGCTCCGGCCAAGGATCTGCGCGAAGCCCGCAGTGCGGCGGAGAATATTGTGCCCACGACCACCGGCGCCAGTATCGCTGCCGCCAAGGCCTTGCCAGCACTGAAGGACCGCTTCGGCGGCCTGAGCGTGCGCG
>DATJJV010000042.1:0-15630 GCA_035491975.1 Pristimantibacillus sp. | reverse complement strand
AGGTCGACGTCAGCTAATTGGGTGAGTCATGACCGGCCGGGATAGATGCCAGCATGCCAAGCTGGAAAGGCGCGCGGCGTTGGCTGGGCAGCAGTGTGGCAAGCATCGCCCGGTCAAAGGCATCACAGACCAGCATCGAGGATTCGTGCAATTCTTCCATGAACTCTCCGCGCTCCAGTTCGTTCAAGGTGCCATCGGCATACAGACCCTCAGAGTCTTTTAGTACGTACTGCCCGGTAAGATAGGTTATCTCGGCGAAGCTTAGCCATTTTTTATAATTGCCGAACATCGGGTCGCCCGACAGCGCGTCCAAACAGAGCTCGATATGAGCCAAAAAATCCCGCGTGTTATCAATCAGCTCCTCATAGTCGTCAGCCTCATCTTCCGGCATGTCTTGTGGCGGACGCAGGGCCTCAAGTATCTGGCCCACCGGAACTATCATGGCTGCAAGCGTAAAAATAGGATGCCTGACAGCGCTAAAGCCAACGCGCCGGCGCACCTCCGACAGATCTACCGGAGGCGGCGTAAAATCAGCATCGCTTTCGTGCCCGCCCTGCGACATACGGGGTTTATTGTCCGGCGGTGTTGTTTCAAAGTATGTCAGAATTTTCACACCCGGCCTCCCTTATCACTAAGGAGTAATTTTGCTATACTCACCCCTAGAGCACCTCAAAGCTCCCAGCGCGCCCGTAGCTCAGCGGATTAGAGCACTTGTCTTCGGAACAAGGGGTCGCAAGTTCGAATCTTGCCGGGCGTACCAATTTCCGATACTTCGATACATGAAGACAGACAGGCGAGCTTAAGGGCAAAGCATGAAATCTCCTATCGACGAACGACTACAGGCAGAATACAAACATCCGCTTCGTTACTTGTCCGAGGCCGAGTACCGGCAGTACCGCAACAATTATTTCCGGGAGGCTGTGTTTACCATCGGCGCCGGTTTGCTGTTGGTCTTCACGATGATTCTGCTCAACACCGGCAGCTACACATCGCCGCCGATGCAGAACCAACAGGATCTGCTGACCGTGTTTTTCGCCGGCGTGGTTGTGTTTGGCCTCTACCGGCTGCTCACCATCAGGCGCAGTGTTATTCAGGGCCGCCGGGACCAGCTGGCCTCGGAGTACCCCGAACTGCGTCCCAAGACGACCAAAAAACCTTTCATTACTGCCAGCGGTGCCAAAACCTCGCCGATTATTTATTACGCCTGGGCGGCGTTGGGTATTACCATTCTGGCGATGATAGTCGCGTATCTCTTCATTTAACTGAAGCTTGGCGCCTACTGCATTTGGGAGAGTTGGTGCAGGACTTTCATATACACCCGGAATTCGATGGGCGTAATGGTCGAGTAGATCGATTCGCGCAGGCCGTTGCGCAACGAGCGTTCAATCTCGTCGCAATCCGGTGCAAAATCAGGATGGATGCGTATCAGACGGGAGCGCCGTCCGGCCCGATCGATGCCCCAATTCAAGATGCGGCGGTCTTCCAGTGCGCGGAGCATATTGCGCAGGTGGGTAGGGGTAACGCCCAGCCATTTGCGCAAGGTACTGACGCGGACGCCGCGCTGGCCGGCATCGCGGGCGGTGCCGATAATCAGCCACTGCAATTTGGTGATGCCATAAGGAGTCAGGATCTCGTTGCACTGCTTTTGCAGCGCCAGGTGGGCGACCGACTGCATTATGCCCGCCTGGTAGGTGGTGATCGTTTTTAGATCACCGATGCTGATTTTGTCCGAAGCAGAGCCCTCCCAATGCATGCATCTATTGTAACTCCAGCGCGCAATCGGCGGGCAGACCCCAGTAGACCGCCCACCCAGGCACGGGTACAATGGTGAGTAATGAACCGCGAAATTTCATCGTTTGCCGATGTCCATCGGGTGATTGAGGGTTTTCCCCGGTCGTCCAAAAGTGCCGCCTACAGCCTGGGGCCGATGCGCGAGCTGCTGGCGTTCCTCGGCAACCCTGAGCGCCAATTTAAAGTTGTGCACGTGGCCGGCACCTCAGGCAAAACGTCCACGGCCTACTACACCGCCGCGCTGCTGGCCGGCACCGGCAAAAGGGTCGGCCTGACCGTTTCGCCTCATATAGATGAAGTGAATGAGCGGGTGCAGATCGGCCTCACGCCGTTGCCCGAAGCCGAGTTTTGCCGCCGCTTCCGGGATTTCCTGGAGCGCATCAAAGACTGCCGGGTCGTGCCCAATTATTTCGAATTGTTCGTGGCCTTTGCTTTTTGGGAATTTGCCGCCCGGCGTGTTGACTACGCCGTGGTAGAAGTTGGCATCGGCGGTCTGATCGACAGCACCAACGTTTTTGACGACCCCGAAAAGGTCTGCATCATCACCGATATCGGTTTCGATCACACCCGCTTGCTTGGCAACACGCTGCCCGAGATTGCTGCCCAAAAGGCCGGCATTATCCACCTGCGAAACGCCGTATTCTGCCGCCAGCAGCCCGATGAAGTTATCGATGTTATCCGCGGCCAGGCCCGCAAACTGCAGGCCGACCTGCATATTTTGACCACCGACGAAGTCGGCTCTGAGTTCGATTTCTTGCCCCTCTTCCAGCGGCGTAATTTTGGGCTGAGTTTGGCCGCGGCGCAATATGTTGCGGAGCGCGACGGCCTGACGCTCGACGATCCGACGATTGCCAAAGCGGCCCATACCTTTATCCCCGCCCGCATGGAAATCGAAAAGTTGCATGGCCGGACTGTTATCCTGGACATTGCCCACAACCCGCAGAAGCTCCACGCGCTCCTAAAGAGCGTGCACGCCCGTTATCCGGACCAATCGGTGGCCGCGCTGGTGCGGATGCCTAGCCGCGAAGGCCGGATGGTGCGCACAACGGCCAGCTTAAAAGAAGCTACCAAGGGGCTGGACTATATTATTCTGACGAGTTTGGCCGAAGAGGGCGACCCGCCGGATACGACCTTTGACGAAGCCCGGCTGGCGGCCGTCTGCCGTGAGGCCGGCTTTGATGCCTACGAGTTCGTACCCGATCCGCGCCAGGCTATGGACAAACTGTTGGCCCGCCCGGAGCCAGTGCTCTTGGTGACTGGATCAACCTTTTTGCTCAACCACATCCGACCGCTGCTGAAGGAAGGCCGCGAATAATCATCCGCGGCTAGGTGCCGGCTGTTTGGACAGCAGTTTGGTGACGGTTTTGTCTTTGACGCGGTCGAAATCGTCGTAATAGGCGCCGACTGTCCCCAGATACATAGCCGGAATGTCGAGCGCCACCAGCTCGTCGACGTAGCGTTTCAGCCGGTCGGCGATGTCGCCGGGGATTACCGGTGCGGCCAGCACCACGCGCTCCGGCCCGCGGTCTTTGACTTCCTCGATAGCCGCCAGCATTGTCAGCCCGGTAGCCACGCCGTCATCGACGATGATCGCGGTTTTGCCCTCGGCCAACTCCTCAGTACGGTCGGCCAGATAATCGTGGAACCGGCGCTGAGCTGTGGCTTGTTCTTTCTGGACTTCGGCAGTCAGCCAGGCTGGGCTAAGCTTGGCAATCTCGTCCTTGCTGCACACCAGGTGGCCGTCCTCGGTCACGGCGCAGACGCCGTATTCCGGCTGGTCCGGGTGTCCGATTTTACGCGGCACCACAATATCCAGCGGCGCTTTCAACCGTCGGGCAATTTCCGCCCCGAGTATCACGCCGCCTCGCGGCAAAGCGTAGACCACAACTCCGGTGTCCTTGTACTCCATAAGTGCATCAGCGAGCAATTCGCCCGCTTCCTTGCGATCTTTGAAATGCATATTCTCCCCTCCTAAGCCTGACATTATTCGCCACCAAGGGAACAATACGCTATGAGAATTTCAACAATACGGCCGGAGCTACATCCTGAAAAACTGCAGAAACTTATAGGCAAGCAAGGCTGGCCACACAAACGCTTTCAGGATGCCCAGTATAGTTGGCCAAAACCCGGAGGTGTGCTGGATAAAGTAAACCACAGAGCCAATAAGCCCCAGGCCGTACACGGGGCCGGGTGCCGCTGAATAACCCGGATTTTTGGCTGCCATACGCAATCTCCGTTACACTGGAATGGTAAGCATTTTGCGGCCGTCTGTCTGTGGGGTAGATCACTGTGACTCGTGCACTTGCGGAGCAAGCATGTCAGGCGTATCATGCCAGCGTAAAAGATTTGGGGGATTCATGGCAGATTATAAGTCAGTAATAAAGTCCAGGTGGCTGATTGCCGCAGTCTGTTTGATATTGGGGGCGGCTGTAGTGCTCGGTTTCCGATTCTTCACCTACAAAAAGCCCGACGGCGTCCACTACCACGCCAACTTTGCGCTCTACGTTAACGGGCAGCGCGAGGAGTTCAAGGGCGCTAAGTATTACACCGAAGTCGAAATGTGTACTACCGACAACGAAGATATACCGGGTGAGCGAGCCCACATGCACGACAACATCAACAACGTTGTCCACGTTGAAGACCATGCCGTGACGTGGGGGCAGTTTTTGAGCAACCTCGGCTGGACGCTCGGCAACGACATGTTGCAGGCGCCGGACGGCACCGTCTACAACGCCAGCGCCGACCACAAGTTGCACATCATACTGAATGGCCAGGATTACACCGGCTTGGGCAACTTTGCCAATACGGTCATCAAAGACCAGGATCGGCTGCTGTTAAGCTTTGGCGACCAGAGCGGTGCGACGATCAAGCAAGAGTTTGCCGCAGTCCCCAGCACCGCCGCCCACTACGACAACACTCCAGACCCTAAAACCTGCAGCGGCAGCCAGGGCCCCACAATGCACGACCGCCTGACGCATCTGTTGTAGCTTCTGAGGCTATTTGAAATAAATGTAGGTGAAGTTGCTGCTTTTGACCCACATTTCGCTGTAGTGGCCATGCAGGTCGTAGTTGTATTGGCTGACGTAGATCATGTCGCCTTTCACCTCCTGAACCCAGGCTGCGTGGCCGTAATAGCCGCCAGTAGAGATGGCTACGGAGTGGATCTTCGGCACTGCGCCAGTTGGGATGCTGGCGGCTTTGGCATTACGCACCCACAGGTTGGCATTGCCGACGCCGCCCCAATACGGCATGTCGCCATAGGTTTGGTAGACTTTCCAAGCAGCGTAGCTGACGCATTCGCGGTTATACATGCCCCAGTTGTCCGTCTTGCTGTCCTGGGCGGCGTTGTCGAGCTCTGCAGGGTAGCCGCCGTGGTGCGGATCACCGGCCACGACCGAGCCGCCCAAGTTCCGGTTGGCCACCACCTGGGCCGCCATCAAGCTGGCGATTTCCTCTTGTTGCTTAGTATTAAATTGTGCTAGTACCGCGGCGGATGTTTCGCTGTCGATGACCGGCAATGCTTTGTCATCGGCCGGCGTAACGACGGCGTGTGCGCTCACCGAACTGACGTGAGTTACTGGTTTTAAGAGGTTAGCAGGGATACGAAGGACAAACAGAACGCTGCTGCCAAATCCGCGGGCGACGAATGTCGTGCCGCTCCACACGCCGCTGGCGACAATGGTGCCGGCATGGGCGATAGACCGTCCGCTCTGGGCGGTTGCGTCAGTTATCGATCGGCAACTTCTGTAGAGAGCCCCGCCCGTCGAGAGCATGGCACGCTGGGACCAGGTCACAAAGCCGGCTGCCGCGTCAGTGACAGCATTCGGTGTGCCCGACATGCTCGACTCCGGTACGCGGGAGGACGGGACAGCGGTCGCCAGGACGGTCCCAGACCCGGCAACGGTGACGACCGCCGAGGTAAGCAGCAGAAAGGCGAGGGTTAGCAGGCTGGCGAAAACAAGCCGAAATTTGTAAAAGAATAAACCTGCTTGTAGATACATTCGTTCCTCACCTCCGCGCTAGCACGAGAGACGATAAATTATACACTTGATTTGATTGGATTGCACGATTGGGGTTTGGTAGATAAGGAATTAGAGAAAGCCAGTAACGACTGTCACAAAGCTAAAGCAGCGGGCTTCAGCTCATCTCTTACAATCATTAAAATCTTGCCCATGTGGTTGAGCCCGTTCCTTGAGCCGACAGGATCAACACCCCAGAAGCGATCGCCCCATGGGTTGCCTTCCACGAGTTCTTCATTACCGGTTGCAAGAAGCATTTCGGCGATGTCGGCGTTGCGGGTAAACTTGTCGCGGACAATTGTTAGCATGATGCCTGCTTTAGCGACATCCCAATCGGCACGCAAAACAGCGCCTTGCTCTTCAAGCCGGTGGGCAGCCCTCTTTGCCTCTTTCCCGGTTTCCAGTGAAGCGATCAGATACTGAGCTTCAGGATCGACGAATTTTGCCGACTGATAGGCGTGTTCAGAAGTTGGGACGAGCAGGCCTACCTCTGAACTAATGGGCACGGCGAGAGGATACATGTTGCTCAGGAAGAAGTGCTCTCCGCGGAAACGCTCGACAGACATAGTTTGTTAATTATAACATAAGAACTATAAAATAACAAGTAGGGGGGAGAGACGGGTGCTCCGGCTGTATTTCCGCTTCTTCGCAAGATCGTCCTCGATGCGAGCACCTGCCGGCGATTTTGCCCGACGACTCCCGACCACGGCATTGGCTTGCAAAACCCCTGTCGAGGAGCCCAGCTCGTCTCGGCGGGCAAATAAAAAGCCCCGGCTTTGCCGAGGCATTTTATTTGGAGGGCCAGGAGGGACTTGAACCCTCGACATTCTGCTTAAGAGGCAGACGCTCTAACCAGCTGAGCTACTGGCCCATCGTCGTCACTCCTTCCAAGCTAGGAAGCCGTCAGGCCAAAACAAGTTTGGCCTGCCCGCTACCTAGCTCTCCGGGGGTCCTCCTCTCCCCTTAAAATGCTGCGCATTTTTGGGGCCCCGATGGGAACGAACCCAGTTATTCTAGCAAACTACCTCTGTTTTTGCAAGATCTGAACAAAGCGATTATAGTTACGGTTATGCAGATGTTCCGCGACAAGCACCACGAGGTGGATCCGTTGTGGCATGTTCAGCTAGTGCTGCTGGGTACGATTATCCTGCAGCTGGCATTACCCGACAGCCTTACTTTGTTGCCGCGCTACGTGTTGCCGGCCTTGGAGCTGGTGTGTATGGTTGCGCTACAGTTTGTTACGCCAAAGAAAGCGGTGTTTGAGTCGTCGCTGCGCCGAGTGGTGATTCTGGCGCTGATCGTCGCCGTATTGCTGGCCAATGTCAGCTCGCTCGAACTGGTGTTAACCGCTTTGTTCAGTACCGGCAAAAATGACGCTCCGCATCTATTGCTGGCGGCAGTCGACATCTACATCACAAATCTGGTGATGTTTGCATTGTTTTTCTGGGAGATGGACAACGGCGGGCCGGGCCTGCGCCGCGGGAACGGCGATGAAACGCGCGACTTTTTATTCCCACAACAAAGCGCCGGCCATCGCAAATGGTTCCCAACCTTCTTCGACTATTTGTACGTTTCCTCCACCAACGCTACGGCCTTTAGCCCCACCGACACCTTGCCGCTCAGCCGCCGGGCGAAGTTTTTGATGAGTATCGAGGCGCTGGTTTCGCTGCTGATCGTGGTGCTGGTTACTGCCCGTGCCGTCAACGTCTTGTAGCGACCTCTGTTAGATTGACCCGGTTCTTGTTACAATAGAGGCCAGTGAAGATCTTAGACGGAAAACAACTGGCCGAGTTCATCAAAGAGCGCCAGGCACACGAAGTCCGGGCGCTCAAGCAGGCCTGGCACGTGCAGCCGAAGCTGGCGATTGTGCTGACCATTGAGCATCCGACCATCAATATTTACGTCAAGATGAAGAAAGCTTACGGCGCCGATCTCGGCGTCGATGTCGATATCCACCGCGTTTCGCAAGATGAAGCCCCGGCGCTTATCAAAAAGCTGAACAATGACGAGGCGGTACATGGCATCATCGTGCAGCTGCCGCTGGAGCGGCCGGAAGAGACCGACGACCTGGTTAACCAGGTGGCACCGGAAAAGGACGTGGACGCGCTCGGCAAGCACGCCGAGTTCGATCCGGCAACGCCGATGGCCATCCTTTGGCTGCTGGCCGGTTACGCCGTCGAGCTGCAACAAGGCAAGCGCGTGCTATTGGTAGGGCGGGGCAAGTTGGTGGGCGCGCCATTGGAGCGGATGTTCAAGGCTTCGGGCATAGACGTCCATGTAGCCGACCGTCAGACTACCGATTTAAAGAGTGAAACACTCCAAGCGGACGTTATTATTACGGCCACCGGCAGCCCGGCCATTCTGTACCCAGATATGATCAAGCAGGGAGCTGTAGTGGTCGACGCTGGCGTGGCTGGTGAAGAAGGCAAGACCGTCGGCGACCTCGCCCCCGAAGTCTACGAGCGCGACGACCTAACTCTCACGCCCACCAAAGGCGGCGTCGGCCCGCTGACCGTCTGCGCCCTCTTCGAAAACACTATCCGCGCTGCGCACCGGAGGGTCGCGTAGGGCAACATGGCCGAGATTTTTTCGGAAGCCGAGCTTAAAGCACTGAGGGAGGCGGAAGAGAAAGATTACCCTTGGGATCCCAAATTGGCGCGGCTCGCCGGGCATGAGTTCGCCAAATTAGTGTTTGGTCCCGAATTCCGGCGTGGCCATCCGACTCCCAGTGTGATTGTTGGCGTGGGAGCGGTTGGCACCCAGCTGGCCCTTGAAACATGGAAGGACCAGCAAGCGCGTCCTTGGCCGCCGGACTGGCGCTGGGCGGAAGTCGACGCTCTGGGCGTCCCTCGGCTCGAATCACCCATCAGCCGCGGCCATGCGGTGATCGTGGGCGGCTCTTTATTGCCTGACGAACAGCTAACCGCTCTTGTTCGGCAGATACGCGCCGAGCATGCCACAATCAGCGACATGGCGGTGGTCGTCGGTGAGAATTGGCCGCTCGGCCAGCCTAGTGCCGCACGGGCGTTAGGCCTTGTCTTACATCCTCTCATCACAGGCTGAATGCCAATAGCTTTGATCCGTTTTGCCCCTGCCATGCTACACTGGCCGTATGGATAGCGTTTCGCCCCGCCGCCTCGTAGTTTTAAGCGGGCGCAGTCATGCGGCACTAGCCGAAGCGGTGGCTGCGGCGCTTACGCTGCCGCTGGGCAAGGTTGAGCTTGGCAACTTCGCCAACGGCGAGATCAGCTGCAAGTTGGGCGAGTCGGTCCGCGGGGCGGACGTTTTTATTATTCAGACTCATGGTGGAGCGATCAACGATACGATTATGGAGCAAGCTATCATGATCGACGCCGCTCGCCGCGCCTCAGCTGCCTCGATTACAGCCGTCTGCCCGTTTATGGGCTACGCCCGGCAGGACCGCAAGGCCAGCGGCCGCGAATCAATTGCCGCCCGGTTGGTTGTCGATATCTTGGCGACGGCTGGCGCCGACCGGATCATGAGCATCGACTTACATTCCGGCCAGATCCAGGGTTTCTTTGATGGTCCGTTCGACCATCTGATAGCCATGCCTATACTTAAAAATTATGTGGCCGATAACCTTCCGAAAGATGCGGTGATCGTTTCGCCCGACGCCGGCCGGGTCAAGATGACCGAGCGATACGCCAGCAGTCTAGACCGGGGTATGGCGATCATCCACAAGCACCGCTCCACTGAAAAGCGTAACACCGTCGAGGCGCGGTACCTGATCGGCGACGTTAAAGGCAAAACCTGCGTGCTCATCGACGACATGATTGACACCGCCGGTACCATCTGTGCCGCTGCCGACTTGCTGGCCGAACGAGGGGCTAAGCAAGTCTACGGCGTGGCCACCCACGGCATCTTTTCCGGCCCGGCCTTGGAGCGCATCAAACAGTCGGCCTTTACGAAAATTATCGTCACCGACACGCTACCCGTTAAGTCATCCAAAGCAGGGAAAATTGAGGTCTTGTCGGTTGCGCCGATGCTGGCCAGTGCCATCGAGGCGGTGTACGAGCGCCGCTCGGTCTCGGAGTTATTTGACGGCAAAAACCAGATCTAATCCTTGAGTAGTTTGACGAAGCCGCCTGGATAGTCCGGCCAAGTTGCTTTGACCTCGTGCCCATGGCCAATGTCTTCCACGATCGGTATTTTCTTTGCGCATAGGCCCGATTTTTTGCATTCCTCAGGCGTCCACGCGTCGTAAGCTGTGGTGCATAGTTTGACGTATTTGGGCACGCCTAAAGCTTCGGCCGAAACTCCTTTGTTAGCAGCGATTGAGGCTATGCCAACTACCGTGCCGCCGGCTTTTTCTACTTGTTCCTTAACCTTTTTGACGGAGTGCATTTGGTTGACGATGTCCTCCAGGATCAAAACCCGCTTGCCGCGGACCGCTTGCACGAAACCGTCGCGCTCAAACGCAAGCCCGCCGTCGCCGGTTTTGTCGGCCCAGACGCCCAACACCGGCTTACCGGTCAGCTCCTCCAGCAGATAGGCCCCCCACTGCGAGAGCGGTATGCCGGCGGTCGCCGCTACGGCCACGGCGTCAATCTCTTGGTCGGCGAATTCTTTTACGAGCAGCCCGACCATCTCTTTCACGATTTTTGCATGCGGCAGGATCGGGTCGAGGTTTACATAACCCGCCAAGTGGTTGCCGCTGGTTCCGATAAAATGCCCGCTGAAGATACAGCCTTTAGCCTCTAGTTCTTTGCGCGCGTCCATGTCACCTCCTGTGTTTATTGATTTGATTGCGAATGCTCGTAGCTTTTGCCTGCGCCGCTTCGGCAAAGTCCTCGCCGGCGGAGGCGTACAACACCTCACGCGAGGAGTTGATCACGATACCCGTCCCGCGCTTGTTAATACCGGCTTTGACGGTTTTAGCCAGGTCGCCGCCTTGCGTACCGGCGCCCGGTACCAGAAACAGCATGTCCTCGCCCATGGCCTTGCGCGCCCAGGCCAGTTCTTCAGGATACGGTGCGCCCATCACCAAGTGGCAGTTGCTGTTTTTGTTCCATTCAGCGGCGACCATTTCGGCGGCTACCTGGTAGAGTTTTTTGCCGCCAACTTCGACGTCCTGGAATTCGCCGGCGCCCGGGTTGGAGGTCCGGCACAGCACAAACACGCCTTTGTCTTTGTGCGCCAGAAACGCCTGGTTGGCTTCGCTCCCCAGATATGGTTGGATGGTAATGGCGTCTACTCCCAGATATTCGAAGGCGAACCTGGCGTAATGTTCGTTGGTGTTGCCGATGTCCCCGCGCTTGTAATCCAGTAAAACTGGGATTTCTCGGTAATTCTCTCGGATGTAGTCGCAGGTCAGCTTGAGCTGGCCAATGCCGTCAGCACCGGAGGACTCATAAAACGCGCTGTTCGGTTTGAAGCAGCACACCATGTTGGCCGTGGCGTCGATGATCGCTTTGTTGAACATAAACAAAGCGTCCGGTTTGTCGCGGACGCTGGTCGGTATTTTAGCGATGTCCGGGTCTAACCCAATACAGAGCAGGGAATCACTCTTTGCTACAGCGGCAGACAGCTTCTCCCCAAAAGTCATCCAGCTAATGCTATCTCTAAATATTAGAATGCGCAACCGCTATTTCGAGAAATAATTCGTCACTGGGATGCCCATGTCCCAGAGGGTTTCGAAGATTGAGCGTTGGGTATTGACGAACGTTTGGCTTTCGATTTCAAAGCCGTGGATCTCGACGTTTTTCAGGTAGGCTTGAGCGTAGACCGGGCCGTAGATTAAGGTTTCGCCTTTAATTTTAATGATGTTCTCGTCGAGTACACGGATGTCTTCTACCCGCGTGCGGAAGGTTGGCGAGTTGCCCGGCAGGATATATTTTTCGATAGTATCCAATACTCGCGGTTCGGGGTTAACCAGCACTTTTTCGCGGACGCCGCGTTTGCGGGATTCGGCGACGAAGTTTTCGTAGTATTTGATGCCGACGTAGCGTACGCGCGTCCACTCGCTGTAGATATACATCACATCATCTGCTTTTAGGCTGTTCCAGAATAATTGGCGCGCGCCGGACCGGCCTTTGTAATAACGTACTGACGCCGCACCGGACGAGGTTTTGGCGGCAGCTACCTCTATGGATTGCTCGATGTCGTCTAAGTCCGTAACCAGCCGCTGCAGGTCACTGATCCTCTCATCGAATCCATGGCGCATGACGCCGATGGGGTAGGGGCGGATTTTTTTGTAGTTGTCTTCGACAATTTCTTCGGCGATGCCAAGTTCGTAGAGTTTTTTGAGGCTTTCGTACACCGAACTGCGCGGTATGCCCGTGAGCGCGGCGATTTCTTGTATCCGCAGTTCCTGGTGGCCCACCAGCAACAAATAAATCTCAGCTTGGCCGTCAGAAAGCCCAAACCTTTGGAGCTGCTGTTTGATGTGTGCTAGGTCACTCATAGTCTTCGCGAGACGACGACGGGCGTCGTCACATTCCCATCTTCGATACTTTGACACATACTTTTTGTTATGGCAAGAAGAGGTCGGTTATGAGGCCGGGCGAACGGGCAGATTTTTTGCCGCCGCTGTTTAACCCTCACAAGACACTTCGGGATAACCTCAAGCCGCAACAGAGCAAACACTCGTTCCTGGGTTTTGAAGTAAACTCCTTATTCGGCATCGCCGCCTGTCCGGCGACAAGCAGCAGCGACTATGTCCGGGCGGCATTTTCAAACGGCTTCGATGTTATTACCTACAAAACGCAGCGCAGCGTCCGATTTCCGGCAAATCCCTTCCCGAACGTATTGCAGCTAGATTTAGACGGCTATTTGACGCCGGAGCGGGCTGAGCAGCCAATTGTTGGTTTTCCGCCGGAAAATCTAGATCCCCGGAACGTTACCATCGCGAATTCGTGCGCTGTGCAATGCGAGGGCGCGGACTTTTGGACCGCCGATTTTGCCGAAGCTCTTAGTACGGCTGGCAAAGGCCAGTTGCTGATGCTTGGCGTGCAGGGCACCATCCAGGACGGCTTTAGCGAAGCTGATTATTTTGACGATTTTGCCGCCACGGCCGAGCTGGGCGTTAAGGCTGGCGCCAAAGTGTTGGAACTCAACTTATCCTGCCCTAACATCGCGGGCGAGAGGGTGGTTTGTTACGCTCCGGAAGCGGTCGCCGCTATCGCGCGGCTGGTGCGCGAGCGCGTTGGAAACGATGTCAAAGTGCTGGCCAAATTAGGCTACTTTAAGCCAAACCAGGAAGAATTGCTCAAAAAAGTCGTGGGCAATCTTGGGCCGTACGTTGACGGTATTACTGCCATTAACACTATTGCCGCGAGGATTGTCGATCGCAAGGGGAAGCAGGCCTTTCCCGGCCCCGGCCGTGAAAAGGCTGGCGTTTCGGGCGTTGCCATCAAATGGGCTGGCATCGAGATGTGCGGCCGGTTGAAAAACCTGCGCGAAGTGCTGGGCCTGGACTATGCGATTATCGGCACCGGCGGAGTTATGAACCCCGACGATTACCGAGACTACATGATTGCTGGCGCCGATTTGGTGCAATCTGCTACGGGTGCGATGTGGAATCCAGAGTTGGCGCTCGAGATCAAGCGTTACACGCAGGCACCATACTTAATGCGTTAAGTATTTTTAAGAAACAAGACTCGATTTTAGCATTTCGTACATTTTCTCGGGCATTTCGTGCGAACTGACGGCGCGGAAGTCGTAGTCTTCGGGGATGTCGAAGTGGTATTTTTCGCGCAGCTCGGGGTATTTTTCCTGGGCCAGACGCATAGCGGCGCGGGATTCCTTGATGTCGCCGACGCAGTCCAGCGGTTTATCACCCTCGATGCCGAGGAGTTTACGGTAGGTGGGTTCGAGCGCCGGATCAAGCAGCAAGTTTTTGCCGTTCCATAACATGTTGAGCTTTTCAGCTGGCACGAACGGGGCCAATGCCATATAGACAAACGCGCACTTGCTGCACTCGCCGCACCAGCTCATGTGGTCGGAGGTGTGCACGAAAGCCCGGTTACAGGAGCTAAAAACATCCTTATATTTTTCAAATCCGACCCGGGCGAACAGCTCGCCGATACGCACTTCGCTTAAAGGCCGAAGGAACGAATAGTAACGCACTGCTTCGCCCAAGGTGTGCTGCAGATACTGCTGGAAGTCGCGCTCAAACTCCTGTGATTTGGAATACTGGTGATTGATGGCGACGCCTTGATAGTGCAGGGTAGGTTCGTTGGCCGATTGTTCGTTGCTCATCACCACGTCGCGCTTGCCGGCCAAAATCGCCACAATGACACCGACGCAGGCGAAGATGGCGCTGATAGGGATGTGGCCGTTCAGGGCATCTTGCTTGTTCAGCTCCATAATTTTCGGGTCCCAGGTCCGCTCAACCCAGGCGTGGGGCAGGGCGATCTGCTCGACAAGCGGAGTCAGCTGCGGACGGTGGTTCAGGCTCCAGGTGGTGATCTTCTCTTTGGCGCGCAGGATTTCAATACTGACAAGCGAATCCTTACCGCCGCCGATGGCTACCAAAAGCCCCTGCCCTGTCCTCCCGGGATTGAGCGCCGGACTGTGCGTGGTAGTGGGCGGAAAGAGAACTGGCGTGTGCGCATCCATCTGGTTGAGGTACCAGAATTCACCCAAGCCGCGCTGGTACGTTTTGCTGAAAAACGCCGCCATTTCCGGGTCTAGTTCGCCCTTCTTGATAACAATTTCCGGCGGTACATACATCTTGTAATACGACACGCCAGCCATGAAAAACAGCGCTTGGAAGGCGCGGTCGAGTGCGGCCTCATCGTAATCCGCATAGTCGAAGTCAAAGCGGTAGATTTCCCTAAACCGCAGCGCGTCGTCCATGCCGTAATGCAAGTTTAAGACGCCGTTTTCTTTGTCAAAATGGTAGTCTTCAAAGACAAATGTTCGGTATTTGCTCATAGGTCATGGACGGCTTGCTTAAACTGCATGCCGCGGTCTTCGAAATTCTTGAACATGTCGAAGCTGGCAAAACCTGGAGAAAGCACCAAAGCATCGCCCTTTTGAGCTAGCTCGCGAGCCTCGGCCACCACCTCGTCCATGGCTTTGGCGGTGCTGACACGGAAGTTGCTGAACCCGGTTTTTTGCAGCGATTCGGCTACGCGGGCGGCGCTTTGGCCGATTAATAGCAGCGAACGAATATCTTTAGATTGAGCGATATGTTCAGCCAGTGGTTCGAGCGGGATCATCCGTTCGTAACCGCCGATGATCATTACCTTGTGGCCGGGAACGGCATCCAGCGCGGCCATGGTAGCGAAGGGATCGCTGCCGAAAGAGTCGTTGTAGAAGCGCACGCCGTCCAGCTCGCGCACCAGCTCCAAGCGGTGCGGCAGGCCGGTGAAGGTGGTGAGAACCTCACGGATGGCGTCCGGCGCTTGGGTAATCTGCCAAAAGGCGGTCACCGCAGCGCAGACATTCTGCCAGTTGTGCTTGCCGAGCAGCTTCAGCTCATCGGTCCGGCACAGCGCAGTCTCGTCAATCATAATTTTGCCGTCTTTCACATACGCGCCCGGTTCGGCGTAGTACGCGATCTTGCGGCCCGGGCTCTTGCTGGCGATCTTGTGCGATTCCAGATTGTCGGCGTAGTAGATGGCGATGTCGTTCTCGTTTTGGTATTCGAACAGATGCGATTTGGCGGTGAAGTAATCCAAGGTGTCGCCGTGCCAGTCGAGATGCTCCGGCTGCACCATCAGCACGACGCCGATGTGCGGGCTGTGCTTGATGTCATAAAGCATATAGCTGGAGAGCTCCAGCACTACCCAACTCTCTTCGGTCAGCTGCGGCAGGAAACTAAAGGCCGGGATGCCGTAGTTGCCGCCGAGGA
>DATJJV010000041.1:0-7911 GCA_035491975.1 Pristimantibacillus sp. | reverse complement strand
GCACGCATGCACCGGAGTAGTTTGGGTCGCAGCTGGACTTTACTTTGGTGCCAATGGCCGTTACTTGTGCGACTGGCGGAGTAGTGACCTCTTCTTTAACAAGCGTTTTTTCACCCGGCACGCCGTTTGTGTAGGTTTGTTGGTAGGTCGAGGTCTTTATCCCTTTGACACCCGCGGTTTTTATTATTGTGGAACCCCTGTCTAGCGCTGAGTCGTTGACGGTCGTTGACTCAAAAGGAATTTCCTCCGTCTCGGTGAAGGTCTTAGTCTCTATGTTGTCGGCTGCAACTTGTTGACTCGCAGAAGTGTTGTTATTTTGTGCAGTCGGAGGTGGTGGGGGAGGGCTAGCCCCTGCGACTGCGAGGGTCCCGACGGTGCCCGCGACTACCGAGCCGAAAATCACTTTGCCAACGCCAGACAAACTCGAAAACCAGGTTTTAAATCCTCTCCACATGAGTGTGCTCTCCTCACCTTATATTCGTGAGTATAACAGCAAAACATGAAATGTTTATTAACGGGAGAGTTGATAGAGATGGCTTAGAACAGATTGTGCTTGTCGGAGTAGCCGGATTAACTTTTTTAATTTTGGTAAAGCTAGAAGACGGAAGTGACCGGGCTGCCTAGGCCGGTGACGGTGTCGTAGCCGGTTGCGGCGGTGCAGACTATGCCGCAGGCGCCGTTGGTGCCGGCGGTGATGTCGCGCAGGAAGGATGAACTATTGCTGAGTTTGGCGTCTTGGTAGATCTTGGTGTTGCTGGCGCTGCTGCCCAGGGCTTTGATAGCCGCCCACTGCGGTGCGCCGGCACTGGTGCCGCCCACCTGATACCAGCCGGTTTGGCCGTTGTAGCTTGTAGAGTCGTACACCGAAACACCACTGTTCGGGTCGGCATTGTAGGAAACGTCCGGGACGGCGCGTTTGGTGCCGGTTAGGCCGTAGGCCGACTGGAAGCCGGGCAAGGTTTCGTACAGGCTTACACCGCCGCCGCTGCCGCTCCAGGCTGTCTCGGAAGTCAAGGTGCCGCCGGAGAGGGTGAGGGTAGTGCCGCCCACGCCCACAACATTAGACGAAACTGCTGGCCACGAAACCCCAGTACCGCTATCGCCGGATGAGGCGAAGAAAGCGACGCCGTGGTTGCTGGTAAAGTAGCTATCGTACGAGGCTTCGCCGGAGAATTCTCCGCTGCCCCAGCTCATCGATACTGCCACTACGTCGGCGCGGTTGCGTGCGTAGTTGACGGCGCTGAGTAAGTCGCTGCCGCTGGCCGAACGGGCCTCGACCAGTAAGATCTTGGCTCCCGGTGCAATCGCGTGCGCCCACTGAGTGTCCAGTGCAGCCTCCAGCGACCAGCCGCCGTTGGTCTTGACCCTTGGGGCCATCTCGTGCTGTTCAAAACAGGTGTTCGTGCTGCATGTTGGCAAGCCGTACTGCGCGCTAAATTTGTTGAGGTCGTTTAGTGCGGTCGGATAGTGGTATGCGTCCACAATCGCGACCGTGCCGCTGCCTGAGCCGCTCAGATTGTAGACTGCCTTAATAGTCGCCGGGTCTAGCCCAACCGGGCTGACCGAGGAGTGCCGCTTGACTCGAAACGGCGTGTGCCCTGTAAAGTTGTCTATACTAAAAGGCGCTGCAAAAGCCGGCGCCACGCTCAACACAGCCGTAGCCGCCATAACGGAAACCAGCCCGCCGGCAAACGAGCCTCTTATTTTTGATCCTAGCTTCATGATATATGCCCCCAGTATTATTACTTTCAGGTTATGGTTAACTCGGGGCAAAGTCAATATGTTTAGAGTCGTTTGATTTGCGTTATGATAATGCTAATGGCCTTTGCTAAGACAAAAGCGCGAATCGACCAGTATGCCAAGGACAAGACATGGTATTGGCATTTGCCGCTGTGGTTGTTTGGACTGTACGTTTTCGTTGAGCTGCTCGGTTTCCACTTGGGTAGGCCGATGTCGTTCATTTTGATGATTCCGTACTCGTTCGACTTTATGTTGCACGAGATGGCGCATATCATGACTGCCTGGTTGCCGCCGATTATCACCGCTGCAGCCGGCTCGGCTTCAGAATTGTTGCTGGGCGCTTTGTTAGTGCAGGGCGCGTTTCTGTTTAGCAACTATTTCGCCAGTATTTTCTGTTGTTTGTGGATGATGCTGGCCTGCGAAAGCGTGGGCGACTATATGGCTGATGCCATTCCGCAGCACATTCCGCTGGTGTCGCTAGGCGGGGCGATGTCCGGCTCGGAGCAGACGATCCACGACTGGCATTTTGTTTTCGGGCAGCTCAATCTGCTGGATAAGAGCGCGTTAATCGGCCATAGCTTCCGGGTGCTGGGTGTGCTGTTTGGCGTGTTTGGCATTTTGTTCTCGGCCTGGATTATGTACAAGATGGCCGCCGCCAAAGACCAAAAGCCGAAGATGACCCAGGAAGATTTGGCTGTCCTGAAGGCCGCGGCCGCGCCGTCCGGCATGCGCGCCAATCCGTCTTCGCCAGATGGCGGGGTATACCCAAACGCTATTAAGGGCTCGCTGGTTGCCAAAAATGTGCCGCCCACGCCCAAGTCCGGCCCGCCCGACCTCGGCTCGCCACCGCCTGCTTCCTAAGTGTTACTATTAAAATAAGCGAACCTTAAACAAAGGGAACAACATGAAAGCGAAAACCAAAAAACAAGCCTGGTTCAAGAAGGTCAGGGGCAGTTATTTGCCGGCCAGCCAGGAAGGTTTCTGTATCTATATGACCTATCTGTTGTATCTGGTAGCCGTGCCAACCGTGTGGTACAACCAGGGGCATGATTTGTGGAAGCTGCTTACCACCGTGATTCCGCTATGTGTAGGCGCCGCGCTGCTGACGCAGTTTATTGCCTCTCGAAATGCCAAGTAAGCCCTAGAGGCATTGCAAACTAAGCTGAGCGGTATAGACTTAAGGGTATGGAACCAACTCAACCTCAACCAATGCAGCAGCCTGTCGGACAGCCGATGGGGCAGCCGCAGCCAACCCAACCAACATCAACACCAGCTCCTGATCCAGGCATGAAAAAAATCGTGATTGTCGAGGACGACGTCAGTTTAGCGGACATTTATAAGACTAGACTAGAGATTGTCGGCTATAACTGTGTCGTCGCCGCCGACGGTATCGCCGCACTGTACTTCATTATGACTCAAAAGCCGGACCTGGTACTTCTGGATCTGATGGTGCCGGATATTGCCGGCGACGAGATTCTCCGCCGGATGCGCGCCAGCAAGTGGGGCAAAGACATCCCAGTGTACATTATTTCGAACCTTAATGAGGCTGATGCGCCGGCTGGCCTGCGCGAAATGGGTATTGCCGGTTACGCCGTAAAAGCTAATCTTAGCAACGACATGATCGACCAGCTGGTGAACCAGATTCTTAAGCCTGCCGACCAGACCGAAGACGTGATGCTCGAGAAAAAAGACCCTGACGACTGGTCCGGCGTTTAGAGCTATTTCGTTCGTTCGCTGACTTTTCGTTGATCGTCGTCGACCATTTCGTCCATGGCGCGGTTCATGTCGATGCCTCGTTCGGCGGCCACGTACAGCACCTCGGCTAAAATGTCGGCCAGTTCGTTGCGGAAATCGGCTTCCAGCGTCTCTTTGTCTTTGCCGTCGGCCCAGCGATAGCCCTCGAGCTGCAAAATTACTTTGTTGAGGCTGCCGATCTGATAGGCCAGGTCTTTGGCGGCCACTTCCCATGTCCAGTGAGCGGTGCCTTGTTTATCGTATTTGGCGAAACTGTTTTTGACGGCTTTGGTAAGTTCGGAGATAGTGTAGTCTTTCATAGGCCAAGTATAGCAAACAGTCGGGGGTATAATGGTTATGATGATTCAGAAAGATCCTAAGGTCGGCAAGTTTTTGGGTGTGCCATACGATTGGCGGCGGCCTACCAAAGATCGATTGCGCCAACGGATGTGGAACCCGGAGGCGCCGGTGTTGACCCATAAGTGGTTCGGCTGGGGCTTTGGCCTGAACTTTTTTGCCTTGTTCCGCCCGCGGCAATGGCGGCGCACCCGAAAACAGAAACAAAATTAGCGAAGCAGGAAGGTGTCGATAACGTGTTTGAGGGCGTGCTCGGTCACGTCCGGCGCAATGTAGTCGGCTAGTTCTTTCAAGCCGGCCTTGGCGTTGCCAACAGCTACTTTAAAGCTCGAAGCCTGAAAAATCGGCACATCGTTGCCGCTATCGCCCATGCCAATGGTTTCTTCTTTGGTGACGTGTTCCAGTTGCTGCCAGACCTGGATGGCGTGTTCTTTGGTGGCTTCCGGGTGGGTGACATGTATGTCCACAAGGCTCCCGCCCGACCAGGAGGGGGTGAAGTGCGCCACGGCGTCGGTGCCGGCATTGATCCGGTTGGAGATTTTGATCGCCACCTCTTCGTTGACGGCCAATAAATAGAGGTAACGCAGCGTATCGGCTACGGAATCGACCTCATCGAGTTTTTGCCGGTGCGCGTCAGGAGAGCGCATCACTACGCCGTGGTCGGCCTCCGCTTTGAATATCTCCAGAATTTTCGCCGGGACACCGGCGTCCAAGCTTTTCTCCCAGACGGTTTGCTCCGTCTGCGGGTCGATAATCCGAGTTCCGCCTTCGACAATGCAAGGAGCCGTAAAGCCGAGTTGGCGGACGACCGGTTTGACCAGCGACCACTCTCTTCCGGTGGCGCAGGCCAGCTTTTTGCCGCTAGTAATAGCGTTTTTTACCGCTTCTTTGGTGGCGGCATCGATATCGCTGCCATCCGAAGAGATCTGGACCGCTGTGCCATCCAGATCGGTAATCAAGGCTTTGTACATGACCTCAGTATATAGGAGTACGGATGGCCTTAACCATCGCTCTACGAATTTTTAGGCAGTTTGCCGGAAGGCGTTGCGAGCGTCTTCGCTGCAACGGCAAACACGAGCAAGCTCAGGGCGCCGGTTAGGTACTGGGCGATAGTGATGTGCTCGCCCGGTTTTAGGATGTCGTGGAAGAAGAGGAAGTCGACAGCCAGAAACCCGATAATCAAGGTGATAGATAAAAGTTTTTCCATGCTTTTATTATAACTCTTCTGTCTACGGCTGTGTGGGAGCGAGCTGGAACTCGCCGATGTGGTATCGCCCGGCCGCAATGTCGTCCAGGCCGTTTTGTTCATTTCGAATTCTTTCGAGGGCCGCAGGCGTCCGGTACGCGGCGTTTATCTCCTCGTCGTATACACCGGGGCGAAGTTCTTTGAGGATGGCCTCGGCCGACATAAAGGTGATGGTAACCGGCTCTTCGCCCAGTTTTTCAAAAATGAGGCCGCAGAGCGCCTTGATGCGAGGGATGTGGTAGTCGCTCGAAACCAGGCCCATGCGCTTCCAGCCGTGTGCGGTGCACATCGCGATGAGATTGCCGATACTGGCGACCGTGTTTACCGATGTATTCTCCAACAAGATCTGCGGCGCCTGGGTCTGCTCGCGTTCGTCACCGTCGATGCCTTCCTGGAATTCCTTGGCATAGATTTCGGCATCGGTGGGTACGTCGGGGCCGAATTTGGCAATCTGTTTCGCACTTTTGCCATTGCAGAAAACAAATGGGACGGCCGGGCGTTGCCAATAGAGTTCCTGGGCGGCGAGCGCACGTACGAATCCGCCGAGCATGCCGAAATCATCGGTATCGGTGTAGAGGGTCGAAGCGTAGGTGCCATCAGGCAATTTCCGTAACCCGGCACTCTGGACGGTAATCACATCGAGCTCGGGTAAGTGGAGACCCGAATGCGGCGCGTTTTCTGTCATGTGCTTCATTTTACATCAATGGCCGGTTATGCCATAAAACCAATTTCAGGTACGGCTTGATATATACTGGGGGTATGTCTAAAACATCTTCGGTGCGGGTAGCCCTGATAGGCGCTCCGCTTGATCTTGGCGCGGCGAACTTGGGAGTGGACGTTGGCCCGCAAGCATTTCGTCATCAGCATATTGTCAGCAAGTTGGAGGACGCCGGATTTGCCATCACCGATATGGGTGATGTAGCCTGCCGTTCCCGCAAGGATCTTGAGCGAGGTGATCCGCGGCTGCCCTATGCCAGCGAAATTGCGCGCGTAAACCGGGAACTGGCGCAGATGACCGAGCAGGCAATCAAAGAAGGTAACAAAGTGATCGCGCTTGGGGGCGACCACTCAATCAATCTTGGCGTGGTGAGCGGAGCCTCGGTGGCATTCGACGGTCGGATTGGCTTGATCTACTTTGATGCACATGGTGATATGAACACCGACAAAACTTCCCGCAGCGGCAATATACACGGTATGCATCTTGCTTCGCTGATGGGCTTTGGGGCCCCCGAGCTAAAGTGGGTGTACGGGAAAACAACCAAACTGAGAAAAGAAAATTTGTTGCATGTTGGCGGCAGCGACTTTGACGATGCCGAATTGGATCTTATCGCCAAAGAAGAGTTGCGAGTGTTTACGTCGCTCGATCTCTTGCGCTACAACCTGCAGCCCCTGCTGCAGATGATAGACGACCTCGCAGCCCGTGTACCCAATATTTGGATTAGTCTGGACTTTGATGCTATCGACAGCATCTATGCACCGGGGGCAGGCATGCCGAATGCCCGAGGGCTGACATATCGGGAGATCGCGGCCATTGCCGAATATATTGGTACGCACTGCAACGTGGTGGGCGTCGATGTTGCCGAGTATAATCCTCTGCAAGACGTGCAAAACAAGACTGCCGAGCTGGGTATTGAGCTCATTGCCAAGTTCCTAGGTAAGGACTATAGCTGGTATACGAATTACATGCATCGGAACCGGGTGGTTAGCCGGTAGCACTACAGACTCTTGTTGTACGCCAGCGCTAGATTTACCCAATATTTCAAATCCTGAGGGGACGCAATTGCCTGGTTTACTAAAAAGATATATCCCGGCTGTTCGCGGCCTCGCATAACAGCGGGCGCCGCACCGGGATGCTGCAGAGCCTCGGCATACTTTTGAGGCCCCACGCGAACCATCATGATGTGGTCAGCGTGGTCACCTACGCCTATGCATAGTTTGCCATTGACCATAAAGCCAACGCTGCCAAACATTTTCTTCTCCTCGACGCGAGGTGCGTGCGCCAACAATTCGCGCACGCGGTCAGTAAGTTCTTCGTTATATGCCATACAATCCCCCGAGATTAAACGCCAAACCAGCCAATGATAAGTGCTACTAGCAGAAAAAGAACCAGCTGGTAGCCGTTGTTAATCAGCGTTAACCGCGGTTTCTTTTGCTCAAAGGCATTGTGGGTAACGAGCGTTGTTGCCGAAAATGCTAACCATGCCGCAAAACCGTCCAAGAGGGCATGCCAAATCGAGCTGTTCTTGAAGAATACCGAGCTGACGTAAATCATGGCTGCCAGTGCTATCACCGTTATGATATTTGCGAACAACGTAATGATGATCGGCGTTTTACCGGCCTTTTTGGAGTCCGCCGGCGTGATGCCGGTGAGCTGTCTCCAGGCGGTCCCGAACGTTTTCTCCCTAAACCATGTCTTGGCAAGAATCATGCTAGCTATCGTGGCCACAAATACCGCCAACCAGTTAATCTCTACGTTCATGATGCCCCCTTCGTCTTAACGCGCTGTTTTAAGTTTAGCAAACTGCTTGTGCTGCCGAAGTCCAAAAATGCCCGTGAGGGATTCGACCTTGCAGCGCAAAAGAAAAATAACTTTTGCTTCTGCAACTTTTCAGCACAGCTGAAAAGCCAAGGGCGGGGTTAGTCCGCTGGACTAACCCGTTCGAATCTCTCACTCGCCCGCAAATAAAAACGCCCACTCGCCACTGGCGAATGAGCATTTTTATTTGGCTGGGGATGAGGGATTCGAACCCCCGATCATGGGACCAGAACCCATTGCCTTACCACTTGGCCAATCCCCAACAACCACAAGATTGTAGCAAATAACAGGGGTTTTG
>DATJJV010000040.1:0-4827 GCA_035491975.1 Pristimantibacillus sp. | reverse complement strand
CCCCTGCATTCGCAGTTCCCCAAAAGTTACGGTACAGCTTTTGCCCGCGGTATAGTACAATAGTTCCCTTATGATTAAAGCTGTTATTGTCGACTTCGACGATACCCTCTCGATGAACGAAGAGGCGTGTTTCGAAATGGAAAACGAGGCGCTTGCCCTGATGGGCCGGCCGCCGATGTCCCGGGAGATCCATAAATCCACCTGGGGGCAGTATTTTTTTGACGCCATTCAGGTCCGTTCGCCTGGGGTAAATGCCGAAGAATTCCTGAAGAAGCACAAAATCGTGCATGACCAATGGATCGCAGACGGGCGGGTGGACACGATTGATGCGACGAGGCTGGCAACAATGGACGCCCTACTCGAGCAGGGGAGGAAGCTATATATTCTGACCAATCGGACGCACAGAGAGATCGTACATCTTCTGGCTCCCGACCACGACCTGGCCTCACGTATAACCACCATCTATTATCACGAGACTACCGAGTTTCATAAGCCGGACCCGCGGGTGTTTGATTCCTTGCTGTCAGTTAACGGTTTCGAACGTCAGGAGTGCGTATACGTTGGCGACGCGCCGAGCGACGCCGTTGCCGCCAAGAAAGCAAACATGCACTTTATTGCCAGCCTGGAAGGCGCCATTAGGACCAAGGAAGATTTCGAAGGGCTTGGCACCGATGTATTCATCGAGCACTTTGCCGATTTGCCGGCCGCAGTAGCTTTCCTCGACAAAAACCCGGCTGTTGCGTCCTAAGCCGAAACGCGCTTAAATAGTGCTAATGGCTAAAACCAAAACAAAAAAATCATCTCCTGAGCTTGACGGCGTGTATTTGTTGAAACTGTTACTGTACGTGCTGCTCGGCTCGATGTGGCTCAAGCTGTCAAGCGGCAGCGGCCTGCATCTGCCGATCCCGATTGGGTTTATCGCCGGGCTGATCTTCTCCAGCCACGAACACTTCCAAATTGACCGCAAAATCGAATATGCCGCGTTGTTAATCGCCATGCTTTTCGGCTACTTCGCCCCTTACGGGCTGTACATCAATTTCTAGTTACATCCGTTCGATGACGAACATGTTCTCTATCTCTGTTAGCGTGAGATTGAGAGTAAACTGGTTGCCCAGGTCAATAGCATAACGGATCAGGCCGCCGACGCGACGCGGCAAGTCCGGGTTGCTTTCTTCGGTTGTCATTTGGTTTTCGATAATATTACGCACCGCGCCCACGCCGACGTTGTCGACGCTCATCGTGTGCAGGCCCATCCATTCGCGCACCCCGTCGGGGATAGCGGTGGCGTCGCCGTCTTCCAGCCGTGCAGCTAGTGCCAGGCCATCCTGAGCCGCAACTTCCATAAGGTCGGGATAGGAATAGAGATTGCCGGGCTGGTGGTAGCGGCTGGCTCCTTCGAATTGAGACGGGTCAATTGATGCTGACATGCTTGTTATTATAACATTTATCTAGACAAACTGCCGCATTAGGCCAATTGTAGGATCGGCCGCAACCCGATTAACCGCCATGCTTTTTGACTGTTTTGCGCCCAAGGGTTGCATCTCAATCTTTAATCTTTTACTCTACCGAGGGAGCTCGTAACAGATTAAAATTAGTTGACTTAAACGCTTTCAAGTGATATAATAATTAAATGTCTGAAAAGGTCTTAGTTAGTTTTGGGCTTTCCCCTTACGATCATGCCCGCAGGCTGGGCTTTACCGATTGTTCGGCCATTACCTCGATGCAAATCGAAGGCAGCGATGTTCTGGCCCTGACAGAGGACGGCGGTGATCATCGCAACCCGGCTACTTCTTATCTTGATATAGAAGTACCGCGAGATATTGCCGAGAGCACCCACTCCTTTTTGCGCATTCAGGATGCCGTCCGCCGTGCTAGCGGCCCGAAAATTGCCCACACAAACTGCCACGTGGCAGCTGGAACCGCCCGCGGGTGGATCTCCCCCTATTCCGTACAGCCGGCCCTTATGCAAGGATATAAGCTGAATCCGGATGAGGTTGAGCGGGTACGCCCCAAAAATTTTGGTGACTTAAACCCGGGCGAAGTCTACTCCTTCACAGGCGAGCGCGGCGCCAAATACGGTTGGCTGCATCCGGTTCATTCGTTTATGCAGCTGCCGGGAACCGACCTTCACTTTAGCCAACTCGGATGGAACGGCAACCCTTATATCGGTGATTTGAGGGGTTCTATGGAGTATTTCGACGGCAAAGAAAAGGGTATGTACCATGTGGTAGCCAAGCCGCGCGATATCGACAGCATCGATGATTGGTACCAGAGGGTGCTGGCTTGCCGGGCTGTACAGGCGACTCCAGCTGAGCTGGATAAAGCTCTCGCGGAATTCCGGCAGGTCGAGCAGGTGATCAGGGATTTGGGTCATATCCCGGTCCAGCGCGCTGCAGCTTTAGTGTAGAATTTGCAACATATTGACAAGAGGTAGCTGCCTCTGTTACACTTTAGCGGTACATCAAATTCCTGCACTTGGTGATTTGGGAAGGTCCACCCCCTAACAGAGGTAGAAACCGCCCAGAGCCGAGCATTTTTATGCACTACGTATAAAGATAGAGGGCTCGCCAGGATAAATTGTGCGGACTGCCAAGTGTCCGTATGGAGAAACTATGAAAGCATTAATCACTCGAAAGGTTGGCATGACCAGTACCATCGCAGAAGATGGCACCGTTCAGGCTGTTACCTTGCTTTCCGCTAGTCCCTGTGTTGTTACACAGCTCAAAGCCACTGACCCCGATGGTTATACCGCGGTTCAGGTTGGTTTTGAGGAAGCGAAAAAGCAAAACACCAACAAGGCCCAAGAAGGCCACTTTAAAAAGGCCGGCATTAAGGTCCTCCCGAAGATTATTCGCGAGTTCCGCGTCGACGAACTGCCAGAAGACCTCAAGGTTGGCGAAACCATCAACCCCGAGGTCTTTTCAGTTGGCGACGTAGTTGACGTCACCGGCGACAGCAAGGGTAAGGGTTGGGCTGGTACCATCAAACGGCACAACTTCCACCGCGGCCGCAAGACTCACGGTGGCCGTTCGTACCGCCGCGTCGGTTCGATCGGTTCCATGTACCCCCAGAAGATTTTCAAGGGTAAGAAGATGGCCGGCCAGATGGGTGACGAGCAGGTAACTGTTAAGAATCTGAAGATCGCACTGGTTGACACCGAACTCGGTGTTATCGGTGTGACCGGCGCCGTGCCGGGCCCCCGTAAGGGTATCGTTATCCTCAAGGAGGCTAAGTAATGTCTGTACCTACATTCACCAAGAGTGGCGCTAAGGCCACCACTCCTGCAAAGCTCGACAAAGCCGTCTTTGCGGTAATGCCAGAGAACCACGAGCTCCTTAAGCTCGCTTACTCGGCATACCTGGCAAACGGCCGCGAAAACTTGGCAGTCACCAAAACTCGCGGCCTTGTTAGTGGTGGCGGTAAGAAGCCATGGAAGCAAAAAGGCACCGGCCGGGCTCGTTTCGGCAGCAGCCGCAACCCGATCTGGCGCGGCGGTGGTATCGCTTTCGGTCCAACCGGCGAAGAGAACTACAGTATCAAGGTTAATGTCAGCGCTAAGCGTCAGGCTTTGCGACAAGCCCTTAGCCTGGCCGCTAGCGAAAACCGCATCACTGTGATCGAATCCTTCGAAAACAAGGACAGCAAAGTCGGCGTAACCGCTAAGCTGTTCGGCAAGATCGAGGCCAAGGGCAACGTCCTGTTGGTTCTCGAGCACAAGGACGCATCGACCGAGCGCGCCGTCGGCAACCTGGCTGGTGTGAAGGCTGTAACCGCCAACTACCTGAACGTCTACGACATCATGAACGCCGACACCTTGGTTGTTACCGAGAAGGCTCTAGCCGTAGTAAACGAATGGCTCGGAGGCAAGAAATAATGGAAAAGACTACATTACTGCGCCCGCGTTTGAGCGAGAAGACTTTCGGTTTGGCTGCTGCCAACACCGTCTACGTCTTTGACGTTCCTGCCGGCGCTAACAAGCAAACCGTCGCTGCCGCTGTTGCCGCTCAGTTTGAAGTGACCGTGATTAACGTCAACATTTCTAATCTGAAGGGCAAAGCCAAGCGAACCGTCCGAAAGGGCGGTCGCGCTGTAAGTGGCCAGCAATCCGACCGCAAGAAGGCGTACGTTACCTTGAAAGAAGGCGACAAGCTGCCGTTCTTCGACACCCCGGAAGACAAGAAAGACAAGAAGGCTGATAAGAAAGCCGCTAAGAAGGAGGAGAAGTAATCATGGCTATCCAAGCAATGAAACCAACTACCCCCGGCCGACGCGGCATGACCAGCCAGGACCGCGCAGGCATTACTACCAAGAAGCCTTTACGTTCCCTGTTGGTAAGTAAGCGCACCCAGACTGGCCGCAACAACCAGGGCCGCATCACGACCCGCCACAAGGGTGGCGGCGCCCGCCGGTTCTATCGCTTGATGAATTTCAACCTCAAGAGCGGCGTCACTGCCGTAATCGAGCACATCGAGTACGACCCGAACCGCAGCGCTCGCATCGCCCGCATCAAAGAGTCTGACGGTACTTACCACTACATTTTGGCCGCTAAGGACATGTACGTTGGCCAGACCATCACCAGTGGCGAAGAAGCCCCTGTTGAGAATGGTAACCGCCTGCCTTTGAAGAATATCCCGGTTGGTAGCACCATCCACGCTATCGAAATGAAACCCGGCCGCGGCGCCCAGCTGGTTCGCTCCGCCGGTGCCAGCGCTCAGCTGGTAGCCAAAGAAGGCGACCACGCACAGGTGCGCTTGCCTAGCGGCGAAGTCCGCCTGGTCCGCCTGGAGTGCACCGCTTCGATGGGTGTGGTTGGTAACGAACAGCACC
>DATJJV010000039.1:0-5889 GCA_035491975.1 Pristimantibacillus sp. | reverse complement strand
AATATGCAGGAAGGGCCAGAGGAGCGGGATGACTACGGCTACAATGACTAGTTTGGGCAACATCTTTCTCAATGTATAGGCATCGAGGATATCTAACCCCATAATCTGGGAGATGACCATGATGAGGCCGAAGATAACCAGCAAGGCATAGGCAATGTTGCGGAAGACCCCCCAAGCGGTGTAGAAGGCTTTGCCGGAGTCTTTGGTCGTATCGAAAATCTTGCTGGTATTAAGACTCAAGAAATTAACCAGGAGCGAGTCTGCGCTGGTTCCTGCCCTGCCCGACAGCAAATCGTCTATCTTGTTAATGCCGGTGATAAAGAACTGTCCGAAGTGGCACAGGTACCAGCTGATTCCGCCCTTATCTAAGTCGTAACACAAGGCATCGTCCTTGACCTGCGGGACGCGGTTGCCAAAGATCATATCGAGCGCCAGCTGGCCGTCGACTTTCAGTATCACTTTAGTGCTGAGTCCAGCCTCCTTAGTGACATCGGCACAGACGTCGGTATCCTCCAAACAAATCTGGTACTGTCCTGGCGAAACATCTTCGAAGGTTGCCCGCAGCGTGGTGGTTATATCAGATATGGTCTCGCCGGCCACCTGGCATAGCGCCGATGGGGTAAAATCGTGCTCGGGACAACCTGGATCAGTATACGAATCTGTCTCAACAGTGTTTAGCGTGGTCGTCCCGCCGGGAGTATTCAAATGAACTGGGAACGGACCGGCCGTATACGGAGTGCCGGTCAAAACGCCAAATATAAAATCCACCTCGACATCAATGTTTCGCTGCGACAAACTCTCGCCATAGGTAAGGTTCAGGCCCTGGTACTTAACCTTAGTGAAATCCTTACAGTCGCCCAGGAGAGCGCTGAAACAAACGCTATACTTGCCCGGCTCCAGCTTGGTCGAGGCCTCGTAGTAAATCACCCGCTTATCGGCTGGGACATCAGGCTCTACGCTCTGCTGGTCGGAGCTGACCGTCGCCACGACCTTGCCGGTGGAATCCTTGAAGGTAAAGTCTACTTTCGGGGGTCCGTTGGCAGCCGATACTGGTGAATACAGCGTCACGGTGACGCTCTTCTGCCCTTGGGTTTCTTGGTCACCGCCGCCGCCCGGGCCTGGAGCAGGTGCAGGCCGCGTATTGGAAAACGTTATCTGCTGATTAGCGTACTGGTTTGAGATGTCAACCTTACACGGGTTCTGCACCGGCGGCGGCGAGCCCGGGTTACTAATGTATGTCGGCAAGATGAGCCTGCCGGTATTATTAAAACCGACCATCAAGCTCATATCGATATTACAGCCTGTTTTGTAGACAAAATGTCCATATAAAGTATTGTTGGTTGGCGCCGGGGTGGAAAGCGTCGAAGTCCCCTGCAAGTCGCCGCCAGTAACTGCTATGTGGGTATTGTCGACCCAGGTATAGATCTCGCCGGCGGCAAAGGTGAGGTGCGGGGCAAACAAAATGCCCAGGCCGGCTACAATCGAAACCGGGATGCCGATATACGGCAACTTTTTAAACCAGCTATGCGAACGGCCCATTACTCGAAGTCCCCGATTTCGGCAATCTTCCAAACGCCTTGCTGCAGAACCAGGACAAATGGCGCTTTATAGCTCTTGCCGCCTACAGAGAATGAGTAGACGTAACGCTTGGCATTAGTGCCCTTGCCGTAGGTTTTATCCGGGTCGTGGATTGGCATTTCCTGCACAAACGCCGGCTTGCCGTCAACGTTTGTAAACACCGAGTTTACCCAACCGTTCCAGCTGTCCACGCGGGAAACCTGCCCCTGCGCGTAATCTTGAATAAACTTTTTGGAAAGCATATTGAAGCTGGCGCTGGCATCTTTGCGGGCCAATGCCTGGACGAAGAGATCGGCATTGTGCCTAGGATCGTTTTGCAAGGCTTCCTGATGGCGGGCGCTAGCGTCATTAAAAATCTGCACGCCCGCAAATGCCAAGATCACGACAACAACGATTACGACAAGCGTAACAACCCGTGCCCGGCCTCCTTTGAGGTGCCTAAATGCCCCGTCCATATCTTGTTTTATAGTACCAAACCGGTCGGTAATAAGCTAATGTTTCCAGGCGCCGAACCGATTTTGCTTGCAACAGAAAATATTGTGGCATAATACGAACATAACTTGGAGGGACCTATGGCCGGAGAGACCTTATTGCTTGTTGGTAACGGCGGGCGCGAAGGCGCTATAGCTGAGGCAATCGCTGATTCGGCTTTCCCGCCCGACGTCCTGTATTACACCGGCGCCAACGTTGGTATCGACGGCTTGGCCGACCGCAGGATGCAGGTAATGCAGGTCGACTGCGACATCAAAAACGTTCAAGGCATCGTCGATGCCGCCAAAAGCATCCCGTCGGATCCCCAAAAACTGACTGTTGTGGTTGGGCCCGAAGCCCCGCTAGTCGCTGGCGCTGCCGACCGCTTGCGGGGTGAAGGCATTCATGTCTTTGGCCCCAGCGCCGAGGCCGCCAAATTGGAAGGCAGCAAGATCTTCGCTACTAAATTTATGCGGGAAAACAGGATTGCGCATCCTGGCACAATGATCCTTGAGTCGAGGGCCGAAGCCGAAAAATACCTGCTCACGGCCGACCCGGAAAGCATCGTGCTAAAAGCCGACGGCCTGGCCGGCGGTAAAGGCGTTGTCCTTCCGAAGACCCGCGAAGAAATGATGAAGGTCGCCCAGGACATGCTGAGCGGCGAAGCCTTTGACGGCGCCGGTAAGGCCGGCATTTTGGTGCAGGAACGACTGACCGGACCGGAAGTTTCAGTATTCGTGGTGGCCGACGGCCGCGGCGGCTACAGCATCATCCCCTACTTCGCCCAGGACCACAAACGCCTAGAGGAAGGCGACAAGGGCCCGAACACCGGCGGCATGGGCGCTTATTCTCCCCTGCCCGACGGGTACCTCACCGAAAAGCAGCTCGCTGGCATCGAAGATATTGTCCAGAAAACCATCGAGGGTATGGAAAAACGAGGCACTCCGTACCAAGGTACTCTTTACCTCGGCCTGATGATGGCGGAGCAACGCGCCGGCGCACCGGTAGTTATCGAATATAACTGCCGCTTCGGCGACCCGGAAGCCCAGGTCGTATTGCCGCTGATGACCAGGAACGGCTTGGATGTCTACGACATGTTCTACAGCACCGCTCGAGGCGAAGCACCGGCCATGCGCCCTGCCCGCCACCTGGGCGGCAGCGCCCTCACCGTCACCCTGGCTGCCGCCGGCTATCCGGGCAAGCCCGCAACCGGCGCCGTGATACACGGGCTAGACCACACATACCCCAACACCCAGATCTATCATGGCGGTACCAAACGAATCAATGAGCAGACTATCATCACCAATGGCGGCCGTGTGCTGTACGTTACCGGCATGGGCCGCGATGTCGACGAAGCCGCAGCAGCAGCCTACGCCGCTATCGGCGGCCCGGACGGCATCTACTTCGAAGGCATGCAAGTCCGCGACGATATCGGCCACCGCATCCGCAAGCACAGCTAATCTCACGATAGTAAAGCTTTAGCTTTACGTTGCTGTTGTATTATGATGAGGACAGCAGCAATAACAGAGGGAGCCCCCATGAACCTCAACAACGTCTTAGTCCTTGGCTTAGGCAAGGTCGGTATTTTGGTTGCGAACCTACTGCACGACTCCGGCTTTACCGTAACCGGCGCCGACAGCGTCAAACGCAGCGGCCTGCCCTTCGCCACCAAAACCATGGATATCAGCAAGCCCAAAGAGCTAAACAGTCTGCTGAAGGACGCCGATGCCGTGGTGAGCTGCCTGCCCTTTTTCCTCAACAAAGATGTCAGTACTATTGTGGCCAAGGCCGGCCTGCACTACTTCGACCTTACCGAGGATGTGCCCACCACCAACCATATCCGCAAATTGGCCAAAACTTCTAAAGGCCTGCTGGCGCCGCAGTGCGGCCTGGCGCCGGGATTTATCGGCATCGTCGGAGCTAATCTGGCGAAGGATTTTGACACGCTGCGCAGTATCGAGCTAAAAGTGGGCGCCTTGCCCAAACATCCCCGCGGCAAGCTGGGCTATGCGTTCAACTGGAGCCCGGAAGGCATAATCAACGAATACATCAACGATTGCGAAGTCATCCGCATGGGCCAGCGCCAGATGGTGCCGGCGCTGGAAGGCTACGAAATCGTGAGCGTCAGCGGCATGCAGTTCGAGGCCGCCACCACGTCCGGCGGCCTGGGTACGATGTGCGAAACGTACGATGGCAAGGTACAGGAACTGAGTTACAAGACCATTCGTTATCTCGGCCACTTTGAGCAAATAAAATTTTTGTTCCAGGAACTACGCATGCAGGAAGATCGCGCTCTGCTTGGAAAAATTATGCGCAATGCCCTGCCCGCCTCCAGCGAAGACTTTGTGTTCGTGCACGCTGCCGTTGAAGGCTGGAAAGACGGCGTATTAGCCCGCGCCGAATTCGTGCGCGCCTATTCACAGATGAAACTGAACGACGGCAAAGTCTGGCCGGCCATTTGCTGGACCACAGCCGCCAGCGTTGCCGCGGTGGTTGAAATGGTACGTGATGGCACCTTACCCAACAAGGGCTTCCTCAAACAGGAAGAGATTCCACTCGAAAAATTCCTAAAAACTCAAAACGGCTCGTATTACGTTACGGGCGAAAAACTATAACTGGTGCCCGGCGCGGGCTTTGTTCGCCCACTCGTCAGCCAACTCGTTACCGGCATCGTTGTTGTGGCCGCGTACCCAGACTAGCTTGGCCTGAGACTGGCGGTAGAGCGGACAGACTTCCATCACGATATCTAAATTCTTGATCTCCCCGCCCTTTTTCTTCCAACCGTTCTTTTCCCAGGCCAGCGACCACTTGGTAATAACATTAATCCAAAACTCGCTGTCGGTATGGATGGTGCACGCCGCGCCATCCGCGTCCTTCAACGCCGCGATAATAGCATAGCCTTCCATGCGGATATTGGTACTTTCCGCCTCGCGGCCCAAAACGTGCGGCTTCATGTCGCGGATAACCGCAAACCCGCCCTTCCCCGGATTAGGTTCGCAACTGCCATCGGTGTAATAAATAATCATACCTATTCGCTGTCCACCAGTACCCACTGGCCCTCGCTAATGACTTCGAGCTGGCCGTCGACTATTTTGATGCCGGTTTCGTCATCAACTAAATAAATTGGCTTCTTGAGTACTTCGTAAGCCTTGCGCACCGTTTCTTCGGTGAGATTCTCATACTTCGGGCCGGGCTTGTGCCAGTGAGGGCGGAACAAAAAGTCGGTCAGGCCCAAAGTTTTGTCGGACGCCTGCCCTGCCGGCAGCCGCGGATCGTTCAGGTCGATCTCGTAATTTTCGGATTGGCCGATATTGGCCGAGGTCAACCCAGCGGTCAAAACCATACTGCCAGCGCTGACGCCAACGTAGACTTTGGTCTTCAGCGGCTCCGGCAGCGCATCGAACAAGCCGGACTTTTGCAGCCAATAACTCAGGTATTGGGCGTTGCCCCCACCCATCTGGATCACATCCGCCTGCTCGATCATCGGCCACCACAACTCTTTGTCCCAACTGCTTTTAACCGCGATGTCGAGCACCATGAACTGCTTCCAACCCATGCTGTGGGCGTTATAAAAATCCTCCACCAGCCAGGTCATATCGCTCACCGCCCCATGGTAAGAGGTAGGAATAAACAAAAAATTACACTCGCTAACCGGCTTGTCCAACATCCCAGCCAAAGCACTCTGCAAACTCTTGTTATGCAACCCACTAGAAGTCAAAAGTAATTTCATGACATTAATAGTGTTGGTTTAGGCGTGTAAGTTTAGCGCGACGCTGAGCCTGAGCCGCCCTAAATGCGGCCGTACGCTGTTCGTTCTCTTCTCGGGTGAGCGGTTCTATA
>DATJJV010000038.1:0-21507 GCA_035491975.1 Pristimantibacillus sp. | reverse complement strand
AACTCTCCTAATACAATATATGATACCATAATATATATGTTTTATCAATTAATCGATCTCGTGACGGGTCGGGTCGGATGGTGGCCTTTGGCCTTCTCCGCTGGGGCGTGCTCAGAATAAATTCCTGCGTGCGTCCTCGCTTTACGAACCGGCGATTCTGCCCAGGCCCCACCTGTGCTATCGCCAGCTCGGATCGTACACAAGTCTGACCAAAGAAAAAGCCCCAGATGTGCTGAGGCATTTTCTTTGGCGGGCCCGACCGGATTCGAACCGGCGATCTCCTCCGTGACAGGGAGGCGTGATAGGCCAGCTTCACTACGAGCCCATTACTGTTTGCGTCTGGCCTGAACGCGAGTAACAGGGGTAATCATATCAATCTTTAAGGAGAAAAGCAAGACGCTGGCTACGGATTGATGAAAGTGCGGAGGTGAGTCTTTTTCTTGAGCGGGTCGGTGTAATCGGCGATAGGCTTGAATGGCAGATAGATGTGTGATGCCCGGACACTGTTAGCGTCCTTCTCCCTTACCTTCACTATCTCGAGGCCAAGCGGTGTCTCGACTATAGAGGAAGTCTGGCCGGCGTCCATCTTGAATAGTACGTCGATGACCTGCGGCGGTAAGTCGCGGTTGGTTGGTTCGATGGCGATCCCGTAGTCGCCGCCGTTATCTTTTGTACTCAGGTCTCCAGAATATTGTTTGGCCAGAGCGGCAAAATCACCCCCGTTAAGCAGCTGGTTGAGTACATCTTGTGCACGACTATGGGTCTGGGTATCCAAGGCCGACACAACTTTTTGGGCGAGCATCTGCTGGCGCAATTCGCGCTTAAAGTCGTGGATAGACCAGTTCCAGAATTCTTTCAGTACGTCTTCAAATACCGCGTCACTGCCTCCCAAGCGGTTCTGGTTGCGAAGCAGGCCGATCTGGAAGTCCACCTCCTGATCGGAAACGGTAATATTGTGCTGTTTGGCCAACTGGTTCACGTACGCATCGTTAACAACGGAGTCCAAGGCCTGTTGGCGGAAATCATCTAACTGCTGTTTGCCTTCACCGCTGAAGTCGACGTTTAGCTGTGTTTGGTAATAGTGAATGTAATGTCGCAGCTCAAACAGATAACTCTCATATGAGACGAAGCTAGGGCCGGCCTTGGCTACCGGGAACGGGATGACCTGGCTGACGCGGTAGATGAAAGTCGAGGAAGTGTGGAAGCGATACAGGGCCAACAAACAATATACGAAAAAGCCGACGGTCAACGCGGCGAAAATGCCAGCCGAAATAGTGACGATCTTGCGCAGCGAGTGGCTGAGCGGATAGATAAATTTACGGGCGCTGCCCAACACCTCTTCGCGATGCTCGGCCACTGTTTCGTTGGTGATCCGCGGAATGTTATTGATGGCTTCACGCAACGACTCCTCGACCGGCTTAGCCCGGCGAAAAGGTCGCTTATCTAATAATTTCTTGATCTTATGCTTCATCTTCTTGTAATGCCGGAGCGGCGGAATCCGCAGAGCTCGAGGTCATGGCCGGCGACGACACTGCGTCGACGCCTTCCTCACGAAGTATCTCCAGCAGTTTCTTCTGTATTTTTGCCGGATGATGGATTTCGTGGATCACCAGATCCCCCACATAGGTCTGCATCATAATTGTACCAAAACCGAGCAGCGTTTCCTGCAGGCCTGCGATTTGGTAGTTGACCATCTGGATTTGGCTGAGGCGCATATCGATAACACTGCGGTTAAATAGCCCCTTCTGTGTGATCTGGATCAACCGCTGATTAGTAACAATAAACACGCTGAAATACCAGCTGATCCACGACGGCAGCATCACCAACGCCGACGCCACCAGTGCTACGCCCATGCCAATAAAGTAGGTTTGGTAGGTCGGATTGAACAACGAGGGCACGCTGCCGAGCAATAGCACCAGCATCGACAGAATCAGCCCCTTGCGCATGACGACCGGGTGCTTGCGGAATACCAGGAGCACTTCTTCGTCGTCAAATTGGTCTTCAAAATACTTTTCGGCCATAAGCGTATTGTACTCTAAAAAGCGAACTGGTGCCCCCAAGAGGATTCGAACCTCTAGCTTCTCCTTAGGACGGAGCTATTTTATCCATTGAACTATGGGGACGGCACGGGCGGCGAACCGCCCTCTACCCCTCAGGTTGTTAACTCTTCACCGGCGGTTGGGTGAAGTGGGCGTGGACCGGCTGGTAATCGGTGATTTCGCTATCGCTGAACCAGTGGGCAATCTCTTTGGCGGCCTCGTTGGCGTCGGCAGAGGCGTGCATTACATTGGCAACGGAGCGCTTCGCAGCGGTAACATGGCCGTAACTCAGGTGGGCGTAGTCGCCGCGGATGGTACCGGGTTGGGCGCTTTTCGGCTCGGTGGGGCCAACCATCTTGCGGACTTGCTCGACGGCCTCTACACCTTCGAGCACCATGGCAATCACCGGGCCCTGCAGCATCTCTTTCATCTGAGATTCAAAGATCTCTTCACCTTTTCGGGTCTTGAGCGTGCCGATGCCTTCGTAGTGCTGGAAATAGTGGTCGTAGTCCGGCTGGAGCATCTTGGCGGCCACAATCTTGAGGCCGACGCGCTCGAAGCGGGTCAAAATCTCGCCGACGATACCGCGCATCACGGCATCTGGTTTAAAAACAATCAATGTCTTCTGCATGTACTTCCTTTTGTTATATGCGCCCATTGTAACAGATTAGGCATCGGCATTCTACCTTTGTGAATGCTAGAATAAAGTAATGTTGTTTGCCAAAGCGAAAACCGATTTTCTGGAGTATTTGGAGATTGAGCAGAACCGCTCGCAGAAAACGATTGCTAACTACGACCATTACCTGACCCGGTTGGTAGACTTCGCTGGCGACGATCTTAAAATAGGCGACATCGACGCCGAACTGATCCGTAAATGGCGCCTGTGGTTGAACCGCCTAGGAACCAACGTTTCCGATGAGCTGCAAAAGACGACACAGAACTATCACCTGATCGCGCTGCGCAGCTTTTTGAAATTTTGCGCCAAACGCAACGTCCCCGCCCTGTCCGCCGACAAGGTGGAGTTGGCTCGTACGACACGCAAACAAGTCACCTTCCTGAACGAGGATGAGTTGAAGCGGCTGTTTGACCAGCCAGATATTAGCACCGAACCCGGCCTGCGCGACCGCGCAATCCTCGAACTGTTATTTTCCAGCGGTTTGCGTGTATCAGAGTTGGTGGGGCTTGACCGCGAGCACATCAACCTCAAGCGCCGCGAGTTTATGGTGCGCGGCAAAGGCCAAAAGGACCGGCCGATATTCATAAGCCAGGAGGCTGCCGAATGGCTGTCGCGTTACCTCGAAAAACGGCAAGACAACACCCGGCCGCTGTTTATCCGTTATAACGGCACCAAGGCCGTCGACCTCAGCGGCAACTTCCACCGGCTGACCGCACGCAGCGTACAGCGCTTAGTAAGCCGCTACGCGGCACTGGCCGGCATCACCAAGCACGTCTCGCCCCACACTCTGCGGCATAGTTTCGCCACTGACTTATTGATGAACGGTGCGGACCTGCGCTCAGTCCAGGCTATGCTTGGGCATAGCAACATTGCCACTACCCAGATCTATACGCACGTCACCGATCCGCATTTACGCAGCATCCACGAACGCTTCCACGGACACAAACCCGGAGAATAGATTGGGAAAAACAGCCGAAGAGCTGGGCTTTGCCCAAGCACCGCGCGATGAGAAGTCCCTAGGGCCGTTTCATTAGGTTTACTGGCAAAGCTGGTTGGTAGTAGTTCCGGCAACACCGGGGACCGCAACGTTCGCGTCACTCTGGAAGAAACCGTCCATAACTGAGAAACGTTTACATAGCGCTTCGCTGCTTTGGATTGAGAAATCGCTCTGAAGATTGCGGCTGCTACCGGCGAGCGGTACACGTACCTGAATTCGCCGCAGCACGTCCTGGGCCTTGCCAGTGGCGTCGACCACGGCCTGGGCACCAGAAAGGTTCACCGCCCCTCCAACAGCATTCGTGGTAGCAACTTGCAGAGACACATCCTTGTAGATCGAACTAACACGCATATAGAACTGACTGTGGGCCGGGGTAGTGATGCTCAGGCTGCAATTGGTGTTCGTACAGACCACACCCAGCCGGTTGTTGCCGCCGCCAGTGGTGTAGGCAACGGTACCGACGCCGCCAGCGCTGCCCGGCCTAAGCGGTACAATGAACGAACCCATAGCACCGCTTTGTAGGCCGCCCAGACTTAGCGCGCCGTCGGTGGGCACGAGATCGAACCGCAGCACGCCATAGCCGCATGTCCAAGTCGAAGTCTTAGAGAATGTGGCCGTAGTAGTCGGGCAGGTGTTGGCTGGAGTGGTAGTGTCTTCCTTGGACTGCCAGGTCAGCGTAATTTTCGTAATCGTCCCGCTCGTGGCAATCAGCGGCACGACTGTACCGCTCCTGCCGATATTACTATAGACAAGCGTTGCTGGCGTCGGGTCGACCATCAGACAAGTGTAGGAAACACCCGTAGCAGCGTCCAAAGTTGGGGCGAGTGTCGAGTAGAAGCCGCCGCCGGTTGACGCGCAATCCGGTTTGGCGGCGACCGCTGCGCCGGTCTGGTTAGCGTTTTTGATAAGATCGGCAGCGTCGTTCACGCCGCTCTCGGCGGCATAGAATGCCTGGGTGCTTAGCTGCCGATCAAGCGCCTGGCGCTGGTTCCGCCGCGAGATCTGGGCGAAGCCCAGTACGATCAGGCTAATCACGATTATCAGGATAAGTGTCACCATGATAGCCACCATACCGGCTTCTTTGGATTGGCGACGGAAATTAGTACTCATGGCGCTCATGCTTTCCTTTATTTTACTCTCTTTACGACGATTGTGCTAAGCTGCATGCTCGCACAGAACTGGCTGCCGGCAGTGGCGCTCTTGCAGGAGGCGTTGGCGGCAGTCGGGTTGTTGAGCAGATCATTGTCGCCGTAAATGACCGAAACCTGGATTTTATAGCTATTCGCGCCTGCCGGCGTAACTACTAAGTTCGATAGACGCATGTGTTTCCCTACCAAATCCCTGCCGTTCACTACTTGTGTAGTGAGGTTTTGAGGGGCACTCGAGCTGGTACAGTTCGAGACCGGCGCTTGCACGAGCGAGTGCCATGTCTGATTCAAACTAGGCGTGGAGCCGTCCTCAACCTGCCACCCCAACCGATAGCTGTACTGGGTATTACCGATGCAGAATGCGTAGTTGCTGTTCGGCGCCGGGCTGGCGGCCGTAGCTGTTACATCGCCGCCGCTGAACTGAATTGCTTGCGAGATGGTGTCGATGATAGCTCTGGCCGTGTTTTGGGTATTAGACTCGGTTACGCCCTTATAGTAAACCTTCGCCATCTGGAGTATGCCGGCGGTCACGAGCATTAATACTACCGAGAAGACTAAGGTGGCAATAAGCAGTTCCAGGATAGTAAATCCCTTGGCCCGATGTTCGAAACGTGACTTCTTAATCATAGAGCCGGTACCTCAACTGCATGCTGTCGGCGTTCCGTCCGCCGACGTCGGTCCATGTTTCGGTGAGAACGAAGTCGTTGGTATTCCGGGCGACAGACAAACGGTACACTGGTTCGTTGGTAGTCGGCGCGCCGGTCGCATCAACGGCGCAGGCTGCGTTGAACGTCCCCGTTGGCTGGCCAGTGGTCGTGTTAAGACCGGCTGTGGTCACTGGCAAGCCGGCCGAGATACAGAATGGCGACGCCGCCAAGAAGATAGTAGACGGAGCGGATGCAACGAGGCCCTTGATCTGTTCGATCTGTGACTCGGCGAGCTTAAGGGCGACCGAACGTTCTTCCGAAGCACGGGTAGCCTGCAGGCTGCGGTTGGTTGTGGTATAGGCTCCGCCTAAGATGAGGCTGACCACGGCAATCGCAATCAGAACCTCAACCAAAGTGTCGCCACGTTCGCGTGATTGTTTCCGGCGGCCTACGGATAGGTACATGTCGCGCCTCCCTTGTCTTTGGTTACCAAGTTAACCGCGAGATCACGGCCATTGCCGCCGATCTGGATAATGCCGTAGTCCTGGGTACCGCCGCTTTCAAAACAAACGTACACGCCGCCCGACGGGTTGATCGTACCGGCTGCCAACTTATTGCCGCCGTCGCTGTTGAGCAGCTCTGCTAAGTCCTGTTTGCTGGCGCCTAGCGCCGTTCCGTCGATGGCTACGATATTCACGCTGCTCGCTCCCGAAACCAGGCCGCCGGTGGCGCCATATTGCGCCAGGCTGCTTACGAAGGCGATAGCGCCGATCTCAACGTCGCCAGCGCCATTGTTGTACCAGGCTCGGACGGCTTTAAGGCCGTTGTGCAACTCCTCGTCATTACTGTTGTCTGGGTAGCCTGCGGTGTTATGCGACGGATTGCTGGGAGCCACCACAACCGGTTTGGCGGCCGCCAAACAGGCTGGCTCGGTGGCGCAGGAGCCAAAATTCTGCAGTGCGGCAATTGTGTAGGTCGAGAAACGGTCGGGGTCGTTCGATCCGACGCCGAACTGAATAGCCTTGCCCAAGAATATACAGCCGCTGTTGGTTCCCTGGTTGACAGCAGCAGCTGATAGAGTCGGCGGCTGACCTACGCCGGCAACCGCACATTTGAAATTGTTATTGTTGGGGTAGAAACCGGCGCCGACCTCGTTCAAAGATTGTTGCACTTGTGATTGAATTTCGCGGATCGACTGGTCGAAAGCGGTTTGAGCTTGCTTGCCGGAAATCATGAGAGCAGCACTAAGGAATAAAGCACCGGTAACTGCTAACACGATCAGAACTTCGATAATAGTGAAGCCGCCCCGAGGCGTGCTGCAACGTCGCCTGGCAGCTCGCCACAGGCCAACCCATCGGCCAGAAGTAACAAGGCCCCCTCTCATATGCCTAAAGTATACCATAAGCCTTTTGCCGGGTAACGCTTTTACACAGCTATCACGAAAGATGTGTACCAGTCGATGATCGCCTGGCCGAACAGCACCACGACGATAACGCCAATAATGAGCATTGGGCCGAACGGCAGATGGCTTTTGCGGCTCGCCCGGCCGGCAACCACCATCGGCAGCGAGAAGACCGTACCGACCAACGAGGCGATAAACAGCACCAGCAGCGCCGGCAAGCTGCCGCCGGCCAAAAGCCCCAGCACAATCGCCAATTTAACGTCGCCGAAACCGATCCATCGGCCGCGCGAGAACTGATAAATCAGGAAAAAGAGGCCGCTGATAATCGCTGCCCCCACGGCACTACCCAACAAATCTTGCCACCCCCCGCGGAACAACAAAGCCCTCCCGGCTACATCAACAACTGCCAACGCAATCAGCGGAAAAACGATAACGTTGGGCAGCAAGAACCATTTGAGGTCGTAAACCGCCAAAGCCACAAAGCCTACCAAAAAAATCAGCCAAAAAATAAAGCTGTAGAGTCCGGCGCCGGAAAGCGGTTCGGGCCAGTAAATGTACGAGACGACGAACAGGATTGGCAGCGACAACTCCACGAGCGGACTATCTGGTATGGGACGGTGGCAATAGCGGCACTTGCCGCCTAAACTGAGCCAGCTGAAGACCGGCACCAAATCCTTGGCCGCCAGGGTGTGATGGCAGTTCGGACATTCCGAACGCTCTTTCACCCAGTCGCGGTGCTCGTGAAGCCGCCACACAAGGGCATTCACGAAGCTGCCGAATATCAGCCCAAAAACAATAAGCAAAAACACAATCACCCTAGAATAGTAGCATACAAATGAAAGACAGCGACCGGTATTGATCGCTGTCTTTTCATTGCCTTGTTTAGACTATGAAGCTCGGCACTGCTTGGAGGAAGTCTCCAGCGTGTAGAGAATCACAACTGCGCGCGTACTGCCGCTTGCCGGGTCACCAGTGGTCGTGGTGCTACAAACAGCACCCTTCACGATGATTGCCTTGTCAGTGGTCGAAGTGTTGGTTAAACCAGTTGACCATGCGACAATGCTGACGTTCGCAGCGTCGTAGTAGCCCAGGTTGACCGGCACGGTGTTGGTACCGCTGCCGCCCACAGTTAGGCTGCTGCCGCTACCGCCGGTGCCGCCGGCTGCCGGTAAGGAGCCGTTGTTGTTGGTAGCGAACTCGGTAATAGCGCTCAAGATGTTGCCAGCGTCTTCAGTCCGCTGCGTGTTGCGGGCGTTACGCTGCAGAGCCGGGACAGCCAGGAAGACTACCAGCAAGATCAAACCGGCAATAGCCAGCACGATCAAGACTTCGATGATGGTGAAGCCCTGCTCCTTCTTAGATTGACGTAATTTAGACAGCATAGCGTTGGTGCCCCTTTCAATTGTTCTTATGGAATACGCTTATGCTTCAATGATACTCAAAACGATACTCGCAAGCAAGAGGATTATACACGGTACGTACTCTGTAAATTATTAACTATTAACTCTTTAGTGCTGGATGAAGGACTTGCCTGCCAGGCCATAGATTGGAAGCAGCACAGCAGCGACGATAATAAACGCGACAACACCTAGAACGACCATCAAAACCGGCTCAATAATGGTTGAGATTGACTTGACCTGGTCGTCGACTTCTTTCTCGTAGTAGTCGGCCGTTTTGCCGAGCATTTGCTCCAGCGAGCCGGATTGCTCGCCGATGCGCAGCATGTTCGGAACCAGTTCCAAGAAGTTGTGGTCATTCTGTATCGAGTCGGACAGGGCTTTGCCGCCCTTTACCTTGTCGGCGGCTTTAGCCAGCGAAGCTTTGATGTGAATATTGTCGACAGCCTCACCGGTGATTTCGAGCATTTGAATGAGGGGTACGCCGCTGCCTACCAACGTCGTACCAGTGCGCGCAAAGCGCGCCATGTACATCTTCATAAACAGCGGCCCGACCGGCCATATATGCATCTTCAGGCGGTCAACGACGGTACGGCCGCCGAGGGTCTTGGCCCAGCGGCTGCCAAAAAACACTGACAGTCCGAGCACGAGAAGCACAACCCACCAGAAATGGATGATAAAGTGCGAGATGCTTAGCATTATCTTGGTAATCAGCGGTAGCGTGGCGCCCGGCAGGCCATCGTACAAAATCTGCACCTGCGGCAAGACCTTAACCAACATGAACGACAGTACGCCGACCATCACCATCAACACAATGACCGGATAGACCATAGCGCCGCGCACTTTGCTAATGAGGTCGGCGTCTTTTTCTTGCTGGATCGCCAGACGCTCCAGGGCTTTGTCCAGCGTACCGGACGTCTCACCTGCGGCCACTAGGCTAATGTACACGCGGTTGAAGACTTGCGGGTGGCGGGCCATAGCGGCCGACAATGTCGATCCGGCTTCAACATCGGCAATCACCTTGCCGATAACTACTTTCAGCGGCTTGCTGGTCGTTTGGGTATTCACCGTGCGCAGCGACTGCACCAGTGGCAAGCCGGCGTTAATCAGCGTGCTAAGTTGGCGCGAGAAAATAACCTTCTCTTTGATCTTGACCCGGTTAAACCGGCTGCCAAGGCCGTTGACACTCTTCTCTGCCAGCTTAATATCGATAGGTACTAAGCCCTCTTTAGTGATCAGCTTACTGGCCGACCGCTCGTCTTCGGCTTGCACCTCGGCCTTCACGTACTGGCCAGTACTGGGGTCGCGGGCGGTATAACGGTAAGAAAGCATGCTTGCTGCTAGCCTCTCATCAGCCTGTCTAATTCGTCTTGGTCGACGGCCACCATGCGGGCATCATCATAACTGATGGTGCCGTTGTGGATCAGATTGACTAAGGTCTTGTCCATGGACTGCATGCCGAACTCGGCGCCGGTTTGGATGACGGCCTCGAGCTGGTGGGTCTTGCCTTCGCGGATAATGTTGCGCACGGCCGGTGTGGCTATTAGAATCTCGGCAGCTGCCACTCGCCCGCCGCCGATCTGCGGGATCAGGCGCTGCGAAACGATTGACATCAAGATGTTGGACAGCTGAGCGCGGATCTGCGGCTGCTGGTGGGGCGGGAACACGTCGATCATACGGTCGATACTCTGGGACGCCGAGTTGGTGTGCAGTGTGGCGAACACCAAGTGGCCGGTTTCGGCAATAGTGATGGCCGAAGCAATCGTTTCAAGGTCGCGCATCTCACCGATCAGCACAACGTCCGGGTCTTCGCGCAAGGCAGAACGCAGCGCGGCGCTGAACGAGTAGGTGTCGTAGTGGACTTCGCGCTGGACAATCACCGACTTCTTAGAGCGGTGGGTGTATTCAATCGGGTCTTCGATAGTTATGATGTGCTCAGCGCGCTCGCTGTTGATCTTGTGGATCATGGCTGCGAGCGTTGTGGATTTACCAGAGCCGGTCGGACCGGTCACCAACACTAACCCGCGCGGGTAATCGGCCATTTTGTTAACGATCGGCGGCAGGCCGAGCTGCTCAATGGTCAGGACTTCGTTCGTAATCAGACGCAGGGCTGCGGCCAGGTTACCGCGCTCATGGAAAGCGTTAACACGGAAACGGCCGAGATCGCCGAAGGCAAAGCTAAAGTCGAACTCTTTGTCTTTAAGCAGAATCTGCTTCTGATCTTCATCAAGGATGGCAAAAATAAGCGTCTCAACCGCCTCGTCGCTCAGCACATCAGCGCCGGCGACCGGCACTAATACGCCATCGACACGGATGATCGGCGGCAGGCCGACTTGAAGATGCAAGTCCGAAGCCTTCTTCTTAACAACTTCTTCTAGCAGGACTTCGATTCGTGGTTGGCCTTGCATCTGTTTATTCATTCCTTCGGCGTTAGTTTATGAGCTGCCCGCGCTCGCTACGCGGTTAATCTCTGTTAATGTCGTTCTGCCATCCAAGGCTTTCAGGTACCCATCCTGACGCATAGTAATCATGCCCTGGGCCTCGGCTGCCTTCTGAATTTCACTGCTAGGCGCATGCTTCAGAATCAGCTCCTGGATCTGCTCTGTGACACTGAAAACCTCGTATATGCCCATGCGGCCCTTATAGCCACCGGGCGCATCGGGGCTGTCCGTGCCCTTGGTTAAAGTATAAGCGCTTTGGTCGGCCAGTGGCAAGGATTTGTGCCCGAGGTCCTCGGAGATCTTGTCGGCCTCTTCCTTGTTCTTCGGCAGCAACTGGCCGATCGTTTGACGGATAGCTTCGGTCTCGACCTGATCGGACTGATAGGTCTCCTTTTTAGCGCCGATGCGGCGCACCAGGCGCTGGCCGATAACGGTACGCACCGTGCTGGCGATCAGGAACGGCTCAATACCCATGTCCAAGAGACGCGGCAAGATACCGGCGGCCGAGTTAGTGTGCAGCGTACTAAATACCAAGTGGCCAGTCAGGGCCGCCTGCACCGCCAGCTCGGCGGTCTCTTTGTCGCGGATCTCTCCGACCATCACAACGTCAGGGTCCTGGCGCAGGATTGAACGCAAACCGTTGGCAAACGTCAGTCCGACCTCGGCATTCACCTGGATCTGGTTGACGCCGGGCATCTTGTACTCGACCGGGTCTTCCAGGGTGACGATGTTAATTGCGTCGCTCTTCACCTCCTGCAACAAGGCATACAGCGAGGTGGACTTACCGGAGCCGGTCGGACCGGAGGTCAGGATCATGCCGCTGGTGCTCTTGATGCCTTCACGAATAGTCCGCAGTGCGCGGCCGGCGTAACCCATATCTTCGAGCTTGAGGCTGGTCCCAGACTTGTCGAGCAAACGGATAACCACTTGCTCGCCCCACACCGTCGGGCTAATGGCTATACGCAAGTCGATCTCTTTGCCGGCGGCGTTAATGGTGAATTCACCGTCCTGCGGGATGCGGTGCTCATCGATTTTCAAGTTGGAAAGAATCTTAATACGCGAGATCAGCGGCGGCTCGGTGCTCTTGGGCAGACGCAGCACTTCGCGCAAAATGCCGTCGACACGGCAGCGGATCTTCAACCCGTCCTGCAGCGGTTCGATGTGAATGTCGCTAGCGCCGTTCTTGGCAGCGTATTCCAGAATCGTAGTCAGCGCTTTGCTGATCGGCGAGTCCTGGACGATGGTCTTGATGTTCTTGTCGGACGATGAAGCGACTCCCTCAACAGTAGCTGATTTGTCCGGGCTGAGGTCGGTTGGCGCCTGCGTGATGCCGCCTATATCGCCCAAAGCTTTGTCGGAGATGTTGGCTTGATACTGGCGCAGCACTTGACGGATGCCGGCTTCCGAAGCGGCATAGACTTTCAGCGGACGGCCGATCTTGTTGCTCAAAAAATCCACGGCCTGGACGTTGTCGGCGTCGAGCATGGCCACGACCAGCCGGTTTTGCATCTCACCGAGCGGCACGGCCATATAGCGCTCTGCCACGTCCTGCGGCAACAGCTCCAGCACGCTAAAATCGATCTTAGCCGCGCTCAAGTTCACATAAGGTACCTTAGTAGCCTGGGCGATCGCTCTAGTGAGCGCCTCATCATTCACCTTACCGGCGCTCACCAGCAGACTCAACAGCGGCGCGCTCTCTTTGGTAGCCTTATCCTTTAGGGCTGTCAGTTGGTCGGCCGTAATCGCACCCTCGGAGAGGAGGGTGTCCTCTACCTGCTGTTGGGCGGCGGCTGATAGAACACTCATGCCAGGCTCCTACTACGGTTTACTATTGAACGGGGTGGGGTTACTGCTATTGCCGATCTGGATCTGTTGGGTCGGGTCAATGGACTGTGCGTTGAAATATTTGGACGACGGCGCATTGAAGTCAGGAACAATCACATCGACTACCTCGGCCGTTTGCTGGCGGTTATGCGGCGACGAGAAGAATAGGTTCGAAGCAATCAAAGCCAGGACGGCACTAATAAATACGACAACAATAATCAGCGTAAAGTCTTTTTGTTTCACTTCACCACCTCCGTCTTGATTTCAAGGCTCTTTTCCGGCTGGTAGAACGTCTGGGCGCTGATGCTGGCAGTCATACTGGTTTCGTCGCCGGACAACTCCATGGTTTCAATCTGGAATGGCCTGACAGAGCGCAGGAAGACATCCACCAAGCTTTGGACCGAAGTGTATGAGCCGGAAACCTGCACCTGGAACGGCATCGGTACCGGTTGCGGGTTTGGACTGGTCTGGTTTTCAGCCTGGTTGGCTTCGTCGTCAGTGCCGCTAATGCCCAAAATCCGCAGATTTTGGCCGATGATAACCTTCTCCAAACTGGTAGTCAGCGCCGGGAAGTCGTACTTGCTGGGAAGTGCGTCGAGAACCAGTTTGGCGTTGTCGCCGTCTTTATCGGCCGTCCCTGCCGGGTCGCCTCCCAGGATATTCGGACTCTGGTCGACAAAGTTGCCGTAGGATTGCGCCAATGTGTCGCGGGCCTTCAGGTCGGACTGCAACTGCTTGAGGGCCGCTTTCTTGGCCGACATCACCCGGTTCTGGTAGGCCATCTGGCCGACGAGCGACTTGCCCGCCACCAATCCAAAGATCAGGATAAAGGCCGCCAGCGACGTAGCCAGCACCATGGTGCTGTTAGCCTTGTTGATCAGTGATCGCTTGGTAAATGAAGTTGTTCGTGCCATACCTATTGCCCCGTCTCTGATTTCTTGAATAACGCGGACGGCTGTTCGGTTTGCGAACGGGTAGTGATCTTGTTGGGAACCGTCAGGGTGATATCATCAGTGTCGCTGAAGATCTCCGGGTCGAATTTGAAATTGATAGTGTACGTCGCGCCCTTGCTGTCCCGGCCGAAGGCCGCCAGCACAACGCTTGAGAACGCCGACTTCTCGGTCCTGTCGTCGCTCTTGGTATGGAAAGTCGTGAACTTGAGCGTGTCGGCGTAGGTATTGACCGTCTCCAAGGTATCGGCCGAGCCGCTGATGGTCATAATTTGTTGGGCAAAGTCCACGTTCAGGCGCGAAATACTAACCGCGGCCGGGGTAGATTGCGCTACATAGCCAAAGATCCGGCTGGCAATCGCCTTCTGCTGGTGCAAGTCCGGCAAAGACTTCAGTTGGTTCTGAACCGTCAACATCTTAGTCAGGTCCGGCGTGCTCTTCAACTGATTACTGGACGTGGTGATGTCTTTGCTCAGGTCGGACAGACTCTTCTTCTGCACGACAAAGACGACGGAGATAAGAATAGCCAACACCGTGACACTGGCAACAATCGTGATGGTCGATACCAACAAAACAAGATGCTTCTGCCGGCGGGCGTGCAGGTATTGGACCTTGATATCTGGAAGGAGGTTAAACTGGACCATTATTCCATCCTCTCCGCCAAACCGGCCGCTACCCCGAAGTGGTTGGAGACTGCCAGCAATTCATTCTGGCGCTCAGGCGAGAACGAGACATTGCGCCAGGCATTGCCGATCTCAACTTCGATACCAAACTTATTTGCCAGATACAACGGGAATTCCGGCAAAGCCGAAGCGCCGCCCGTAACGATAATGCGCGTAACCGGGAACTCAGCGTAGCGGCTCTGGAAGAACTTGATTGACTTGTCGATTTCACCGGTCAGGATGTCGACCGTGCCGCTAACGGCGTCATAGATGCGGCCTTCCAGCTTGTCGCGGCTCAAACCAAATTTAAAGACGAATTGACGGGCCTGTTTGTCGTCAATGTTCAGGTTTTGGGCGGCTGCGCGGACAATCGCTTCAGCTCCGGTCGGGATCGAGCGAGTCAAGCGCGGCGCGGCGCCCAGGGTAACTACCAGGTCGGTGTTGCGGCTGCCCATGTCAAGGACCATTTGCGCCTGCGGCGCGTCGCCGGCTACCAGAGCCCTGGTGAGGGCCAGGTTGTCGGGCTCAAAAGCAATCACGTCGAGTCCAATCGACTCCAACATGTCCAGGCGCTGTTCTATAAAATTATTTTCTACACTGGTCAATAACACTTCGACTTTGGTCTTATCCTTCGGCGAATCGCCAATAATTGCCCAGTCCATCTTGGACTTCTCCAGCGGTGTAGGAATCAGCGAATCGGCCTGGTAACGGATGGCCTTAGCCAATTCGTTGGGCGGCAAACGGTCGAAGTCCACTACTGCTGTAAACACTCGTTGGGACGGGATACCAACGGCGACATTCCGGGTACTCAAGCCAGCTTGGGCAACCAATTCCTTGACTATCTGGACCAAGCGTTGCTGATCGGTCTTGGAGTCGCTCAGCACCAGCTTGCTATCGATCGGGACGTAGGCATACCGGAGCAGCCCCTTGACTGCACCGCCGCCGCGAAGTTGAACCACGCGAATGGCCGTAGTGCCAATATCCAGACCAAAGAAAGACGATACGCCTGTAAGTAAACCCATTTCCCTTGATTATACATAAGCTCAATGCCTAAGCGCAACCGGAACGGCCCGCCCCGGCAAGATCGTTAAAGCACTGGCGGCAGCGAGGTAATCGCGTCGTATTCGGAAGCTGTGCCGGCGTCGTTCGGCTGAGATATCCACAACATCGGGTTGTAGTTGAAGACTTCGGCGATGTTACCGCTGCTGGAAGCCTCTGCGGCGTTGGCGCTGCGCAGCGTCCCAAGGGTTCGCAGCAGCCAGAGCTGCTTGGCCACTACCCCGCCATTAATAGTCAGCTTAGGGTTACACTGCGATGCGAGTGTTCCGGTCAGTGTCATCGGCGTGAATGGTGCAGCTGGCAAGGCACAGGTATAGATGATGCCATCGGTGCCAGTTTTCGGCTGGGCTACGTACAAACCATCGAGTTGGGTTACTCCCCTGCTGATAAAGATATTGCCATCGACTATCACCCGCAGCATCGGTACATTGCCGCTTGTCCAGCTGCCGCTGCCCGCGTAGGTTATATTACTGCCGATAAATAGGTTGCCGTCGACATAAATACTCACCTTAGTGCCAGGGTTAACCGAGCCGCCGCCCAGTTGGATATTACCCGTCGCACCGTACGATCCGGTAGCCAGGCCGGCGCCAAGTGACGCTGGCAGAGGCGCGGGCGCCGCCGGTTTGGTCGACCAGTAATCCTGGGCACAGGCCACCGACCCGAACGAACCGCCAAAGATGCCATTCGCAACATTGGTGGCGTTGTTGGCGAAAGCCAGGCCGGTTGGAACGGGCGCGACGGTGCCGCCGGCGTTGCCCAACGAAGTAGCAGTGTCGAAGAGAGTACTCAGCGCGTAGGCGGCAAATTGCACGCCGGCTCCGCCGTAAGCGCCGCCGCTCCGCCGGTTCCAGCCGATAATCGCTGCGCCGCTATTTTGGGCACAGGAAGTTGGTGAACTTGGCGTTGTCACCAATCCTCCGCCGGCCGAAATGTCGCCGCCGTAGGTCCTAGCATAGGGTTTCACGGCTACCAGTACACAGGCGTTGGCCGTCCTGCTGCCGCCGGCCTGCGTGGCCGGAGTAACTGTAAATGACCGGCAGATGGTGGTATTACTTGTGGCCGCAGGCACCGCAGGCTCAGTAGCGGTGGTTGTGTTAGCGCCGTACGGGAAGGTGCGGGGCGGCGGACAGTTGGCTCCTGCCGGCGTAAATGCCGCCACTGGAGGCGTCTGGTTGTAGCCAGGGTTGGTAACCCCCTTATAGGTGCAAGTTATCAATTGGCTAACGGTTGTGCCGGTGTTATTAACGGCGTATGTAAAGGCAATCGTATCGCCCGGTTCAGCGACGTTTCCGGTAATCGGTCCGCCGGTACTAGTAATGACGACGTTAATACTAGGTGTGAGCGAGTAGTTGTATGCTGCGGTCGCACAGGCCGGCGCGCCGTAACTGCTGCCACCTGCCTGGGTATCCGGGCTCCAAGCCACCCGCCGGCAAATCAGCGTCCCGGGAACCGTTCCCGGCGGTACGGTATAGTTTTCGTTGAACGAAGCTGACGCGCCCACACCCAGGGCACCGGCGCTCACGTTACCAGTTGTCTGATTGCCGGGCGCGCCGGTCTGCGAGTCGTGGCCGTTGTACGTAATACTACTCGGCGCAGTAGATGTCGGGCCGGCGTTCGTAATTGTGTGGCGGAACGTCACCGTCTGCCCGGGGATCGGATTTGGGTTGGCGATTACGGCCGTGCTGCCGTTAATGTCAAAATTCTGCAACGCCGGCAAAGATGTGCCGCCCAAGGGGTTGCCACATTCGCGGCGCAAGATGTACTTCACGCCATTCGGCGCCGTAAAGACGATGGCCTGGCCGGTCTTGTGTTCGCTGTAGAACGCATCGTCGTCCGGGTTCGGAGAGTTGTCGGTCCCTTGATAATACGTGTTGATCGTTTGGTACGGATAACCGCTGTCATGCCAGTTGATCCAGCCGTTCGCGGCATAGGTGTTAACCAGGTTGACCCAGTCGTTCCACTGCGTAGGAGTCGGATACTTGCCGCGCTGCCCGTCAGGCGTACCCAACATGGTATGGACGATGAAAGCTGCGCCCGTCTTACCTCGCGGGTCACCGTAGCTGCCACAGCCAAAGCCGTAGCTACAGTTCGGCACGCCGTTGTTTAAGCGGTACGCTATGAAGTTAATAAACTCGCCAGCATTGTCGAGGTCGCGGGGGATGGCATTACACCAGGTGTTGCCATTGTTGTAATTATATGGCCCGTACTCTCCGCTGCCCGAGCAAGACTCATTCAAGACCTCCCAGCCGGCATTGTCCCAGTTATTGTAGAAATAACCGCGATCCTCCGCACGGTTCTGTATTGTCCCGCTGTAAGCGTATGTCATACCGCCGTAACCCAAAACAAAAGCCAAAGCCACAGCCGCCAACAAGGCGTACCGTTTCGACCTCGGCGTCAGTCTTAGTTTCATTGTTTTAGTTCCGCCTGTAGCTGGTCGATCATCTGCTGGAAGATATTATTATTGGACTCGCGCATGGGGTTGGACGGCGGATTTAACGCGATGGCCTTTTTGTAATAGTCGATAGCCTTTTGCTTGTCGCCGAGTTGTTGGTAGGTCGACCCCAGCTTTTGGGCAAGGTCATAATCTTCTTTAATGGCGAACGCCTTGCCGAAAGCATCAGCAGCCAGTTGGTAGTCTTCGGCATTTTGGGCGATGAGGCCTTGCTCTACATACAGCTCGTAGCGCTCGGTATTGGAGAGTGACGGCTTGTCTAATTGTTGTTTGACATACGCGGCAGCCTCTTCGGTTTTACCGCTAACCAATAGGCTATCGGCCTGTTTGACGGAGCTTGGACGAGGGTCGACGGTTTTAGCTACCGTATTCGTTGTCTTGTCGGCGTGCTTGGCCATCAGCCAACGGGCTGCCGCTCCGGCTCCGCCCGCCAAAACGAGCACCGCAACCACAATCAGCACAGTCCTCCACTGAGGGCCTCTGTGCTTCCTTCCGCCTTCCCCAACCTGAGCTACTATCTCGGCCATAATGTTTACGCTTCAAATTAAACTATACAAAACTGCGGCCACAAAACCAAGTGCCAATCATTAGCTGTCTGCTATACTATGCCCAAACATGGCTGGAAATGAGACGCTCGTTATCCTGGATTTTGGTTCCCAGTACACCCAGTTTTTCGCGCGCCTGTCCCGCGAACTCGGTGTCTACAGCATCATTCTGCCCTTCGACGCACCCACCGAAAAGATCAACGCGCACAAACCGTTAGGTATTGTCTTGTCCGGCGGCCCCAACTCCGTATTTGACGAGGACGCGCCGCACCTTAACCCTGACATTCTGAAGCTCGGGGTGCCGATCCTCGGCGTTTGTTATGGCCAGCAATTGCTCGCCCAGCACTTTGGCGGCAAAGTCGAGCCGGCCAAAGTCCGCGAGTACGGCCGCGCTAACATCAAACTTCTCAAGTCCAGTAAGCTCATCCCCAAGAAAGCCGATGGCAGCACTGTCTGGATGAGCCATGGCACGCACGTATCCAGAGCCCCCAGCGATTTCACGATCACCGCTATGAGTGGTGAGACTATCGCGGCCATCGAGAACCCGGCGCGGAAGATCTTCGGCGTACAGTTCCATCTGGAGGTCGTCCATACCGAACACGGCCAGGCTATACTTGAAAACTTCTTGGACCTTTGCGGTTTCAAGCGCAACTGGCAGCCAGAGTCGCTGATTGACACCGAGATCGCCGCTATCCGCAAACTCGTCGGCAAGTCTAATGTCATCTGTGCCCTGTCCGGCGGCGTCGACTCGTCTGTTGCGGCCACACTAGTTGACCGAGCGATCGGCAAACAACAGACCTGCATCTTCGTCGATACTGGCCTGCTGCGCAAGAACGAATATGAAGAAGTGCTCGAGATGTACAAAGACCTCGGCCTGAACATCAAGCCCATCCGTGCCGGCGAGCGTTTCTATGCCAAGCTAAAGGGCGTGACCGACCCAGAGAAAAAGCGTAAGATCATCGGCGCCGAGTTCATCAAGATCTTCGAAGAAGAAGCTAAACAGGTCAAGGACGCCAAATTCCTGGTGCAAGGCACACTCTACCCCGATGCCATCACCTCCGGCATGGCCACCAAAGCTTCCGCCAAAATCAAATCGCACCACAACTCCGGCGGCCTGCCCAAAGAGATGAACCTCAAACTAATCGAGCCGCTGAAAGAATTATTTAAAGACGAAGTGCGGGTCTTGGGCAAAGCGCTCGGCCTGCCCGAAAAAATCTACACCCGCCAGCCGTTCCCCGGCCCGGGCTTAGGTGTCCGCGTCGTCGGCGAAATCACTGCCGAGAAAATCAGAATTTTGCAAGAAGCCGACGACATCGTCTGCAAAGAAATCGAAGCCCGCCCCGAAGTCCGTAAAGAGCTGTACCAATACCTCACAGTTTTGTTGCCGGTTAAATCGGTTGGCGTCATGGGCGACGGCCGCACCTACGAATATGCCTGTGTGGTCAAAGCCTTCAACTCCCGCGACGTCATGACCGCCGATTGGGCCCGCCTGCCCTACGACCTGCTAGCCCGCATCTCCAGCCGCATCGTCAGCGAAGTTCGCGGCATCAACCGCGTCGCCTACGAAATCACCACCAAACCTCCCGCCACTATCGAGTGGGAGTAGTTACATCTGATTGATGGCAAGAATGTTGCCTTCGGTGTCTTTGAACCACGCAGACTTGCCCTGCCCGTAATCCATAATGTGGTCGACAGTCTTAAGCCCCGGCATGTCGTAATCTTCGAAGACCACGCCCTTAGCTTCCAAATCTTTAATAGTCGCCGCCACGTCGTCTACTAAAAAACCGGCCGCGGTGTGCTCGGCTTTGGTTCCCTCGGCCCGATGGTAAACCACAATCGTCGTGCCCTTGCCGGCCTCGAAGATCATTGGGTCTTCCATCGGCATCGGCGTGAGCTTGAGCCCCAGTTTGTTTTGGTAAAAATCTTTAGCCCGGGCCATGTCCATGGCCGGTAAAATAGCTGCTGCTGGTGAATCACTGAGCATATATCCCTCCCGTCGGTTAGTACTCACATTATAGCCTATCGGCCTACGGGGCTATACCATCTTGGGTCAGGACAGGCACATCCGGGAAATATTCGCGCAGTGCCGTCCTGGCTCCTGAGTCTTCGAGCAACTTTCCGTCCACCACTATACCCGCTATAGCGCCGCGCGGCACGCCGCCCAGGATGGCCGCCGTATCTTCAGCAGTTCGGCCAGACGGAGGTTGGACGAAACCTGCCATTTCACTGCTACGATACCCGTCATGCTTTAACAGTTCGTCCATGCCCTCCACCTGTGGATCCACGATGAATGCAACTCCCCTGGTCAGCAATCTTTCACCACGTTGTCTCCGTATGTTGCCCGACACTAACGGTTCTTTTGCCCAAGCAAAGTACTCGCCCACCGTTGTGTCCGATGGTACGCGAAAGAAGTCCGCACAGCCGTGCGTTTCAGAATCCTCAGAAATGCCTATCAACTCACCGCTAACTATGCCTTTTTCGGCCACGCCCTTGAGTGCCTCTGCGCTAAATCCGTACATGCCCATCCCATGTAACAAGGTCCCTTTTGGCAGCCGCGTGTCTCCACTGGCCAGTGCGGATCTTAATGGGCTTTCGAGCTGACGGCCATTTAATTCGGCCCAAATTTGAAGCTGCCCGTCCAGTAAAGACATACCATCGTCACCGAGCCGGGACCTCATCTGCTGGAAAGCCGGCGTTTCATATTCAAATTGGATATGGGATATTTCTGGCATTTTTATGTTGATTTAATAGATAAATATTATCATACTAATGCTTATTTGTCAATTGACATCACCTCTGTTAGAATAATGGCATGAGTTTATCGATTGGGATTGTTGGATTGCCGAACGTGGGCAAATCTACCCTGTTTAATGCGCTGACCAATAATAATATTCTGGCGGCTAACTATCCTTTTGCTACGATCGAGCCGAACACCGGCATTGTGCCGGTGCCGGATGAACGTTTACAGAAACTGGGCGAGTTGTACCACACTCAGAAGATCGTCCCTGCCACGGTAACTTTCGTGGACATTGCCGGGCTGGTGGCCGGCGCCAGCCAGGGTGAAGGCCTGGGCAACCAGTTCCTGAGCCACATCCGCAGCTGCAACGCCATCGTCCAGGTGGTGCGCGCCTTCAAAGACGACAACGTCATCCATGTCGATAATGAGCTTGACCCGCAAAAGGATATTGAGGTGATCAACACTGAGTTGGTGTTGGCCGACCTGCAAACTGTCGAAAAACGCCTGCCCAAGCTGGAGAAAGAAGCCAAG
>DATJJV010000037.1:0-18287 GCA_035491975.1 Pristimantibacillus sp. | reverse complement strand
CGTCTACACACGGTTCGTAAAGAGCGGTAAACCCGCCCAGACCTCGTACCTGACCATAGTTTTAGAACTGGACGACAATAACGAGTATGAACTTGTTGATACCTGGATCGGCCGCATCAATCCGCCGCGCCCGGGTAGCGCGCATGAAACCGCACAAAGCAAACCATACTGGGCAAACCACGCCTTTGTGTTCGACAACCAACCAATTCAAACAAGCACCGCAACCAAAGAGTGCCCCTATTAACCAACGAGGATAACCGCACATGGCCAAAGGCAGATCACCCCGCAAAAAAGAGACTAAAAAGCCCAAAGCAAAAGCCGGCAACTAACCTCTCGGCTCCGACCTACTAGGCTATCGCCGCACTATGCTCAAAGTTGCGTAGTACGTCTACTGGGATCACAGACATTATGACCTCTGTTATTTGGAGGTCTTTTATGTTGTCGGCGGGCAGGCGGGCTATGGCCGGGCGATCAATTCGTACTGTCTGTCGTGCGAGGCATAGAACAAGACAAAGCCGCCCAGCAACTGGTGCATACGCTCCTCAACATCGGCTAAGCTGTTTGCCAGCTGGGCGAACCGCCGCTTAATCTCGTGAGTGCCCATATGTTCAAGGTCGGCATCGGCAACATCTACGGCGGTTGACGGCCGGAAGTCTGGACGCAGCAGAACCAGCAAAAGGTCCTGCACGTCCTCTTCTTCGAACTTGATTTCTAGGGTTTCGAGCAACTCCGCGACCAACGCTTCCAAGCGGACCTTATCTACTTCGGGCAGAGGTATTGGCGCCTCGTTTTCTTGGGCCTCCGCCGGGCGCGCTTTATGCAGCATGCCTGCAATCTCGGCAAGCATCGGCGCCGCCAGTTCCTGTTTCTGTGGTGTGAGTTCCGCTAAACGCGCGGACACGGTAACCGCAATGGCTGGTATTGGAGCGTCGTCTGGGCTCTCGGCACTCTCCTGCGCAACCGCCGTGGTCGGCTTCTCCCTCGCGGGGGCGGACGATTTGGCGGATGGTACAACCACCACCTGCAGCGCCTCGGCAAAGTCTTCACAAATTGATTCCGGCGACGCCTCGGCAAGCTCACTAGTCCGGCCTATAGCAAACGGCCGGTCTAAAGACGGCTCTATTGAGCCGACGATAGAACTTTCCGAAACGGCAGTCGTACCCTGTGCGGCCGGGCTGAACTCGCCCTCGAGCGTACTTGCTGGCAGCTCATGGTCGACTGGAGCATTGATGGCATGCGCCACGGCTTCATCAACAGCGCGGGCGGCCAACCCAGGCTCCGCCAACACTTCAGCGGCGAGCCCGGCTACCGCACCGGCATCTACCGGATGGGCAATGGCTGCCTCAGAAGATATGTCTAAAGCCTGAATCGGGCGAGCATACTCCGGAATGATTTCTCCAGGCAACCGCTGGGCCTGAATAATCGCTTCGTGTCCCTGCCGCACAGCGAGAGGCACACGACCAGCTTCAACGACGGGAAGCGCATCAGGCCGGGTGAGGGGAGGCGCAGGACCCACAACGGCTTCTATTGGCGCAGTAGGCCTAGATGCGTCCTCGCCAGTGTGTAGTTTCTGGGCTGGCGGTTGTGTGTTGGCTCGGCTAGCCTGTTGCTGCACCGCATCAGCTAAGGCAGTAGCCGCCAGACTTTCGTGAGCGGCAGACCTCTCGGCAGCCTTCGCGGCAACTGGCTCAGGCGCTTCGTGCTTTACTGGTTTCTCAAGAAGTGATTTTACGGGTTTTGCGGCCGTGGCATCTGATTCCTTCGAGCCTTGTACGGCCGCTTCCTCAGCCAGCCGCTTCTCACGACCCTTTGCGGCCAGTCTTTCGGCCAAATCGGCTTGAGCGAGCGTATTGCTCGCTTCCTGTACACTCATCCGGCCAAGCACCGGACACACCTTTCGCGCTTCGGCCAAAGTTCCTTCGAATTGACGTCCGCCGCCGTGGTCATGGCGGTAGATTTTTTCAGCAGATGATGCCGCAGCCAGCGGTACGGTTTCGAGTGGCTGAGCTTGCTCCGGTGCAGCGGCGACAACCGCCGCGGCTTCAGGTACTTGTTCGGCGGCAGGCATTGCCGGCGGCACAACACTCTCGGGTGGTATTTTTTGTTCCACCCTCGTTATACCTAGGCAGCGCCAGTATTAGGTTCACCAAAATAGGCCTTGAGCCATGTGCCAATGTAGGCCTTTGCGGCAGCGTAATCGGGGTCAGTGCTACCCATCGTCTGAAAACCCGTCAGCATGTCCTCGGTGTGCTGGCGGCGGTCCGGGTCAGTGTATGCATCTAGAAATCTGTCCCCGGTCACTGGGGTGCCATCTTGTCCCGTAACGTCCGAACCATCCGTATGCTTCAGCACCACATCCGCGCAATGTCCATAGCCAAAACTGGCTAAAATTTGTCCTTCCACTCTGGGAGGCGAAGGTTCTCGTTCCTGTCGCATAGAGCTACTCCGTAAGCTTTTCTTATCTACCTCAATAATACCATAATGGTAGTGGCAGTTAACGTACCTCTAGCACCGGGCCATCACGCCTAAAAACCGGAAAGCTGCGTGTCGAGTGTGGCGCTGTCGCTAGCGGAGCTAACGTCGGTCTGATCGAGGGTTGAGACTGCTGTGTCTAAATCTTTTGTTGAATTTATGGCCGGCGCCGCTTTGACGTCGCTGGCAGCAGCCGATTGGTCGGCTGTATTGTTGATGGCTTTATTATCCTGCATCTTGTTGTAGGCGGTGTAGCCTCCGAAGACCAGAAGGCCAAGGACTAGCGCAACAACGAGTACTTCGACTACTGAAAAGCCTGATTGGTTAGTGTGTAACGACATTACTGGTTACCTCCGCTTGTGCTGTTTTCTGTCGAGGTTGTTGAGCCCTGGACCGACTTTACCCCGACGATCAGGTTTTTGACCGCGGTTTTGTAGGCCTTCAGCGCGTCGATCTCGTTCTTTAGGGCGTCCTTGAAGCTCGCGGCCGCACCCTTGGGGTCGGTACCGTCACACTTAAACACGGTGACCGCGGTCTTGGTAGCGTCCACTGTAGTCTGCACTGCTGCTTTCTTGGCGTTGACGTCAGCCACGAGCGCGTCATAATTGCTCAGCGTCTTACCTTTGTTGGTATAAAACGTTTCGGTTCGTTCAGCGATCGTACTGAACAGATCGAGCTGCTTTTGCCCGCGAGTCGCAATGCGGCCCATTATGTTGGTAATAACTGTTTCGCGCCGCTGGCAAGCTTTCAGCTTGGCGTCAGTTAGCCGCGTTTGAGCCTCTTCGGCCCTAGCTGATGCCGCATTCGTCACCACAGGAGAGATGAATGCAAGCGAAAACACAGTGACCCCGGCTAGGAAACTGTGTGTGAATAGAGTCTTCTTCATATAGATCCTTTCTATGAACGATTGTAAGCTTAACCATAATGGCTTACAATACTCGCCCGAAACTACTCGCCCCTCCCGAAGCCGTTCTGTTCACCGGCCAGCGACCCTTCCGTCGAGCATTCAAAGTCACCGAGGCACCTCTGATAGAAGTATAGGCATACCTCATATACCGACCTTGGTTCCGAATTTGTGTCGGATCATTATTGACATATGGCATCAGACATGATTAAATCAGCCAAATTTAATAAGGATTTAATACATCCTGTTCGGAAAGGGCTTACTGTTTCTATGCTACAAATTACCCCGGAACTGGGCACCAGCCAACAAGCGCTCTGGGACGCGCAGCACGCAGCGCGCGGCGGTGAGGCCGGCCTGGAAGGCGACCGCTTGGTCGACGTGCCAAACGATGCCGCTATTTTGCTAGGAGAACTCCTGCAGCCAGGATCCGTGATCGCGGAAATCGGGTCGGCAAACGGCCGGGACGCTCGGCACTGGGCGCAGCAGGGCCACAAGGTATACGCCATGGACTTTTCGCCAGTGGCTCTTGGACAATTGGTAGAGCACGCCGGCCGCCAGGGTGTAGCCGACAAGATTAGCCCAATCCAGTTTGACGCCAACACCGGCACACTGCCTGACGAAGTCGGCGAAATCGACGGGTTTTACGCTCGCTCGGCGCTGCACGTCGACGATTCCACCCTTATGAGACTGCTTGCCAGCATTGACGAACGGCTGCGCCCGGGCGGCATTGTGCTAATCGAGGGCAAGACCACCGACGACCCCAAAATTGCCCGCAGCCGCACTCTAGGTAACGGCCTGGCTGTTGACGACCACGAGAACGGTCATGTCCGCCGCATCTGGACCCACGACTCAGTGGCAGCAATTTCCCGGGCCTTTGGTTGGACGGCTATCAACGTCGACTCCAAGCGCGAGGAATGGCTCAACACCGACGCTTCTTTCCTGCGCTTTGTGGCTAACAAGTAACCCGGTACAATCGTAAGATGAATATGACTGATCAACCCAAACCGCGCCCCGTCGTGTCGGCAATCCTGGAAAAAATCGAAGGCGGCCAACGCTATATTTTCATGCAGACCCGCTGGAAGCCGGAAACCAGCCCGACCTACTTGGGCGTACTGGAAATCCCGGCCGGCGGTATTGACGGCTACGAGTCTGTTTACGAATCCGTTAAGCGGGAAGTAAAGGAAGAGACCGGCCTGGACATTGTCCAATTTATCGACGACGTCCAAACGCCGCCGGCACAGATGCGCCCCGGCGACACATCCATCGCGTTTAAGCCCTTTGTTTGCCAACAAGTGCTCGAAACCAACGGCGGTCTGCCTTGGGTCGGGTTCGTGTTCCGCTGCGAGGTGACAGGCGAAGTTGTCATGCAGGAAAGTGAAGCCAAAGACCCCCAGTGGGTTACCATCGACGAACTGGACAAGATCCTGAGCGAAACGCCCGAACAGGTGTTTTCTCTGCAGTTGGCCACTTTGCGCTACTACGTCGAGACCATCCGCAACGAAAAAGCATAGCATCCTCCAGCCCGAACGCTAAGACCTCTGGCAATATCAGAGGTCTTTTGTTTTTGATATAGTTAGTGGCATGAATATCCAAAATGCAGTCGTCATCGTGACAGGTTCTTCCAGTGGCATCGGCCAAACAACAGCAATCCGCTTCGCAAAAGAAGGGGCCAAAGTCGTGGTCAACTACCATGCTAATAAAGCCGGCGGCGAGGAAACGCTCGCTAAGGTAAAAGAATTGAGCCCAGAGAGCATCCTAGTGCAGGCGGATGTGAGCAAACCGGAAGATGTTGAACGGCTCTTTAAGACCGTCATGGACACTTTCGGGGCGGTCGACATCCTCATCAACAATGCCGCTATCGGTACTGACCGAGTCCCATTTATAGAGTCGACTTACGACGATATGAAACTGATGATCGACACCGACCTGATAAGCGTGTTCATGTGTTCGCAGGCAGCCGCCAAAATTATGGACAAGCAAGGCCACGGCAAGATCCTCAACACCAGCTCAGTCAGGGGTTGGGAATCCGGCGGCCGCGCACCGGTGTATGCGGCAGCTAAGGCGGCGGTGAACAGCTTTACCAAAACCTTTGCCAAACAGGTTGCGCCCAAAATTCAGGTGAACGCCGTAGGCCCGGGCTTTGTTAAAACCCGCTCCTACGACACAATGTCCGAAGAAATGATCAAAGGCTTTTTGGACCAAACATACCTGAAGCGGTGGGTCACCCAGGAAGAGATCGCCGACACCTTCGTATTCCTAGCCCAAAATGATGGCATGACCGGCCAGGTCATCTACGTCGACGCCGGGTTCACGCTTAAATAAGTCCAGTCTGTCGCTCTCTTAATTCGCCGGGTCAACGGCACTTCCGCCGATAGAGTCGTCATGACTGTCTGCGATTGCCAGCAAGTCTTGAATGTACTGCTCGGCCACGTTCTTATCGTCGGCTGCAAACGATGCTGCGTCTTTGATCCAATCGGTCAGGCTTACCAACTCGTCTTTGGTCATTTGTTCCGCCGGCTTGCCCAAATGCGTACTTATAAACTTGCCGATGTGCTTGGCTGTGTCCGGCCCAAAATACTCGCGTGCCAGGCGGATTACTTCGTTATAGATTGGATTGTGTGGTCGGCGCGGCATCTTACTTGGTTACTGCGTATGAACCTGTCCGCTGGCTGGCATCGCGCATTATCTTAAGTATGTATTTTTGCAGCGCTGATTTCGGGAAGTCGGCGTCCGGCAAGAAAATACCGTGCCGGAGCGGATCGAAGTTGCGGTCGTCGCGGTAACCTTTCTCGCGCAATACGGACTGAGCGAAGCCACCGGTCGTAATTGTGTGGTTATGCAGAGCGCGCTCGGACACAAACTCTATTTGCGGAGGTAAACCGCCGCCAATGTGTATCAGGGTTCCGGCAATGGTCGGACGGTAGCCGCGAGTCAGTTCATAGTCGGAAAGTCCGGCTATCGATCCGCCAACTACCGCCAGTTTGTTGCCAAACAAGCCGAGTTGCGGATGGTGCCAGTGTCCGGCCATCAAAACGTCCACGCTCCGCAACAGGTCGGCAGCGCCATTGGCCAGGTGTGCGGCCTGGTAGACGGGCAAGTCGCCGCCGCTGCCTTTGCCGCCGCGCTCTAATAGATAGTGACGGATAAGGACGCCCATGTCCGCCTCGCCAAAGTACTCTATGCCGGTGTAGCCGCCGCCAGCATATTCTCCCTTTTGCGTCACAACCGCTTCGTGCGATTTAACGCGCCGGGCAATTTCTTCATCGCTCACGCCGGCCCGGGCAAGCAGCCGGCCGAAGAAGTCGCGCATATAGGTGGTGAACGGATAACCGTGCCACTTTAACGTGCCGGAGTTCCACTCGTGGTTGCCCGGCTGCACCAAAACCCTGTCCAAAGCTTTCAACTCTTCCGGGGTAACGCCCTTGAAGGCTTCGCGGAACATGGCGACATTAAAGTCTTCTTGCGCAGCCATCGACATCAGGCCAGTTTGCTGTGACTCGGAAGCAAAGTGCGGATAGTTGCGGCCGTGCAGCATGTCGCCGCCAAAGAACAAGGCCGTAGCCCGCTCGCCAAGTGCGCGAGTCCGAATATAGTCCAAATATTTGGCCAGTATATCGGGGCGGGCAGTGATCGAACCGGTTTGCAGGTCGCATAGTTCGGCAATTGTTATGCGCTCGGGTATGCCCTCCGACTTTCGCATTAATTCGTCGTTAAAGAACGTAAAGATATCGCGGCCGTCGTCAGTTCGGGTATGCATATGCGCGCCTGGTTCGGGTATGCGCCGTCTGGTTGTAATAAGCCGCCGCGAGGTGTCTCCGGCGACATCCGTCCGCGAGCCGCGAGATGCAAAAAAGTTAAGCGGATGAGTCAGGCCGGCCGTGGACATAACCCACGCGTCGCCCATTGCCACACCAACCAGCTCCTGGTTGTGCTGGGTAACGATCAGGTCTGGCGTGCGCGCCGCGCTTGATGCTAAACGGCCCATCACCGACATCGGCGTGTTCATAAAGTTCTGGTACATTGGCTTCGCCGAGAAGCCCATGTGGTGACGCACCATATCCCAGTATTCGCGGCCTTTCGTTTTGATGTGCATATCCACGTCGTCAGTGATGACCAAGTTGTTATTTTGCTGGCCCCGGGCATCGGCGAGCCATTTGGCGTGGCTTGGATCTACCGCCGTGCCGGCCTTTGCCGCTGTTTCGGCCGTATAGAGCAACAGGTATTCGTCGATGTCGATCTGGCCGGCGGTGCGGGCAGACATCTCGTCAGCCGTATAGAGCCGGCGGCCAGCGCGCAAACAATAGGGAAAGACCGTCTGGGTATTGAAGTTGACGTGGTCGACCCACGCCGGGTTACGCTGCATTTTGTCCACTTCGCCCCAGTTAACCTCGCGGTCGCCTTTGGCTTGGCCTTGCATGCGCCGGAAGGACATAACGGTCATTTCTTCGGCGATGGCGTGGTCGTCATTGCTCATGTTGTAGACCACCGGGATGCCGGTGGACTGCAAGCGTTCGAGCTTTTGGCGGGCATACTTAAATTGGGAGTCGAGCGTGTCGAGTCCCGGCACCAGCGTCTTGCGGCGCCGTTTTTCGACGACATTAAACGCGCCTTGTAAAAAGCCCGACACCACTGCGACATCGGGCTTCGTTTCGTCCGGCAAAGTTCTTAGCCGGTCGACCGTTCTGTCATAAAAGCCGACGGCCGAATCTTGATGGCCGAGCAACAGCTCCGACATGTATAAAATATTGACGGCCGCTTTACCGACCGTCATTTCGTGCGTATCAACTGGTTGCTGACTAGCCTCGTACAATCCTTGTACGTCGCCCGGCCGCTCCCCGGGCTGCATCCTTAGCAGCTCTGATGCAATTGCCGCGTTTGGGTCCGTCATGACCGCCTCGCCTGTTGGTTTTGTTGCCATACCGCTCCTTTTCTCTTCTAAGCGGCATTATTCGTCAGGCCCTGCCAATAAGCAGCCACATCGGGTTGACTCAAACAAACTTGAGTCAAATTAAGATGAGTCAATGTGATTTGATCAAAAGATGAGATTTATCACATCAGGGGTATTTAAAGCCAATTTAATCTTGTGTTAATATTCTGACAGGATCAGTTGGGTGACCACAAAGACATAGAATGCGTTCATTTTAGATGCATCACATACAGAAAAGTATCATCCTGAACCTCGCCCGCACATCACCTTTGAGATTCTCTGAATTACAACCACCAAGAATACCGAACAACACATTCTCGTACCATCTAAAGAAGCTCATCGCCGGCGGTTATGTCGAATTAACTCGCTCCGGGTACGTCGCCACCCGTAAATCGCTTAAGCTCGTGGCTTACGGGGTTAACACCAATAAAGCGCCGTCCACGCCCATGATGATTAGCATGGTGTATGTTGAAAACAATGCCGGCGAGGTGCTCTTGATAAGCCGCGACCACCGGCCTTTCCAGGGCTGGCGCTGCCTGCCGTCGGGGCTGGTGCACCGTGGCGAGACGCTCGACCAGGCTGCCAGCAGAGAGATGCTCGAAAAGACCACCATCGCCGCAGAAAGCGAGCTGGAACGAGTCGGCGTACTGGAGATCCGGTATGTCGAACAGGCGACACAGGATATCTTTCTGCACACAATCGCATTCATCTACAAGTACAAATTTACCGGTGATAAGCGGCTGCTCGCGGGCAAAGCGACGCGTTATGGCCAGCTCTATTGGTCGGACCTCAACCGCAGCGACATATTGCCCGAGGTTTACACGGTGCATGAACTGCTGGCCAGCGGCATATTCAGCTACCAGGCAGCCCGCTTTGACGAACCGCCCACGCTGCCTCCGCTGAAATCCAGAAGCCGGCAAACGCAAACGAGCAGAGAATACCCAAATCGCCCCTATATCGCTGGGCCGGCAAGTGCGGCAATGCCGTTATAAAAGAAGATGCTGTCTTCATTTGCGATAAAATAGATAGCATGACAACGATCCGTTTTAAGGCTACCCCTTACAAAATCGGTCCATGGACCGTGCTCAGGTTACCCGAACGCGCTAGCAAGGAACTGCCGTCGCGGGGGCAGGTGATGGTTAAGGGGACGATCAACGGCCTTGCATTTCAGACGCCGCTGGAACCGGATGGCAATTGGAGCCACTGGTTCAAAATAGACGAAACTCTGCAAAAATCAGCCAAGGCTAAAGCCGGCGATTCCGCCGAGCTGGCAATCGAACCGATAAAAGAATGGCCCGAGCCGGAGGTACCGGCAGATTTGAAGGCCGCCATCCAGGCCGATCAGGTAGCGCGCGACTTATGGCCGCGGATTACACCGATGGCTCGCTGGGAATGGATCCGTTGGACCCGATCAACTAATAACGCCGAGACTCGCGCTCACCGGGTTGAGGTGGCCATCTCAAAAATGAACGCCGGCGAGCGCCGCCCGTGCTGCTGGAATCGTAATCTATGCACCGAGCCGTCCGTGTCCAAAAGCGGCGTGCTCCTCGGCCCATCCTAAAGTTGCTATACTAAAAGATATGCAAAAAATGGCTACACGAGTATTTATCGGCGCTTCGGTTCTTTTTGGTATTTTAGGTGTTTCGATGGTCCTGACCGGAACCGACCCGGGCCAGAACAGCTATGGATTCCATCTAGTCGTAGCCAGACTGTTTATGGCTACCGTCTTCGTCATCCTGAGCTCTTTCGCGCTCAGCGTCGCCGGCAAATACCTGAACGACAAATCCTAGCTATTCCCTAGACCGGATCCCTAAACTGGCGCAGCGTCTTGAACGCGGCACGGATTTCGGAGCAGAATACTTCCGGCTGTTCCCAGGCGGCAAAGTGGCCGCCTTTGCTAGCCTCGTTGAAATAATCGAGCGTTGGGTAGACCTGCTCTACCCAAGTACGCGGAGCCGCCCAAATTTCGTCGGGGAACGTCGTAAAGCCGACCGGCAGCACGACTGGCTGAGGCGGCTGGCCGGACGCCGCCGCCCGAATTTGGGCCTGCTGACTTTCCCAGTACGAACGGGCCGCCGAAGCGCCAGTGGCAGTCAGCCAATAGAGCGTAATGTTATTGAGGATGTGATCACGCGTAAGATTGCCGACAGGCTCGTCCTCCACAAAGGCGCGCGAAATTTTGTAATAGCTATCGGTGTCGTGGTCGAGCAGCCAGGCTGCCAGGGCAATAGGGGAGTCGAGCAGGGCGTAGCCGATGGTCTGCGGCCGGGTTGCCATCTCTAAAAAGTAGCCAAAACCATCCGTCTTAAAGGTAGCGACCGCCTCTGTTGCTTTGCGTTCCTTATCGTTTTGAGGCGGCGGCGGTGCAATGCCCAGCATAGCGACGAGCAAATTAACGTGGATACCAGCCAACCCCTGAGGCGCCTGATGGCCCATGGCATCGGTCACAGAGGCGCCCACGTCGCCGCCTTGAGCGACATAGTGGGTGTAGCCCAGCCGCTCCATCAGCACGGCCCAGGAACGGGCGACACGGCCGGGGTTCCAACCAAGCTCCTCCGGCTTGCCGGAGAAGCCGTAGCCGGGCAACGACGGCACCACGAGATGAAAAGCATCCTCAGCGTCGCCGCCGTACGCAGTCGGGTCTGTAAGCGGACCAATGACCTGGAGCATTTCAATAACTGATCCGGGCCATCCGTGTGTCAGGATTAGAGGCAGTGCGTCTTCGTGCTTCGACCGAACATGGATAAAATGGATGTCGACGCCGCCAATTTCGGCAATGAACTGCGGCAGCGCATTTAGTTCGGCCTCAACTTTGCGCCAATCGTAGTTATTCGCCCAATAGTCGGCCAGCTTCTGAACCGTCTTGAGCTGGACGCCCTGCGAACGATCATCAACCAACTCTTTCTCCGGCCAGCGCATGGTTTTGATACGCCGGCGAAGATCGTCCAATGCCTCCTCCGGAGTTTCAACACGAAACGGACGAATCCCCGCAATCTCTGCTCCTGCCATAGCCGCACCCTCCGATTACTATCCGGCTATTAAATCAATCCACGTTGCCGACGTCGGTACAAAACCTAACCTGGGCACTGTCTTACATTGAAAATATATGTCAGATAGTTTATAATATACAAAATATGGACGTCATGCACCAAAGAGTTCTTACCCTGAAAGGCCTCGAGATTAGCGATGTGGCCGATGCTTTGGCGCAAGCTCGCGCCGGCATACCGGGCGCCGGTGCGCCGTCGGAGGACGAGTTCACCCTCGACATGGGGACAATCGAACTGGCCGCAGCCCGCGGCGACGACGAAATTAACAGGGTGGTCATTCAGATTGCGGCGACTCCAGAACTATATACAGGCCTCGATCTGTTAGAAGAACGGGCCAAGGAAGGGTTAGCTGTTAGAGGCCTCGGACGGGCTGCGCGCGCTATCCGCTACGAAGCGAACGCCAGGCTCGAACGTCTAGCCCGATTACGCGGCAGGCTTCCTACGCTGGAAGCATTCCAAAACGATGAAGAACCTAAATCTCTGGGCGTAGAATTCACTCCGGCGGGCGATGCGTTGGCAGACGAGCTGATTGGCGGAAAAAATTATGATCAGATTTATTCGCTCTGGAAGACACCCGGAGCCATCACTGATCCTTTCGTCCGGCAACGCGCTGTGACCATACTCGCGTCACCATCCGGCATCATGTTCCCATTTAAGGCACCAGATCAGCATCTCCCGCGCCTCTTTGCCATTCATGAGTCCGGCTATCCGGAAAGAAGTTCTATTCGAACCAGGCTGACTGACCGGCCGGATTTGAGCCACGAAATGGCCCAGGCCGCAATGTACTGGCAAAGGCACACACCGATAGTACGCGACCGATTTGGAATCCGGCACGACGGCCGTGCTGACCAACAGGCGCTCATCCGGCAGCTCATTCCCATAGTCGACGAGGAAACCGCCGATAAGCTTTTCCGGTTCGTCGAGATCAAAGATATAACCCCATACGAAAACAGTGATTTTGTTTCTGGCTACCGGCCGCTGGAAACGATCATTACCGACAAAGAGATGCCGTTTAAGTACAAACAAATGGTTCTCGAACGCTGGTGCGCCATCGCCGAGGAAGAAGAGCTCGGACGCGCCGCTCCACGCAAACCGCACGAACGGGCAACCACTCAAATGTCTGAGATAATGCAGCTTTTGACCTATTCTTACGAAGACGATCCGGACGGTTATAGTGCATTAGTCCGAGTAATCGAAGACAATTTGCGGCCAACTATCGGTTACGTTACCGACATCAAACCTGGCGGCTACATCGGCGTGGCTATGGTCGCGGACTCGATCAACGACGCTGAGCTTCGCAGCCGCTTCTTGCGTCGTCACGGGCGCCAGCCGGACGCGCAGTCTATCCCCGTACGACCTGAAACGGCTCCCGAAGGCGCCCAAGAGAACGTGATTGTCGGCATTACCGGCGAGGATGGCGAAACCAAGCTGTCGCTGGGTGTCCAGAGCGAATACTTTGCCGCCATCAAGAGCGGCCGGAAGACCATCGAGGGCCGGCTAGCCAAAACTAAATACTCCAACCTGCGTCCGGGCAACACAATCACCATCACCGATGAAGGCACCGGCGAGCAACTCGTTATGGAAGTTGAGTCACTGCACATCTATGCCGGCTTCGGCCCTGCATTCGCCAGGCGCGAAGACTATCGGACGGCGGTTCCCAGTGCCCGTTCGGCCGAAGAAGCGGTCGGGGTGTACGAACAATTTTATACCTTGGACAAACAGGCCGCCGAAGGTGTAATATTCCTCGAAATAAAACCCGTCCAGTCTGACGGATCAAAATAGACTAGTCTACATTCCATGCCAAATCGCCCCAACGCACTCGCCCAAAGCGTCATGATCGCCCTCGATGGCGAATCGAAGTGCGGCAAAACCACGATCATTGACTACATTGCCGACGGCGCGCAAACCGCCGAACCGGGCTTTAACAGAATTATTAAGATTTCGGCTGGCAACATCTACCGCGCAGCGGCGATGTACAAAATGGGACTGGAGTCGGCTGGCATCGCCAAGGACCATTTCGAGCCGGATGACGCGGAGCCCTTGCGGGCCATCCTGGAGCGGCCGGGCATCTACGACATTCTCCAACACGACAAGCCTATCGGACGACGCGTGAGTACCGTAGCCAAAATGGCCGGCATTCAGGCGTTGTGCGAGACACTATTCGTCTCTACCGTCGTAAGTGCCTATCACACCAATGGCGGCGGCAATCTGGTAGTGGTTGACGGGCGTAACCCCGTGGAGTGCCTGGACCGTCACCTAGTGATCGGGCAGGAAGATGGCCAGATCCGCCGCAACAGCATTATGCCGGTCTACATTGATACCCCGGCCGACGTGGCCGCCGCCAGGATGGAAGGCGACTTCGATGAAAACGTGGCAATCATCATCAGACGGCGAACCGACGACGCCACCCGTCCGGAGCTGCCGGCCATCCGCCCGGCCGTGATGTTAGATGACTTTGACGCTTGGGCACGCCAATTCAGCCCGGAGGCAGCAGGAAGGGAAGGTTTGGCTGTGCCATACCGGCTCGACAACGGCCGTGCCAGCCTGGAAGACCTGGAGCAATTCGGCCTGGCAGCCGCCAAAACAGCGTTGGCCGTTGCCCATCGCCTCTAACCGGACAAAAATTGGTTGACTTTGATGGGTTGCCGATTTATAAACAACTAATCGCTTAACTCGAGCTAATCAAACACATGCCCGCCCGCCTTGACCCAGAAACTGTTGTGATCGACAATGGCCGATCGGAATCCTACGCCGCCCACCTGCGAGACATGGCGGCCAAAGGCCTATGCCCCCTCGACATTACTACTTTCAGAGAGATCGGCAGCGAGAGGATTCTCTACGAAGTTGACGATGAGGAGAATGGCTGGGTGCTGGCCCGTAATTTGGAGCCATACGCAAATACGGCCGAACATCTATTGTTCTTTCCGAAGCGGCACCTCACCAGTCCGAGCGAAATGACCGTACGGGACAAACTCATCGTCTGGGATCTATTCGATTATGCCTGCGATGAACTGGGCCTAGCCTACGGCGGCCTCTTTATGCGTTACAGCACCAATGAGATGCACCCCGCTAGTGGCGCTACACTAGCCCATCTGCACGGACAGATCGTCATGCCGGTCATCAATCCGGAGACTGGACGCGCGCCAGGATGGCAGCCAGGCAGCCCAACGCCGGACGCGCATGCGGTGATGGTCAAAATTGGTTAAGTTTATTGCTACGTAAACAACGAGACACTAGCGCAATAAAATGTTCCGATAATTTTATGTAACATTATTGCGGACGGCGTTTCTTTGTGGTACTATCAGCGAATTAAATCAAAATTAACTACCTTACAGGAAGGCAGTATGACTCTTATTCATCCGGCACAAGCTCTCGAACAACCTCGCTTCGGAGAACACATCCCGCTCGAAGTACAAATGGCGCTCGGCGCATTACCGGTCCGTTCTTACCGGCCGGAAGACTATGACCTGCTCGATGAATGGATGAAGACACTGGCCAACTTTTACGACGGTCACACGCCAGACAACAAGCTCCTCGACCAACTGGTCGGCGCCGAAGTAGCAGACCCATGCGGCTTCTTCACCAAAAGCAAGGCATTAGTTGTAACTACCAGCCCGGAAACTGGCGCTCCCACCGGTGCGACCACCATCAACTTCAAACGCGGCGGCGCCGTGAAGATTGGACCGGTCGTCGTTGATACCGCCCTCCGCGGCCAGGGTATCGGCAAGACCTTGTTTGACGCCGCTGACGTGTTTGCCGACACAGTTGGCGCCCGCAAAATTTTCGCCACAACTTCGCACCTGAACGAACCGGTCAACCGCCTCTTTACCCGCTATGGCTTTACGGTTGAGGCAACGTTCCCGGACCAATACAAGCGCGGCAGCCAAGAGCTCATCTGGGGCAGGTTCGTCGGCGAGCACCCCCGCAGCAGCGACCTCGACGGCGTACGCAGCGTCGTGCACCCTTCGAACGGCCGCCCGGTTGAATCGATTACGCCCTACACCAATGACGACCGAGAGTACGTCGCCAGAGTTAACAGCATCTACGGCGACTGGCACGACGACCTCGGCGAAGACTTCATCGACGGCATGGTTGCCGGCCAGGACCGCGGTCTGAATTTCCAGGCCAAGGGCAAAGTCATCCTTATTGGTAAAGATGCCGACGGCGAAGCTCAAGGCATGCTGACCTTCACGCCAAAGCGCGGCGGCCCGGTCAAGATCTATCCGATTGCCGGTACCCCCGAAGCTCAGGCAAGTCTCCTCGACGAAGCCGTTCGGTTGGCTCAGGAGAACGACAACCACAAGCTGTACACTTTCTCTCCGGCAACCGACACTGACCAGCATCGGCTGTTGGCCGAGCAGGGCTTCGTTCAACGTGGTGTACTGCGCTCTCCTTACAAAGATGGACATGATCTGTTCGCATTTGATAAGATGGTAGCGTGAGCGGCAGAAATTCCCGAGCATCCCAACCATACCGACAACAGAGCCACGGTCCGCGACGCGACCCTAATCGTCCCATAGAACTTTTCATCCGTCAGCCATATTTCGGCATGATTGTGCGCGGCGAGAAAACGATCGAAGGCCGCGTGGCGTACCGTTCGTTGGACCGCGCCCAAGAGGGCTTGCCACTGCATTTCAAGCAGGGCCTCCCGGGTTCACCGGTTGCGCGTACACTCATTGACTGGACGTTGCGAGCCGAGACCTTTGAAGACGCCTTGTTGGAAGTCAGATGGCAAGATGCCATTCCCAACGTCGGAAAGTTTGATGACGCGTTGGCAATTTATAACCGCATATATCCGCCCGAAAAGGTACAGGAAATCGGCGGCGTAGTGTTACTGGGTTTTACCTTGCAGGACGTAATACGCGGCAATGCTTCAGTTTAATGTCCAGCGTGTCTATTTTGACGCCATAAAGGCTGGTACCAAAACCATCGAAGGTCGTCTGGCCAAGCAAAAATACTTGGACCTCCGGCCTGGCGACTCCGTAGTCTTCTTCGATAACGAGCACACCGAGTCGGTCACCAAAACGGTAACCGCTATCCATCTGTATCCGACGTTTGAGGCCGCTTTTAAAGAACAGGATTTCCGAAAGGCAATCCCATCCGCCAAAACTGTTAAAGAGGCAATTGCCGTGTACGAACAGTTCTATACACCTCAGATGCAGCAGCAAGAACGCGTAGTATTCATTGAGCTGCGCTAACTCCATTTTCTGCTACCATTAAAGCACCGTAGTTAAATGAGGGAGGGTCAATATGCAGCAAAAAATTACGCCAAACCTTTGGTTTGATGGCAACGCCCAAGAGGCCGTGGACTATTATGTGTCCGTCTTTCCGGACAGCAAGGTGCTTTCGACCGAGTATTATCCGAAGACTGCCGAGGAAGGGCTGGCTGATTTCCAGAAAGATATGGCCGGTAAAGTTCTGACCGTCGAGTTCGAATTGAGCGGGATGCGCTTTATGGCCATCAACGCCGGCCCGCAATTTAAATTCAACGAGGCCGTCTCGTTTGCCGTTGCCTGTAAAGACCAGGAAGAAATCGACTACTACTGGGAAAAACTGTCGAGTGTGCCGGAATCTGAGCAGTGCGGCTGGTGTAAAGACCGCTTCGGCCTCAGCTGGCAGGTCGTGCCCGAGAATATGGGCGAACTAATGAAGCGCCCCGACGCCTTTGCCCACCTTATGCAAATGAAAAAACTCGTCGTCGACAAGTTTTAAGCACCGTCCAATTCGCCTATAGATACACTAAATTGTTATATAATCACCTTTATGGTATCTTTACTATCTAAAGGAGATCTATGGCTGCGCTGAACAACGAGCAGATGAATGTGGCGACTATGGTCGTGTTTCAAGGTATAATCCCCACCGAGAAGGGCGTGTTGGATCGCTTGAACCAACTTGAACCGCCGCAGGGCTGGCGCGTCCAACGCGCTCTCGACTATCTGACCAATCGAGGCATGGATCAAATCCAGGCAGAAAAAATGGCCCTCGGCTATGGTCTGGGCATCCTCATGATGCACGAAGCCGCCAACCGGACCGTGTAAAGTCCTTCAGGTCTGTTATCATAGGATCATGAAAATCGGCATTGCCGGCAGTATGCAATTTACCGAGGAGATGTTCCAGACCTGCGAAGCGCTGGAGAAACTTGGGCACACGACGTTTATGAGCATGTTCGGTTCGCGGTATGTCGGCAAAAGTCCGGAAGAGATTGAAACGCTCAAGCTCGAGGACAAAAACGAGCGCGATGCCATCAAAGAATTTTGGAAACCGATGCAGGACGCCGACGCGCTGTTGGTGCTCAACTACGATCGTCACGGCATCAAGAATTACATCGGCGGCAACGCCTTTCTGGAAATGGGTTTTGCCCACGTGCTCGGCCAAAAAATTTACTTGCTCAACCCGATTCCGGACATGCCGTTTTACGGCAGCGAAATTGTCGCCATGAAGCCTACCGTACTCAACGGCGACCTCAGCAAAATCGGCTAGTTTTCCGGGTCGACAACGCCGCCGTCTGTCCAGCGGTTATTCGTCCACACATTGCCAGAGTTGCTAATCTCGAAGCCGGTAACCGGACCGTACGTCGCGCACTGGCTGTTGGGGCCACGCTGGAAGATATTGTCTTTGTACACGATATTGTACGAGTGGGGTGTCGGAGAGCTGGCCTTTTCGCCGCCATAGGTACAATAGGATCCGTCAGGGCTGGCACCAAACAGGTTGTGCTCAATCAGCGCACCATTGATAGATGCAAAATTGGGGATGAGGTTGAGGTCGCCGGTACAGCCGCCGCCGACATTGTTGACCGGCGTGTCGCAAACGATGGTGTTGTGCACAATGGTCAGATTGGTGCCGCCGTCGCTGAGGAAGCCGCCAAGGTGGGTGTCGATGCCCTGGACGAACGTCTGACCGTGGATGTAGGTATCACGAATGGTGCAGTAGTTCATGG
>DATJJV010000036.1:0-6447 GCA_035491975.1 Pristimantibacillus sp. | reverse complement strand
CGCCCGCCGCCACCGCGAACGCAGTATCGAAAAGGGGCTGACCAGTTACGACCTTACCAACGCCGAGAGCGTCCATGCTAAAGAAATTGAGCCCTTCGAGCCCAGCCGCACCTTCATACGTCATATCAGCCCGGAAGTCTTAACTGTTAACTTCGAAGTAGCGCTGTATAACGACGTTGTGCTACTACTGGACTACACCAAAGAAAACTCTATGGCGGTCGAAATCCACCACCCTACCCTGAACGCCATGATGACCCAGTTGTTCGAAGCAATGTGGGGCCAAGCCACACCGCTGGAAATCATCAAAGACTAGGTCTTGTCGTTTATCAACTTGAGGATGTCGCCTCCGTAATCCTCGACTTTTTTGGGACCGAAACCAGGGACGTTCAGGAGCTCTTCGAGGGTTTTGGGCTTGAGGCCAGCCACGGCCTGAAGATGCTTGTCGTGGGCGATGATGAACGGCGCCGTGCCCTTCTTTTGGGCCAGCTTAAAACGCCATTCGCGCAGGCGTTCAAACAGTTCCGGATCCGGCGGCGGCAGTTCGTTAGCTGCCTCGGCCGCCTTGGCTTCTTCGGCCATTTGCTGTTCATGGACACCGTTGGTCTCTTCCTCTTCCCATTTCTGGATGTGTGCAGCGTAACTCTCGAGCGCCTTCAGGCTGCGGGCGCGCAGTTCGGCGTCGATGCTCTTGGCTAATGGGCTGACCCGCAGCGCCATGCCGTTCAGACCATCCAAAATAAGGTGTTGGAGCGAGCGTACGCGGCTGAGTGCGACGTAGCCCATACCCTCCACAAAGGCTTTGCTGAGGTCGATCCGGGCAGCGTCGAGCGTCATACCCTGGCTTTTGTGCACGGTGATGGCCCATGCCAGGCGCAGCGGAATCTGCACAATCTGGGCGCGGCGCTTGTCGCCGTCCATCAGCTCCCAACTTTCCGGCTTGATAGTAATAACACGGCCGTTGGTAAGTTCGACTACCGGCAAGTCGGTATCTTCCTCGAAATCGATAACCACGCCGAGACTGCCGTTCACATATTTGCGGTCATTGGCGTTGCGCACGCACATGACTGCCGCGCCCTTTTTGAGTCGTAGCACTTCGGGCGCCAGACAGGAGCGCTGCAGCTGTTCGACGTATTTTTTGGAACCGTGCGTTTCCATTTCGTATTCGTAGGTTTCGCCCTCGAGTTCGTCGAGCTTGAGATGGTTGGCGCTGTCAACATCAACATTCACGGTAAGCAATCGGGTACGGGCAGCGAACGGGTCTTCAACGGCCTGCGTGCGGGCTTGCAGTGCATCCAGCTGACTGCGGGTCAGCACGCCGGCCCGAATGCCGTTTAGGATGGCTGTGTAGGCCTCGTCTTTGGTTTGGCGATATTGTTTTTCGAGGTAACAGACTTCAAAACTGCCCTCCATCCAGGCCTTGGAAGCCACCACAAAACTACCCTGCCGGCTGTCCGAACGGTTCACTGGCGGCAGCTGGAAAAAGTCGCCGCACAACACCACCTGCAAGCCGCCGAACGGCTGGTCGGTGTCGCGCACCAGGCGCAAAATCTCATCTACCATATCCAGGCGAAAATCGTGCAGCATGCTGATCTCGTCGATTACCAGTATGTCTGCCTTTTTGATCAGGTCCTGCCGGCCTTTGCCCAGGCGGGCGGCGGCGTACTTTTCGAGTGAGTCGTGCACGCCGATGCCCGACCAGGCATGGATAGTGGTGCCATTCAAGTGCGTCGCAGCCAGGCCGGTAGTAGCCGTGACGGCCACGCTCTTGCCCCGCCGCTTGGCGCGCCGTATGAACTTGTTCAACACGTAGGTTTTGCCCGTGCCAGCAGCGCCGGTGAGCAACACATTTGCCCCCGACTCCAAAATGGCCAAAGCCTCATCCTGCGTCACTCCCTACCCTCCTATTGCCGCACTATTGTAGCAGTCCTTGGCCGGGAGCGGGTGCATTTCGTTGTATTTTACGGATGCAGCCAGCCGATAATGAGGCCCATAAGCATAATGGTGACAAACTCGTTGCCGATATTTAGCCAGATCAGCTTGGTGGGCTTTTGCTCAAACAGATAATGGGTGGTCATCCTGGTGACGACTAGGCCGAGCCACAACCAGAAAGCCGTACTCAAGGCATCTTGGAAAAAGGAATTACCGAAGAATTTATTCGATAGAAAACTAACGTGAGCCAGAACGTATGCGGTGAGCAACGACAGCACAAATGTCAGCCCCATAGCGGCCACCACGTTAGTACCGCCCATATCGCCCAGTTTAACCTTAGCGAGTTTTGCCCAGGTTTCGCCAAAGACTCCCTTGGCGTACCAAATCGCGCCGACCGCCATGCTTGAAACCGCAGCCAGCAAGACCGCCAGATAGTTTACCTCTACGCTCATATCCCCTCCTCTGAAGAGTTGTTATGTATATTTTCAGTATACGCCCGAACATAAATAATGCTTGTGACTTTCCCGCGGATGTAAGAAAACCGGCAGCGGGCCGGCCGAGCCCTCCCTATACTGGGGCATGCAGAGGAACCTATGACCCAGACGCTGAACGCTCGATTCGAAGAAGACCCAGGCAACGGCGATGTCACCGCCGAGACGCTTCGCGCCCTTGGCTTCCCGCTCGGTTCGCTCGCCCGGAACCCGCATCGCGAGTTCGCGCCGGCGGTGTCGTCTATCGGCAGTTGCGCGCTCTATGCCGACCTTGCAATATACCCATCGGTAACAGACCCCAATTAACACCGCGAGGGGGCTGTAAAAAACTTTATATGAATGCCCTGGAGTCTTAGGGCATACTGCTGGTAGCGTCAAAGCATGAGGGTGACCGCCATGACCGAGAGAAACGATGCACCGCTACCCCAAGAGCCCGAGGGCGACGACCCGGAGGGTCTGCTGCACGAGATTGACGAAATGTTATTTGCCGACCCCAGCCTGTTCGAGCACATCGGCGCCCTTGATCTGGTGCCGCGTCCGCGCATAACACATGAAGACGCGGCCTAGGCGCCGGCAGTAAGCAAGTCTACGGCGTCAACCGGCTTGAGCGGTTTTTTGCGGATAATTTCGTAGCGTACGCCCGTGAGGTTGGACTCCATGTAGTCGTCGTTGAGTAAATTCACGAATTTACCGAGGTCTTTTTGGTTCATGATAATAATTGCGCCGTCTTCGTCGGGCATCAGGTCTACGCCAAGTTCTTCGGCGTGGTCCAGAAGTTTCTCTTGCGTCAACTCACCGGTAATCTCGATATTTTGCAGCTTATTAATCAGCGACTTGTTTCCGGCCACTGCGCTCTGCAGGTCCAATCCTTCGGCAAAACTCAAACGGTAGTGCTCTTCGATTTCACGCACTTTCTTTTCGGCGATGCTGTTTTTCTTGCCGTCATAGCTGAACAGCCGATCCAGCTTGGAGGCGTTAAACACGTACAAATCCTGGTCCAGCACCAGCATGTGAGCTTCGTGCGGGATCTTCAGCGCGGCAGCTTCGAAGGCTTTGAACACCTTGCCATTGACCATCCATGTCCCCTGGCCTTTCAACATTTGACCACCGCTGATGGCTTTGATGATGTAGAATGGCTTCGGCATTCTGGGATGAGTGGCGCGCACCAGCACGCCCTTCAGACGTTTCAGATCGTGCTCCTCTTCGGCGAATAGTTCGATTTCGCTCTCCTGGGTGCGAATCCAGTGCATAACTTCGCGTAGTTTTTCCACGCGCTTCCACTGCACGCTATAGATAACACCCTGTTCGCCTTCGCCGTCGGTGAAATCACGGACCGGAACGCCGTTTTCGGCAGCGTCCAGCACCACCTCCAGCGTGTTGTCGATAAACAATGGCTGCATCTGGTTGGCTAGCGATTGATCTGTTTTAGTGCGGTACAGGACGTTGTTCTTATTTATCCAGAACAAATCGAGCGTTAGATCTTCCTTAAACTCGAATAAATTGTTGGCCCAGGCGAACACATCGCTTGCTTCGTATTTTTCATCCGGCTCGGCCAGGATATTAGTGGGCGGCATTGCCACATTGAGTTTGTCTTCGGCAGTGGTTGTTTCGTCAGGCATAATGAACCATATTCTACCGGACATTGCCACAAAAAACTGCTGTAAAAAGTGAGTACACTAGCTTTGTAAGAGACGGCTGCCGATTTACTCCTCGGCCTCCTGCCCAAAGTAGCCGAGCAAACGCCGCAAGTCAGCAGCACTGGCGCCCGCAGTTCCTTCGCGGTCTTCACGAATGAGGTCAAACGCGTCGGCGCCGTCCCACAATAACCGGAATTCCCGCTTGGCTAGCTCATCACCTAATTCGTGGTCGACCGTGATTCTCTCGGTGAGCGTCCCAATTGTCCGCCACGGCCCAAGCGTACCGCGCTGAGCGAACGGGAAAAAGTGCGTCTGAACTGCACTAACAACCCTGCCGGTCTGCGAAGCGTGGCTGCCGCCGCCCATGAGAGCCCCGTCGTCGCCGATGTCTACAGCCGTCATAACCATCGGCAGCGAGTCCTTAACCCAACCATATAATTGGCCTAGTTCCAACTGGCTGAGAACGGCTTCGCCCTCTACTGCGGCGGCTTCTTCTCCCGCCACTGCAAATAAACCGGCAGGCACACCTTCCGGCCGTTCGGGTGCAATTGACATTTCGCCTCCATTCACCCCACCAATCATTAAATTTACCTTAAAAATACAACTTCCTGGGGGCTTTGGCAAGAACGCTAGCCAGAGGCGGCCCGTGCTATGATGTCTACATGAAAAGACATGTTTCGGTTCGGGGGATCGCCGTTTTGGACGGCAAATTACTATGCGTACGATTGAAGCCCTACTTTAAGAAACAGGACCGTGATTATGATTTCTGGTGCCTGCCCGGCGGCGGCGTTGACGACGACGAGCCGGTGGTTGAGGCCTTTAAACGCGAAATGATTGAGGAACTGGGCGTCGAGCCAAAGGTCGGGCGCCTACTGTATGTGCACCAATTCCACCGCGACGACGATAAGGACACTGTCGAATTCTTCTTCCACATTGCCAACCCGAAAGACTACTTAAACGTCGACATTAACAGCACCACGCACGGCCCGGCCGAGATTGAGGCTATCGATTTTGTGGACGCCAAGGCTGTCCGCGTCCTGCCCGAATTTTTGTCGGCCGAGGATCTCAACGCTTTTATAGAAAGCGATGAACCAGTCCGGTTCATCGCCAGATACTAAGCTGTAGAAACCAAAATTCTACGGGCCTTGCGGGCCTTGCGCCGCCTGGCCGTATTCCCTTCTGTATTGGATAAAGATCGGATTGTTGGTGTTGCGGAAGTGTTCTTCCCACTCGGTAACTGTCCGCCCGCTTGGCCCGCCAACGCGGATCGATTCGACGTTTCCAGCGTTCAATCCAGCGTTCAGCTCCGGCAGGCTGCCGGCCAGGTCGCGGCGGGCAGCCGCGGCAGCAATCTGCTGGATAAACTCCCGGCTGTCCGGACCGTTTTGGCGATACGCAACTTCGATGCGGCGGCTCATCTCCGGGCCCATAATACGCACCGCTTCGTGGCGCTGGCCGATGAGCTGGTACGGGCCGGTAGTTTGCAAGGTGCTGTCGGACATGCGGGTAACATCGGCGTTGTCCAATTGGCCGCCGGAGGCGACTTTATCGACCATACCCACCGCCATGCCGAAGTCGATACCCGACCGGTCGGCACGAGCCGCGTTTTCCTTAATCATCGCGGCACCATCGACAGCGGTAATAAGGCCATCCTGGACCAACCCGGCCACATCGCCGTACATTTGATCGACCATTTCGTCATATTGCATAAAGCGGCTTTCGCCCATACCGTTTGGTGTTTGTATTGTTGGATCCCAGACGCGGCCATACGACGTATTCGATTTGAGTAAGGCCTGCTGGGCAGCGATGCGCATGCTGCTCGTTCCTATCCTTGCGCCAAGACTGGTTTGGGCTAGGCCGAGAGCACGGCGGGCCAACGCCACAGACCGCGCCTGAGCATCCTGCTGAGTCATACGGCCTTGGGCAATATCATCCCTATACCCCTGCATCTTTGCTTCGCTATACTCCTGTATAAACCGCTGCTCGGTCATCCCTCTTTGGGTAAGTATGCGCATGGCATCGTCGTCTCCGCCAGCCCGTGCCTTATCTTGCTGTACCATCTTCCCTGCCACCCCAGCCTGCATAGTCCGCACCGCCTCGGCATACTTGGTCCGGCCAGTCCGGCCAATGCCCCAGGCGCCGAGGCCGGCTTCGTTGGTCATTCGGGCCCGGCGGCCTAAGCCGGCCGTCCAGCCAAAGCCGCGGGCAAAGTTCCGGCGGCCTTCAACGGCTTCGTTGAAGCGCTTCTTGGTAGTGTTGCCGCGGTAGTCGGATAAGGCCTTCTGGGCCTTGCCGGTGACCGAGCCCATGACGTTGCCGAGTTGTCCGGAGACCTTGTCGAGCTGCTGGAAGATCTTCCAGAATAAGGCGTAACCGCCGATCAGGAAGAT
>DATJJV010000035.1:0-3554 GCA_035491975.1 Pristimantibacillus sp. | reverse complement strand
GGCGCTTCACCGGTAACCAAAGTGCCGCCGGCATTAATGATTGCCGTTTCGTATGCTCGTAGTAAACCTGCGGGACTCGCCGTCGCTTCTGTCGTTATCATAGCAGTAATTCGGCCTATTTTAGCACCGTTTTGCCATTTATGCCAGAATAGATCGAATTAATATCGGACTAGAAAATCCAGCTGCGCATAGCGGCTGCGATCTTCGGCATGCGGAAACGCCGCGGCCGGGCTGCCGAGACAGCGGCGCTTATGCCGCGCCATGATAAAGTTGTCGGTTCGACTTCGCTTGTAGTCTCGGTGACCACCTGGGTAGGAGCGATCTCCACAAATGCAGGAGCGGGTACAACAGCAGGCGCGGCGTCGGCTGCTTCAGCCTCAGCTAGAACGCCTTCCCAGATTTGCTCCCAGCGGTCGTAATCGGCGCGCTCGTCCAACGTGAGTCCCTCGAGGGCGGCTTGGTAGCCTTCAGGGTGGTCGGTCTTCATGGCGAAGATGCCGTTGCGCTGCTGGCCCCAGACCACTTGCTCGTCGAGTTCGCGCCGGTAGGCGTGCCCGTCGGCAATAATGTGCAACGCAATCCGCTGTGTGTCGCCGTTAGCCAGGTCTTCACCAGGGAAGTATCCGCCGATCATGCCCCAGCGCTTCGGCTGGCTGGCGCTAGCCCACTCAACACCTGACACTTCAGGCGGACGGTGCATCAAACCGGCATGCGGCTTATCACCGGCGGTAATGAGCCACCTAGCATCTGGATTCGTGACCAATAAATTCATGATGGCAGTATTAAATCATAAAAATGTAAAAAATACTAGTATATTATCCGAGCTGCGCGAGTTGGGACGCGGCCAGGCCTAGCACAAAACGGTCCATATCAGTATCTGGCGGCAGATTGTGCCACAGACGGGTTGAATGGGAGCCCGGGTCGACATTCATCTCAAACAGCGGTGTTTGGCTTGGGTCGAGGCCAGCAGCATAATCACTGCCGAGCAGCAGACCTATATGCGGCCCGACCGCCCGGCTGCCGGCTGCGGTCCAGTCTAGTACGTGTTCGGGAGCTGATAGGTCCTCAAGGCCAAAACCATCGGCAACTTCTCGGTCGCGCCGGGTAATCCGCCGTCTATCGGCGTGAAAGTCACCATAGACACTCAGCGGAACTGCCCGGTGGAACGGTGCGTTAGAACGGACATCGCGGATATCGCCCAGGTAGTAAGGGCTTTCCGGGCTGTAAAAGGCTTCTTCCCAATCGCTTGCGTCAAAATGTGCCTCGGTGCCGTCGTTAACCCTTACCTCAAAGCCGCCAGGTATTTCGGTATAGAACAAAGAGGCGGAAATAATACTGCCTGTGGCATCAGCAACAATGCGGAACGAACCGTTTACATCAGGTACGGGGCTCTCCACGAATGGTTGCGTGTACCAGTCTTCAGCCAGCTCGGGATGGTCGTTACGGAAGCGGTCGAGGGCAACGCGTTGCTCTGCATCGCTGATGAAAAATTTGTTGACGCCGTGGCTATCGGTGTCGGGGCGCTTCAATACTACTGGCGACTCGTCTGCGAGGTCGGCGTCCAGCAGGCGCGTACTCTGGATAATATTGATGTGTGGAGTTTCCTGCCGTAGGATGGCCTCGATTTCCTCGTGTCTGTGCTTCCTGCCGCCGACCATAAACCTACGCTCCTCGTAACCTAAGTTTCGCGGGGTGTGTTTGACTTCGCGGAAACGTACGCCATGCGCTGCGAACACCTCACTTTGCATCGCAACTCGCGAGGCGACGTATGGGCTCAACCGGAAGGAAGTACCGCGGCGCGTAGCCAGGAATTCATCTAGCTCGGCAGCTCGGGCACTTTCGGTACTGAAGACGACGGGCTTTGGCATAGGACTATATTATAACATTTATAGAAGTTTGCGTCTATAACGGCTATGCTTTATTTAGAAGCCTAATTCGCTTCGGAGCTGGTCGAGAACAAAGGCGGCGTTATCCGGCTGAAAGAGATGGCCGCGGCCTTCGGCTGTCACTAGTTTGGCATCGAGATCCTTGGCAATTTTTTGGCCCTGTTTGTAGTCGATCGAGTCATCGTCTCTAGAGTGGATTACCACGAAGCGGCCGCAAAGTTGCTTAATGGCCTCGATGTCGAGCTGGTGTTCGAAAAAGTCGGGGTAAGCCTCACCGTCGCGCCGCTTGGCGTTCTCGGTCCAGTTGGCAAAAGCAGCAATTAAAAATACGGCTTTCGCCGGTGCTTTGTACTGGTCGAGATACAGCAGCACTGCTCGGCTGCCCAAGCTATGCCCCACCAGAACCACCGGCTTGCCAGCACTCTTAACTTCGCGGTCAATAATTTCCAACCAGTCTTTGGAATGCGGCCGTGTACCGCCAGGCAAATCCGGCACCACATAATCCACGCCGAGCGCGTCCAATTCCTTGGAAATATCGGGGTACCAATCAGCCAGATGCGAAGCCGTATAGCCGTGCACAAAAATAATCTTGAAATCGCTCATGCGCCAATCATAACAAGAAAGTATCTTGCCATCTAATTAAGCGAAGCGATTATCAGTGCAGTCAGAATGCCTAAGATTGCCAGCACAACCTGGGCCGTAGCCAGTCTGGCCTGGGTGGTCATGATCTGGTACATATCCCGTTCTATCTGTCTTGCTTGCTCTAGTAAAGGGATTTCTGCACTTGATTCGGATGGAGGTTCTGGCTGCAGCGAGCCAGCTTGTTCGTCATTCATGTCAGTTACCGTTAGGGTTGAAAGTTTGTAGTATTCAAAAAACCGCCTTCCGGCGGCCACATTTCGTGTAAAGGGATTGTACGTTTAATACATAGCGAAATGGACCGTCGGACAAGTACGGCAGGTCATGCGCTTATATGTATGCCACAAAACGGTACACATACTTCCAGTATAAAACATAACTGTTATATGTCAAACAACACTTTTTAAGATGTTTTGTTAGCTTTCGGGAAAGCGCTTGGCAATGCGGGCACGAGCTTTGGCGGCTTCTTCTTCGCGATTTTTGGGATGGGCATGGGTATGCAACGAACCAAGCAGATGCTGCGCGTTATGCGTAATCTCATCAACGGCTTCGTTAAAAGCCGCTTCGTTTTCTTGCGACGGCGTATTGTAACCGGTAATCTTCCGCACAAACTGCACCGCCGCAGCCCGAATCTCCTCCTCCGAAGCCGGTGGATCAAAGTTAAAAAGCGGCTTAATATTCCTGCACATAACAAACTCCTTACCTCTACAGTGTAACAAGTCCGCTTATTGGGTTTCGGGGAACGCGGTTAGTATCAGCGAGCTGATTGCCCGGACGATATCGTTAGGCACTGACCTTCCGGTACGTTGTTCCTGGCGGCCGATCATATAGTCGGTCATCTGCTGTACGTCTTCTCTTGCGATACCAGTACCAGCCGGCGCCGTTCCCTCGGTTGCCAAGCTAGAGAAGGTTTTGTAGTCCGGCCCTTCCTCTGACCTGGGCAAGTCAATGGGCATTACAGACCGTGCCAGCAATCTGAAGCGCCGGTCGGATGTATTGATCACGGCATTCCTATGATGGATTAACAAT
>DATJJV010000034.1:0-15438 GCA_035491975.1 Pristimantibacillus sp. | reverse complement strand
TTGGAAAAGACTGAAGCGGCCCAGCCGAGGCTGAACACGAAGGCGCCGACTGCTTCGGCGACCAGCACGCGGGCGTCGTAGTGCCCGGTGTTCATCCAGCTGCCGCTCACAAAGTAGGTGTAAAGCAGGTAGGCAACCGTGGCGCCCAGCAGCTGAGCTGCAATGTAGACAACAGCGGTCAATACTTTAATCTGTCGGGCACTCCACAGGCCAAGCGTAATGGCTGGGTTAAAGTGTGCCCCCGAGATCGCGCCGAACACCATGGTACCGGCCGCCAAAGCCATCGCCCCGGCCAAGCCGATAAAGTACGGCACACCCAGGTTAGACTTGCTTACTGTCAGGACCACGGCCGTAAGTATGGCCGTACCTAAAAACTCCGCCACTATTCTGGCGATTTTACTTCTCTCGAACATATCCCCTCCGTCGGTTAGTGTTACCTCAAGCGTAGAACAACAATAGGATTTTGTAAACAGGTCTAAATACCGGGCAACGGCGCTTCGATAACCCGCCCGAGCGGTTCGACTGAACGTAAGTTCCTACCCGGGGCGCTGCGGCCAGTAGCCAAGCCCACCACAACGCCGAATGCGCCAATACCAACGGTAACAAGATCGAGTTTTTGCGTCGTCGCAACATCCGCACCAACCATTATTGCAGCGAACAAAGCGGCGCGCCCAAGGCTGCGGCTTCCAAGATAGGTCGGCGGTGCCATCAAATCTTCCTGGGCAACCCACATAATGTTGTATCTCCGGCGGAATTCACCCGGCCCGACTTGTTCGATAACCAGCGCCGCCATCGCTTCGCGGATCTGGTTGCGGCCGCCATACCGGCACTCGAACAACATCATATTGTCGCCGCTGACGTGCATATCACGCTTAATGCCGGCCAGTTCTTCGGCACTCGGCGTAAGCACCTCTTTGGTTTCGGGGCGCTGATTCAGAACATCCTCGACCTGCTGGAATAGACGGCTCAACGGCGAAACGGCGTCTTTGTTAACGACCGGAAATTCCTGAATCTCGGACGACCACGGGTCGCCCAGTGCCGCGCCCATGAAGATCGTGCCCTCAACCATGCCAAGGTGCAGCGCCTGAACATCGACCTCGCTGTGTATACCTTCTACGGCCAAGTCCTGACGCACCTGGCGGGAAATGGGCGCGAACACTAACGAAAGCGCATTAGAGCCGACATAGCGGGCTTCCTGAGCCCGGGCACGCTTCCACGGCTCGGGATAGGCCAAATCGTCAACGTACTCCCGGCTAGTGCGTACGGCGTGCGAGCCGCGCTGATAAGCGTCGGCGTCGAGCGCCGGAATCGGGCCGCCAAAGCCTTCCTTGTACTTACGCTGGGCGATCAAAAACGCATACAACAGACCAGCGTTGTAATAGTGCGTGCCGGCTTCGTCCAAATCATGACCGGCGGATAGCCCTTCGTTTAACAGGTTCATCAAAGGGTCGGCAGCCGGCCCGCTCTGGTTAAAACGGATGGCAACCTCGCGCATCCGCTCAGATGCGGACGCAAATAAAAAAGGGATGTCCGCTACGTCGGCATCCCTCAAGGGCAACAGTGGGTCGGGCGTGTGTAACGCCTCTCCCGGTGGTCCAGATCGATTTACTGGGCTCATACCAATTATGATTATACCATCATTGAATAATAATCACAAAAGGTTTACAATGTGACAATTATCATTAAAACTTGCTTAAGTCTCAGATAATATTTGTATTTTATGTCCGTTGAAGAGTTAGGAAAACAAGGCAGAACCGTACCAGAGGCTACTGGTGCTGGTTTAGGAGGGATAGCCGTTATGGGTCCAGTAGAAAGGGTAGATACAATGCCAGCAGCTCCGCTTATCGCTGACGAGCGCTTTATTAACCGTGAACCGAGCTTTGGAGCCATTGCGCCCGAAGCCTTGCGCCTCGATGTATGCGCCGACGAGCGCCGGATGAGCGCAGCCAGCCGCCAGCGCTTGGCCGAGCATTTCAACATCGACCCGGCCCAACGTTACAACCGCGACTTCGGCGGCATCCACGGAGACGCCCACGATGTGGCTGCCGTGATGGCTGCCCAGGGCGGCAAAGAAGTGCTGGCAAGCTACGCCGGCAACTTTAAAGGCTTCGTAGCCGACACCAAGCAGACTATTGCCGCCGACGCCCAGCTCGGTATGCAAGAAGGCCGCGGCGGCCTCGTACCGGTTGACCACAGCGACGACCACAACGAGCACACTGCCGAGAGCCTGAACCTGGAAGCAGAGGGCGGCCTAGGTTGCGCTTTTGATAAGCTCTTCGGCACCGTCATGGCCCTGGAAGCAACCAACGCGGAGATCCAGGCCGAAGCCCGCGCCGAATACATGCAGGATGTTGACGCCGACCCAGTGGTCTTTGACCAGGCTCTGCAAGGCGTGAAAGACGCCTTTGAAGTGTTGCTTGGCGGCAACGCTAACTACAGCGTGACTCGCGAAGACGTGGCTGCGGTCGCCGACCTGGCCAGCGACGGCAAGCCATTAGCAGCCGTTCTAGAGGGAGACCACTTCGGAGTTGACGACGTTGTTGAAATCGCCAACTACGCCCCCAACAGCGGCGCCGAACCGGACGACAACGCGCCGGCCTTCGTCACCGACATGACCGACAAAACATACTTTACTGCCCGAGCCTACGCTCGCCAGGGCGTCAATCTTGACCCGAAGTACATGTTCGCTGTTAAGATCCTGAAGCGCGCCACCGTACGCTTTGCGCTGTCCGGCCAGCAAGCCAACCGCATGGCACACACCGCCCGCGGTAATGCGCAGGAAGCCTTGAACCGCATCAACCAGCAACTAGCTGCTGCTTAAGCGTACGAGACTATAAACAAAAGACCGCCCACAACCTGGGCGGTCTTTTTATATCTAACCAATCTATGACCGGCGGTGGCGGCGATGCAGGTCGGCCACGTGCAAGCGCACGGCGTGACGGTCGACTAACTGCTGGGCGTGGTCCAGGCTAACTTGGTCCTTGGCCTCAGCCTTCATCTGTTGGGCGCGCTCCATGGCGGCTTCGGCTTCAGCCTCGCTGATGTCGGCCGCGTTGTCGGCTTCGTCCACCAAGACGCGTAACTTGTTGCCGCTGACTTCGATAACACCGCCGCTAATGGCGAAATATTCACGGTCGCGGTCGGTATCTTTGGGGTCTTTGCGCACTGCTACCACACCGGTGGTTGCGACGCTAACCAACGGCATGTGGTCTTGCAGTACGCCGATCTCACCGTCCAGCGTCGGCAAGACGATTTCGTAGGCCTCGCCGTCAAATTTCGTGCCGCTGAGGGCTACTAGCTGGAAATGAATCACTACTTAGCCTTTACTGCCTTGACGACGTCTTCGATGCCGCCCTTAAGGTTGAAGGCCGTTTCCGGCTTGTCGTCGTGCTTGCCATCGAGGATTTCCTGGAAGCCGCGGATGGTGTCGGTCAACTTCACGTACTGGCCAGGGTTGTTAGTAAACTGCTCGGCCACGTAGAACGGCTGGCTTAAGAAACGCTGGATGCGGCGGGCGCGGCCCACCAACTGCTTGTCTTCCTCGGACAGTTCTTCCATACCCAAGATGGCGATGATGTCCTGCAAGTCCTTGTAACGCTGCAAAACGCGCTGGACTTCGCGGGCGACGCGGTAGTGCTCCTCGCCAACGATTTCAGGGTCGAGGATGGTGCTGCTCGAGTCGAGCGGGTCAACGGCCGGATAGATGCCGATCTCAGTCAGGGCGCGGTTCAACACGATAGTCGAGTCCAAGTGGGCAAAGGTGGTTGCCGGAGCCGGGTCGGTAAGGTCGTCCGCCGGCACGTACACGGCTTGCACCGAAGTAATCGAGCCTTCGCGGGTCGAAGTAATGCGCTCCTGCAGGCGGCCCATTTCCTCGGCCAGGTTGGGCTGATAACCCACGGCTGAAGGCAGGCGGCCCAGAAGGGCAGACACCTCGGCACCAGCCTGGGTGAAGCGGAAAATGTTGTCGACGAACAACAGCACATCCTTACCTTGGTCGCGGAAGCCTTCGGCAATCGTCAGGCCGGACAGGGCAACGCGCAAGCGGGCGCCCGGGGGCTCGTTCATCTGGCCGAAGACCAGGGAAGTGTTCTTGATAACGCCGGACTCTTCCATTTCGTGATAGAGGTCGTTACCTTCGCGGGTACGCTCGCCCACGCCAGCGAATACGGAGTAACCGCTGTGGAACTTGGCGATGTTGTTAATCAACTCCTGAATTAGAACGGTCTTACCCACGCCGGCACCACCGAAGAGGCCGGCCTTTCCACCCTTGGTCATCGGGCAGATCAGGTCAATAACCTTAATACCGGTTTCCAGGATTTCAATCGAACCAGACTGGTCGGTCAGGGCCGGCGGGTCGCGGTGAATCGGGGCAGTTGTCTTGAATGTACCGCCCTTGCTGTCGATTGGCTCACCGGTAACGTTGAACATGCGGCCGAGGGTTTCCTCGCCGATCGGCACGCTAATCGGTTTGCCGGTGTCGGTGACAACCGCACCGCGCTTCAGGCCGTCGGTGCTGCCGAGCGAAACGGCGCGGACGCTCGACTCGCTCAAGTGCTGCGCGACCTCGAGCGTCAGCTCCTGGTCGCCGTTCTGTACCTTGAGGGCGTTGTAGATAGGCGGCAGGGTATCGGTGCTAAACTCGATGTCAATCACCACACCCACTACCTGGGTAATTTTGCCTGTCTTGGTTTTGTCTTGTGTTGCTGTGGCCATTATAATTTCTCCATTTCTCGTAATCTTACTTCAATGCCTCTGCGCCGCCGGTGATTTCAGCCAGTTCCTGGGTGATGGCGGCCTGGCGGGCCGTGTTCAGTTCCAGCGTATAGTCATCGATCAGTTCTTTAGCGTTATCGGTGGCGTTCTTCATGGCGACCATGCGCATGGCGTGCTCGCTGGCCAGACTCTCGAGGACAGCTTGCCAGATCTGAGCCTCGATCAGCCGGGTGGCGACCTGGTCAATCACCGTCTCAACGTCCGGTTCGAAATTGCTGAGGGTCTGCGCTGCAGCGTCGCCGGTCATCGGCTGGGCTGGCAACAATTGCTGCGGGATAGTTTCCTGGGATACCGTCGACTTGAACTTGGTGAAGATGATGACTACTTCGTCAACCGATTCGGACTTGTACTGGTCGATGATAGTGTTGAGCATCGGCCGGACGTCGTTGGCGGTCGGGTGGTCGCCGTAGGCCGGGTGAACGGCCAGCAACTCGACGTCGCGCAAGCGGCGCACAAACTGGGCACCCTTGTTGCCGACGACGACAACACTGCTCTTCACCTTGTTGTCCTGGTCTTTTTTGAGCTGAGTAGTGAACTGCTTGAGCACGTTGGCATTGTAAGCGCCAGCTAGACCGCTATTGCTGGTGATCAGCACGTACAGGCGGGTGCGCACGGCGCGCTTGGCGAACAACGGTTGGCGCTCGACTTCGCTGAGGCCGCCCAAACGGTTCAGTAATTCGTCGGCTAGCTCAGCGTAAGCCCGGCTGGCCATGGCATATTCCTGGGCGCGGCGCAGTTTGCTGGCGCTCACTAGCTGCATGGCTTTGGTGATCTGCCGGGTGTTCTTGATGGAGGCTATGCGCCGTTTAAGGACAATCGTGCTCGCCATAGGGTTTTACTACTTCGCCTCTTTCTTAGCTTCGTAAGTAACCGCGACTTGCTTGGCAACCTTCAGGACTTGTTCGTTCTGATCGTCGGTGGGCTTGTCGCCGGTGTTGATGGCTTCGGTCAGCTTGGCGTGCTTGCTCTTCAACTCGCGGAGCAAGGCTTCGCGCGCAACGCCAATTTTCTCTACCGGTACGCCGTCGAAGGCGCCGTTGGTGGCAGCGTAGAGCACGCTATACATTTCCCAGATGGCGTACGGACTGTACTGGGGCTGCTTGAGCAGCTCGGTCAGACGCTGGCCGCGCTCAATGGTTTGGCGGGTGTCGGCGTCAAGGTCGGTCGAGAACTGGCTAAAGGCCGCGAGTTCGCGGAACTGGGCCAAGCTCAGCTTCAAACCACCGCCAACAGATTTGATGGCCTTAGTCTGGGCGTCACCACCTACGCGGGACACCGATAGACCAACCGAGATGGCCGGACGGATACCTTGGTAGAACAGGCTGGTTTCGAGGAAGATCTGACCGTCGGTGATTGAGATCACGTTGGTCGGAATGTAAGCCGAGATGTCACCGGCCTGGGTTTCGATGATCGGCAGAGCCGTCAGCGAACCGGCACCGAGATCGTCGCTCAATTTGGCAGCGCGCTCCAGCAAACGGGAGTGCAGGTAGAAGACGTCACCCGGGTAGGCTTCGCGGCCCGGCGGGCGGCGGAGCAGCAGGGACATCTGGCGGTATGCTTGGGCGTGCTTGGTGAGGTCGTCGTAAATGATCAACGCGTGTTGCTTGTTGTCGCGGAAGTACTCGCCCATGGCGGCGCCGGCGTACGGGGCCAAGTACAGCATGGCGGCCGGGTCGCTCGGGGAAGTGGCGACGATAATCGTCTGGTCCATCACACCCTCGCGCTTTAGGCGCTCCTGCAGTGCAGCGACCTTGGAAAATTTCTGACCAATGGCGACATAGACGTTAACCACGCCGGACTTCTGGCGGGCCTGGTTGACCATGGTGTCGACGGCGATAGCCGTCTTACCGGTCTGGCGGTCGCCGATAATCAGCTCGCGCTGGCCGCGGCCGATCGGCACCATCGAATCGATAGCGACCAAACCGGTCATTAGCGGTTCGTGCACGTGCTTGCGCTGGAGCACGCCGGGAGCGGGGCGCTCTACGCGGCTCTTAGCCTTGGCATTGATCGGCTCGCCGCCGTCCAGCGGGTTGCCCAACGGGTCAACCACGCGGCCGACCAGTTCCGGTCCAACCGGTACTTCGAGTACCTGGCCGCTCAGGCGCACCGTGGCGCCTGCTTTTACCTGAGTGGCGTCGCCCAAAACAACGGCGCCAATCTCGTCTTCAGCGAGGTTGAAGGCAAAGGCGGTCACTTTTTGGCCGCTCAAACCGTCAATCTCGAGCATTTCGTTATAACCGGCATCGCTCAGACCATAAATCCAGGCAATACCGTCACCCACGCGGGTAACCACGCCAACGGTCTCAATCTCGGGACGAGCCTTGAGTTCGGCGATGGCCGCGCGAATGTCGCTACTTAGTTCTGTAATTGATAAATCAGCCATCAAACTATTCCTTTCCGGCTCCAGTTAGCTGTTTGAACTTATTGAGTTTGGCCTCGACACTAAGGTCTAATTGCCGGTTGGCCAGGTCGATCCGTACACCGCCGAGAACGCTCGGGTCGAGCACTTCGGTTACCACAATCTTCTTGGCTTCGGGGTAAAGGGCGCGGATGCGGTCGGTGATGTTCTTACGAACTTCATCGTCCAGCGGGTGGGCGCTGCGGGCCAGGACTTCAATGTAGCCCTTGGCGGCCCACTGGGCTTGAATGTCGCGCAGCAGCGAGTCGAGCTCGCCGACGCGGCCTTCGGCCAGCAGGTAGGCGGCCACCTCTTTGGCGTATTCTTTGGAAACCCCGTTAGCGAGGAGATTATCGGCAATCGTGCCGGCGATGCGTGTGCGAGGCGTTTTCATTTAAGCGCGCTGCTCCTTGAGAGCGCGGTCGATGAGCGCGGCGTCTTTCTGAGCATCAACTTTCTCGCCAATGATCGCTTCGGTCGCTTCGCTGATCAGGCCTACCAGCTCGCTCTCGAGCTGCTTGCGGGCCCGCTTGGTGTCAGCGGTGATGCGGTCGTCGGCTTGCTTCAAGATGTCAGCGGCCTTGTCGCGCGCCTTATCCTCGGCTTCGCGGATAGCTTGGCGGGAAGTGTCGTGTGCGGCAGCGATAATGCCGTCGGCCTGGGTGCGTGCGTCGGCCAGGGTCTCGGTGACCTTGGCTTCCATAGCGGCCTGGTCTTTCTTCATCTGCTCGCCCAATTCCACACCGGCTTCAATGGTCTTACGGCGCTCGTTCATGATCTTAACGATCGGACCGAACGCGAAACGCTTGAGCACAAAGAAGGCCAGCACAAAGGTGATGAGCTGGATGATAAATGCCTTACCATTGATGCCCAGCGCGCCGATGCCGCTTGCTTCTGCTTCTGCAAAATTAGTTACTATGAGTTGTACCATCGAAAATCCTTATTTAACAAAGAATGTAGCGGCGAAGGCCAAAAGCCCGTACACCTCGATCAGACCAACGAACACCAGCGCCTGACCCAAGAATTTAGCGGCTTCCGGGTTGCGGCCGACAGCGGCCAAGTAGTTAGCGCCAACCAGGCCGATACCGATGGTTGGGCCGATAAAGCCGGCGCCGATCATGATACCGTGGCCAATGACTGTTGTGTTTACTGCTTCTGCGAACAATTCCATTACTTTACTCCTTTTACTTATCGCTTAATTTTATCCTTTAGCTCCTGCCGGGCTCGTTGCTCCCGGTGCTTGCGTCCTCTCGTCTTCGGCCGCCTCACCGTGCCCAGCATGTTCGCTGGCACTGTTGACCGAAATCGCCAAATAGTTGACGCCAAGGATAACGAAGATATAGGCCTGCAACGCGCCGACACCCAGCTCCAGCAGGGTGAAGGGCAGGGCGGTAATAGGTGACAGAACACTCCCTGGCGCCAACAGGCCGCCCAGGTAGGCGAACACGGCGATGACAATCTCGCCGATGGTAACGTTCAGGAACAACCGAAGCGCCAGACTGAGGGCGCGCGTAAGGTCGGTGAGCATCTCGATCAGGCCAATCACCAGGTATAGCGGGTTGAGCGGGCTGCCAATAAAGAAGTGACGGATGTATTTGCCGAAGCCGCCAATCTCACGGATAGAGGCGGCGTAGACGAAGATCATCGTCACCAGGCCCATACCGACCGTTAAGTTAAGGTCGGCGGTAATCGGGCGTAGCAGCGGGTGGCCGTTAATCTGGATGGGGTCGCCAACGCCCGGGATCAGGCCGGCCCAGTTGTTGAGCAACACAAAGAAGAAGAGCGTTACAAAAAACGGCACATACTTACGGCCGATGGACTTGTCGGTAAACGCGCCCTCTACCAGATCGGACACAAAGGTTACCACGGCCTCAACATACTGCACCACGCCGCCCTTCGGCTTAACCGTGACACGGCGGGCCAGGTAGATCAACCCGATAACCAGGGCCAAACAGACAATCCAACCATAGAGCATTGAATTCGTAATATGAACTCCGGCAACCGTGAAATCGCTGGCTGGCGCCACATGGACGGCCGGGCCGTCTTCGGCAGCAAAACGGCCGAACAAACTAAGCATCTTTGTCATCCTCCTCGTAACTCTTCTGGATATCGCGCTTCTGCTTCTCGGTCAATTTGGGTACGGGAATACTGTTGGCCGCTTGCATCGCCCGCCACATCACCACACCCGAGGCAACCAAGGCGATACCCAAACCTACAAAAGTGAGCGCGTAGTGCGTACCGAACTTTTTGTCGAGTTGCACGCCAACAAACACCGGAATCAGAATAACAATGGCCAACTGCCAGCTCATATTAAGAGCAGTTACGGCGAAAGCTTGGCGTGCGTTAGAAGTTTGCGGGGCTTTAGAAGAGCGGTGGGATGTACCACCTCCGGTACTAGTCGTCGTACGATCGGCGGCTTGCTTCATTTCTACTTTACTATAGCAGACAGGGGTGGGACATGCAATGCAGATATGACAGCGAAAAGACAATGATTTTTGTCGTCCTCCCGTATCCGCGGTCAAAAGATGACTTTCTCCCGAAAACCGTATATAACAAACATTAAATATGTCCGCAGAAGCTCCTCCCTTAGGACCGGTCAATGCAGCAGTCGCCCGAAATCTACGCCGGATACGTGACGAGCGGGGCATGCCGCAACGGTGGTTAGCCGAGGAATGCACGGCATTTGGCCGCGAGCAAGAACCGCCAATCGTGTCGTGGCTGACCCGTGAGGTAATTGCCAAGATAGAAACCGGCCGCCGCCGCGTGTCAGTAGACGAATTGGCAATACTCGCCGGCGCTTTGGGTGTCAGTATGACGGAGCTACTCCCTGATCTGGAAGAAGCATTCAACGGCACTGACGCACGCAGGGCCGACACCGAAAAGGATAGAGCCAGACAGGAGGCCGCGAGGATAAGAGGCGAGACCGAATTCGCCGCGCTCGTTATGCGGGCCGGGGCATTGCTCGAACATCTTGATGGTGTGCTGGAAGATGCCGCAGGGACGCGAGCTGAGCTCTTCGGAGCCTACGAACGTTTGCGAGGAATGACCCCAGCACCAATCCCAACGGCCGGCGCCCTGTCGGTCGTGCCGCCGAACTAAGCCTCACTAGGCTGCCGGGCTATGCTATACTTTGTATATGGACTCAAAAATTATCATTTACGGGGCTGAGTGGTGCGCTTTCTGCCACGAAGCAATGCGGTACCTAGACCATTTAGGTGTTAAGTACACCTACAAAAATGTCGACTTGGACATGAACGATGCCAAGGCCGCCATGCAAAAATCCGGCCAGACCGGCATTCCGGTGATCGACATGGATGGCACTATTATCGTGGGCTTCGACCGCCCGCGCATCAACCAGACACTGCAAGACAAAAAACTTGTGAAATAATTCACAGCCCCTTCCGCATGGGCTCGTTGCATAATAAAATGAGCTTAGACAGAGAGGAACTGTGTAGATGGGCCACAAGAAAACTCCAAACCAACCGACCGACCGCGAGATAGCGATGCGGGCGCGCTCCATGCAAGATCGGGCAAAATTAAGAAATGAAACGCCGCCCGCAGAGGTGGCGAAAATCTTTGGCGCCGCTGCGCTCGCTACAGAGAATGCCTACCATTGGTCAATATTCGGCGACCCGAGTGAGGCGGCCAACAAGGTGCAGACTTCCCCTAATCCGGATGAACTTCTTAACAGCCCGGTGTCAGACAGCCTAACAGCAGCTCATCCAGATAATAGCCACTTGCTTACGCAAAACCAGTCTTTCTACGACGATCCGGTTGAGGACCGGATAGCGGATGACCCCGTCGTCCAGGCTTTGCAGCCGCTTTCGCGCCACGGCAACCCTGAGGTAGCCTTGCAAGCGATGGACGCGCTCCGAGCCCGGCGGACTGTTCTTGCCGCCCTCGGCCATCTAGGCCTACCCACCGGCCAGCCACCAGCTCAGCCCGAGCAAGTCGCCGCGTAGCGTATACTTAATATCTATGGGATTTGAGGACTACAAAACCAAGGAGTCTGTGGTGGTGGTTTACACCGGTGAAGGCAAGGGCAAAACCAGTGCCGGACTCGGCCTGTTAACCCGCGCCCTCGGCAACCGCTGGCAAGTGGCGTTTATCCAGTTTATTAAACACTGGGGCGTTGGCGAGCATGTTTTTATCCGCGACATCCTGCCGCTTTATAAAGACCAGCTGCACTTCTTTAAGGGCGGGAAGGGCTTTTACAACGCCGGCGACATGAGCGCCGAGTTCGTAACGCCCGAGCAGCACAAGCAGGCCGCCAACGCGACCTACGAAGACGCCCTGACTTGCGCCAAGTCCGGCAAGTACGACCTAGTGATCTGCGACGAGATCAACAACGCCGTCCACGACGGTTTACTCTCCAAAGTCCAGCTGAAGAAGCTGATCACCCAAAAAGCGCCGAATACCAGCCTTTGTCTCACCGGCCGCAACTTCCCGGAAGAATTTCTGCCGCTGGCTGACATTGTCACAAATATGACCAAAGTCCGCCACCATTTCGACGATAAATTCCTAGCCAACAAAGGCATCGACTTCTAGAGATGGAACCCGCCGATCCGCTATCGTTCAACCGATTAGTCGTTCTCTTCAACCCCGAAGGAACCAGCGCGCCAAAGGTCAAGAAAATTATCACCAGCCTGGAGAAAGCTCATCCCGGCAAGGTAGTTGTCGACGAGACTAAACCATCGGTTGCCGGCAACCTAAAAGTCCTCAAGAAAGTTCTCAAGCCCGGCGACATTCTGCTGCCGTGCGGCGGCGACGGCACACTCGGCCAAGTCGTTTCCGCGCTGCTGGATCCAACCATCTCAAAGGCGATGCAATCCATACCCGTCTTGCCGGTCGGTACCGGAAAGATGAACGACGTCGCCCATATGCTGAACGGTAGGCACTTCGCCAACCCGCTGTACGTCCTGCGCCATGCACAACTAACGCCGATTTATCCGCTGACCTGCACCATTACACCGGCAAACAAAGCTGGCAAGCCCGATGTCCGGATGGCCGTCTACAACATCGGTTTCGGCTCTATCGGCCTGGGAACCGTCCACTACAATGAGCCAGAATATCGCGACAAGCAAAAAAAGCGCCCGACACTTGTTCAAGACCTCGTAGCGGTGGGCGTCTTTGCCAAGACCTGGCGGGAAGCGGCGATGTTTGATGTCACCTACAAAGGCAAGCGGCAACAGATGCTCGATCTCTTCTTTAGCAATGGGAACATCATGGCTGGTTACTGGCGGTTTCCGGCCAAGCTTCAGAAAAAAGAATTTTTTGTGGGCATCGTATCCGAGAAGACTATTCGCAGCGTGACCAGGACGGCAGTCGGCTTACTGGCCAATAAGTTCCCAACCGGAGAGCTAACCAAAGACCCCGTAGAATTTACGCTGCACGAAGAAGTGTATGCCGAAATCGACGGCGAATGGTTCACGACGCCGCCCAGCTGCAAGGTGCACATTAGCCACCACCGCCAACCAGTTATGATGCTGGCCACTGCCGACATGGCCTAAAATCGAAAGTTGCTTGCATCGATGTGCTACAATATATGTAGTACTATATATATTGTACTGATTGGTTTGAGCTATGAATCCGCGTTTCCCCGAAGCACAACAAGTAACAGACATCTATGTGATCAACCCATTTGCCACAAACGGGAACGGCTTCACGCCACCCGAAGGCGCAACCGTTCTCTATACCGAGGCGGACCGGGAGGCAAATATCAAAAACCTGGGCGCGTTACTCACCGGGGAGGCGGCCTACCGTGTCCGTGTCGCCGCGGGTGACGGCACCGTCGCATGGGCGATGGAAGCCTCAGTCCAGTCAGGCCAAGAAGTTGATATCAGTGTCAAAAAAGGCGGCTACAAAAACGACATGGCCGCGATGGTGGCCGAGGCAGGCGGCCGGATTGCGGTCAGCCCGTTGGTTCTGGAACGGCGCCAAGAGCATGACGATGCCGACCCGACTTGGGAACTCGAGAGGATGATCGCCTATTCCTACGGCTTGGGCGCCATAGCTGTCGGAGCCAAGATGGCCAACAGCAAAGAAGAGTTCCGCACCGAGAAAGCCGCCTTGATTGAACGAATCAGGAATTTCAGGGACAAACTGGCGGCTTTCGGCGTACCGAAACGGCTGGTGAACCCGGAGTTTTGGGGCAGCAAAATAACCGATGCCAAGCTCGCCCTGGGCATGCTACGTTCAGAGGTCGAGATCGAAGGCCGCAGGTATCCGACGCACGTCACCATGGACGGGCGTAAACTGGGCGCGTTCATTGCCTCCAACGGCAATATGATGTCCGGCGGCTGGATGGGCTTCATGTTCCAAAAACTGCACCAGGAAGGCTTCGTGACCTCAACAGTTGGCCGCAGCATTCCGGGCCGGATGATGGGCATGTCGGCGCGAATGGTACGACTCCACCCCTTCAAAGACCGATGGGTCCGCGGCGCAACCCTTCCGTTTGAAGTAAACGAGACAACACTGGCGCAAGCCGATGGTGAAGACTTTATACAGGCCAGAGGCACCTATCGTATCCGAGAATTCGGGAAGACATTGGTGACGCTGAGCGTCGAGGCCGAAGCGAACGGGCCGGACCCATCATAAGCCTATTGCCGAGCTACCCATAAAGAAGTAGGCTGATTACATGAACCAGCCTACTTTATTTATGATGTTCGGCTACCCTGGAGCCGGCAAAACTTCGACCGCTAACGTTATCGAAAAATTAACCGGAGCCGAGCATCTCTCTTCCGACGAGATACGCCTCGAATTGTTCCCGCAACCAACCTATACCCAGGAAGAGCACGACGCCGTCTACGACGAGCTGAACCGCCGCGCCGAAGCACTGCTGAAAGAAGGCAAGAGCGTCGTTTACGACGCCAACCTTAACCGCTACAAACACCGCCTGGAAAAATATGAGATGTGCGAACGTACCGGCGCCAAAGCCGTCCTCATCTGGGTACAAACACCGAAAGACCTGGCTCGCGAGCGGGCGGTGATGCGCGGCCATCATCATCTGGTGCCCAAAGACGAGACCTTCGAAAGTATGTTCGACCGCGTCACCAATGTAATTGAAGAACCGCGCGAAGACGAACCACTGTATACCCTCAGCGGCGACCCGCTGGAAGAAAGTGCCGTCAGCGAACTCCTCGGCCGGCTATGAGCCGCAAGCGCCTGGCCAGCCTGTTAGCGACGCTAATTATTGTCTCCCTGTCGCTGGCTGGCCAACATGCCGGCTGGTTTGAGCAAACGCCTAAAGTGTTGGAGCAAAGCAATCCTGGACTGTACTCAGTCTCCCGGTTTGTGGACGGCGACACCATCGTGGTTGATATGTCCGGCAAGAACGAGACGGTACGCTTCATCGGCGTCGACACGCCCGAAACACACAAGCCCAACTCGCCGGTGCAGTGCTATGGCGTGGCGGCCGCAAGCTACACCAAAAACTTGATCGGCGAACAAAAAGTCCGGCTCGAAGCCGACCCTACCAACCAAAACCGCGACCGCTACGGCCGGCTGCTGCGCTACATCTACCTGCCGGACGGCCGGATGGTCGAAAAAGAGCTGATCCAGAACGGCTACGCCTTCGCTTATACCAGCTTTCCCTCGGTCCACAACGACGAATTCTCGAGCTTGCAAGACCAAGCCAAGGCAGCCAACAAAGGGCTATGGGCAAACTGCAAGCCGTATCAGGAAGATTCCGGCAGATGGCAGACAGAAAATCTTCAGTAACGGCTAGAGGTTGTCAGATACCGGACTTGTCCGCGCAGCGGCTTCGCCGGTCAGCAAATATGCGAGCGAGAAACGCGTAGTGTCGGGATCGTAACCCTTATAAAGCAGGTGAATAGCCGGGTAGAGACATGAAACGAACAGGGCGATGCGCCACATGTAACGCCGCGATTGCATATCATGCTCGACGTAAACCCACTGGTTGGACCAAGTGTAGCGCAAAAATTCACTAGGGTTAGAGGCCGCCTGCCGGGGTGAAATACTGACCAGTAAGGTCGGCTCATACACCATGCTCGCATCCATGCGCGAGAGGTGTACGGCCAAGTCTTGATCCTCGTGCAAGTGCCGGGCGGTGCAGGTTTCACTGCGTACTTTTCGCCAGGCGCGCCGCCGGAGCGCCATATTCACGCCGTACAGGAAGTGCTCTTCCACGTTGTTCATGTGCTTCCAGAGGTAGCCGCGCACACCGCGGTCGATGGCGTCAAAGGCCTTGGACCAGCCGACATTGCGGTAGGTGACGCCGCCAGAGAAAGCATCGACGGCACGGT
>DATJJV010000033.1:0-11144 GCA_035491975.1 Pristimantibacillus sp. | reverse complement strand
CCCATATAATCTTTGGATCCCGTTGCGTATACCGAGGTCGCCGTAAGCCAAAATGTCGAGCCGACCCATGCAAAACATCATAAACATGTGCGCGGTCCACTCGCCGATACCTTTTACGGCGGTCAGTTCTTTGATAATTTCATCGTTGGTTAGGGCATCCAAATGGTCGAACTTTACTTTGCCGTCAACGACATGTTGGGCAAGGTCGCGGACGTAGGCGGCTTTGGCGCCGGACAGCCCGGCAGTGCGCAGCTCCTCGACACTTTTGGTGAGAATAGCCTCGGGTGGCGGAAAATCTTCGCCGCTGTCGAACAAGGCACGGAAGCGCTTCTCAATACTCGCCGCAGCTTTAATGCTCAGCTGCTGGCTGATGATGCTGTCCACCAGCTCCTGGTAATATTGCCGGTGCGGCCGCACGGTGTACGGTCCGACCTGCGAGATCACTGGCGCCAGCACCGGGTCATGCGCAGAGAGGTATTCAGCGGCGGTTTGGGCGGTCAAGTTATCCACTGTCATTTCGATATCATACCATCTGTGAAGCGGCTAGAACCCTTTAGTTTGATATGCTAGGTACATAATGCCCGACTCGGAAAAGAAACAAGAGAAGCCTACCGATGAAGCGCCGGAAGAATCGGCTGATGTTGAGATAGCCGAAAACGGCGCCGAGGGCGTACCGCCGGTGGAGGAAGAAACGCCAGCCGAGGCTGAGGTCGAAACGACAGCAGAAATTCCGGAGCCGGACGCCGAAACCGAACCCGAACCGGCCGCCGAGTCCGATGCATCGGAAACTGACGAGCCTACGGTGTTCGACGATGAGCAAACTGACCAGGCTGTTGACGAAATAGCCTCTAAGGAAAGTGACGAGGCCATGGCGGCTGAAGACGCGACCACCGAAGAGGAAGTGTTACCGATGTCGCACAAACGGCACTTCTGGCGCAAGAAGTGGCTACGGACCTTGCTGGTGCTACTGGTACTGGGCGGGTTAACCGCGCTGGGCGTGGTGCCCAAGACGCGTTATGCCATCATGAATGCTGCTACCGTACGAAGCAGTTTTTCGATAACCGTGGTTGACAGCACTACCCAGTTGCCGCTTAGGGGTGTCCATGTCACCGTGGCCGGCCATACCACCCAGACCGATGTCGATGGCAAAGCCAAGCTCACCGGTTTGAAACTCGGAAAGGCGTCTTTGGAGATTGAGCAGGTTGGTTTCGGCCAGATTAAGCGCACCATTACCATCGGTTGGGGCAGTAACCCGCTCGGCACGTTGGCACTGCAGGCCACCGGCGTGCAGTATGTGATCGAAGTGCATGATTATCTTTCCGAGCAGCCGATCGAGGGTGTCGAAGCCAGCGACGGCCAGTCCTCGGCTCTGTCCGGCAAAGACGGCAAAATTACGCTGGTACTTTCTAACACGGCCGTGGCCAAGAATGCCATCAGCCTGACCAAGGCGGGGTACCGCACCGAAACAATTAGTTTGGGCGATGACCCCAACGCGCCAACTAAAGCCATGATGGTTCTGGCCCGCAAGGCGGTTTTTGCCGTCAAACAGAACGGCGGCTACACTGTCTATAAGAGTGATATCGATGGCCGCAACCGTGAGGTGCTGCTGACTGGTACCGGCGCCGAAACCAACAACGTCAGCCTGGTAGTCAGCCCGGATGGGACGCGGGCGGCGTGGGTATCGACGCGCGACAACAAGCGCGATTCTAGCGGTACGCTGCTCAGCAGCCTGGTGCTTTTGAACGTCGATACCGGCGACCAGTTGACGATTGCCCAGTCTTCCCAAATCCAGCTGATCGATTGGGCCGGCAGCCGTCTGGTTTTCCAGTCTGTGTCTTCGGCATCCGACAGCGGCAACCGATATGCCATCACTTCATACAATTACGCAGACAACAGCCGCTTGCAGCTGGCCGCGGCCAACAGTTTCAGCGCCGTTACCAGTGCCCGCGGCCAGATTTATTACGCCGTCAGCCTGGACACCAGCAACCCGTCGCAGCAGCTTGGCTTGTTTAAGATTGCTGCCGACGGCAGCGGCAAGCAGCGAGTGTTCGACACTGAGTTGTCTACCGTCCTGCGCCCCTCGTACAACACGCTCAACCTGCAAACTGCCGACGGCAGTTGGTATGTCTACGACCTCACCACCAGTTCAAAGACCAAGGTGGACACGCCCGGCAGCCTGGCCAACCGCCAGTTCATCGACAACAACGATCGCTCGGCTAGCTTGTGGGTTAATCAGGGCGCTTTAACCAGCCACGACATCGCCGGCGGCAAAGACACGGTGGTCAAAACGCAGGCCGGCATCGCCTATCCGTTCCAGTGGTTGAGTAATTCGTCGGCCATTTATCGTTTGTCGATTGGCGGCGAAACCGCCGATTACGCTATTAGCACCGTGGGCGGCACAGCCCACAAAGTGGCTGACGTAGCTCCGACCTACGGTTTCGCGCAGGCTCAGTAGCTGGCCGATTCCGCCCCGTGCTATAATTGAGCCAATACTTATGGAACCCTCTAACCCTTCTAAGCCGGTTATGGACGTATCTGCGCCGCAGCCTGTTGCTCCGGCAGCTGGCCCGACACCCCAGCTGGCTGCTCCTGCTGCCCCGGCCCCTACGCCGTCACCAGCTCCTGCACCCGCACCCGCTTCCGTTCCGGCAGCTGGCCCGAACCCTATGACACCGAGCCAGTCTCATGATGCCATGCCTGTCCATCAGGCTCCGGGTGGCCCTGGGGCGCAGGGCGCCGACCAAGATGCGCCAGCTTCGGCTCCTGCCGCCGCTAAGCGACCAGAGAAACCAGGCCCCCGTCTGCCAGTGGGAATAATAACTGTAACCGTCTTTGTGATGTTGGTGCTGTCGGCCTTGGCCATCGCCGTCTACGTGACCTCCCAGACCGCCTGAGATATTGATGCTCGTATTACCTTCTTTACATGATCCAAAGCTGGCTGCGCTGTTCAAAAGCGGCAAGGTTGGCGTTATCCCGACTGACACCATTTATGGATTGGCTGCTTCGGCTGCCGATCCGCAGGCTGTAGCCCGGCTGTACGCCTTGAAGCACCGCGAACGCAAGCCCGGGACGGTTATTGCGGCCAGCGCCCAACAGTTGATTGAACTCGGCGTACCGGCCGAGACTGTCCAGGCTGTCTCTGTTCTCTGGCCTAATCCGCTCAGCATTGATATGTTAGTCGGCGGGAATTTGGAGCATCTTGACCAGGGCACCGGCCACTGTGCCTTCCGTGTGGTCGCCGACGAAGAAGTCCGCGCCATGCTGGCGATGACCGGCCCGCTGCTCACCAGCAGCGCCAACGATCCCGGCCAGCCGCCGGCTGAAAACCTGGTGCAAGGCCAGGATTATTTTGGCGATGAGGTTGATTTTTACGTCGACGGCGGCAACCGCTCCGGCCGCCTGCCGTCAACCGTGGCCCGCTATCGCGACGGCCGCTTCGAAACCGTCCGCCGCGGGGCTGTTACAATAGACGAAACAGGAAAGCTTCTATGACATTTGATGAGTACCAAAAGCAAGCCTTAACCACCGCCCACAACACCTATGAACCGTTGATGGAAAAGACTATCTGGGCCATGGGTGTGGCCGGTGAAGCCGGCGAAGTCGTTGAGAAATGGAAGAAGATTGTCGCCTACAAAGAAGGGAAGGTCTCCAAAGAGGACCTGGATGAGCTTGCCAAAGAACTGGGCGATGTCGTCTGGTATATAGCGGTGATGGCCCACAGTCTTGGGCTGTCGTTCGACGATATCATGATGCGCAATGTCGAAAAACTGAAGAGCCGCAAAGCGCGCGGCGTTATTACTGGACAGGGCGATAACCGCTAGATTGCTCGGTTCTGCCCAAGACAAGATATAATACAACCAGTAACAGAGCGAACATGGGCGAATTAACGAGATTTATTGAAGACGACGAGTCTTCCGAAGAGGAAGATAAAAAGCCTAGTCAAGGCCGCTGGGTTAGGCCGCCGCTAGTGCCGCGTTCTTTGGACCTGCACGAAGGCCCGCAGGTTTCGGCGCGTGCCGAAGCACCCGAGGCGCCGCCCGCTCCCAAAGTGCCGCTCTTCGAACAGGTGCTGACTGATAAGCCTGAAACCAGAGAGACGTCCGAGGAAGATGACGATGATGACGAGGAAGAAGACGATGAAAAGTCATCTGAAACCGTTCAAGCTGAGGAAAACACCGAAGAAGACGCCGCCGTAGAACAAGCCGGACAACCGGCCTCTGCAGAGTTCGCGGAAATTATGAAGGACATGGGCTCCGAGTTTGAAGCTGCTACCTCCGGCGAACAGCTCGAAGAGCCGGCCGAAGTTGAGCCCGAAGAAGACGAGGGCATTCTCCACGTGTCGCATGCGGAGCCCGGCGAGTTACCCGAATCTGTACCGCAGCCCATGGAAGAATATGTTGATGAACCGCCGGTGCCGCCAACAACCGCAGGCGGAGGAGGTGGCCAGCCGCCCACCCGGCCGCCGTACCCGACATATCCCGGCCCATCGCCTGATCGCGGCCCGGGCTTTTACCCGGCGCCAGCCGAAGCGGCACCCGACCAAAATGCCGAACAGGCTGCAACCTACCGCTACAACGTGATCAGCCAGCAGCAGCCTGAGTACACCCAGGTCGAGATGCGGAAGGCTAAAGAAGATTCCGAGCGTACGGGCTTCCGCCGCGGTTTAGTGGCCGGGTTCATCACCGGCTACGTGCTCAAGGCCTATCTGGCCGGCCGCAAACGCGAGCGTTACGAAAAGGCTACCGAGAAGCAATTGGAGGCACAGGACGAGCGGTTTGCCCACCTGCAGGCCGAACAGCAACGCACCAAGACTGAGCTGGCCGACCGGCTGGATCGCTACAAGCGCGAGCAGGAACAGGTGGCACGCGATAACGCTGCCCGCTACGAAAGGCCTGCGCCCAAGTCTGCGCCCGAGGTTGTGCCTGGCGAAAACAAGGAAGAGATCTTTGACCGCGAAGGTAATCGTATTGAGTTGCAGCCCGGCTGGCGGGTGGAGCGCAGCGCCGGTGGTTACAGTGTGGTTTTGGATGAGCGGAACCGGGTGGTCCACGACGCTATCCGCTATGGTGAGGCCTTCCAGCGCGACCAAAAGCGTGAACAGTTGAGCGATGACATGTTCGCCGCACTGGATAGTGTTGCCGCAGCGCACGCCGCCGCCAATACTGCTGCCCAGGCCCAGCAACAAGCCTCAGCGCCCCAAACCACCTATACTCCTGGTATGTCGCCGACCGGCCGGGTCCATGAAGTTGACCTCCAGCACCGTTTGGAAAAGCCGCGCAGCCCGCTCGTTGCAACCATCTCCAGTCCCTGGCTGTGGACAGCCATCGCCTTTTTGATCATCATTTACTTCATCGCGGCACTGGCCTAAGGGCTGCTGCCGGTAGATTACTGGAAACGCTGCCGTAACCACTCATCCAAACTGTTGCCGCCGCCGGCCGTCAGGCAGAGGACCAGGTCGCCGTCGGTCAGGTGTTTTCGAATGTCTGCTTCCAGTGTGTCGTCTAGTTCGGCGGCCTCAGTGCGCTCCTGGATCGGCTCATCCATCAACTCTTTAAGGTCGCCCGGCGACAACAGTGGCAGCTTGGGGTCTTCGCGGGCTAGGTAGCTCGGCACAATATACAGTTTTTTTACGCCGTCGAAGAGGTTCGGCAACTCATCTTTCATAAAGTGTTGGCGGGTGTTGTGCAGGCCCTCGTACACTACCACGACGTTATTGCCGGCATGCTCGTAGGCAGATTGGAGGGCGCCGCGGATTTTTGGCGCGGTATGCGCGTAGTCTGAAATGAGTCCGGGCGTGATTTGTTCGAAACGCCGGCCGACTCCGGGGAAGCGGTCCAGGTGTTCGAGCAGCTCTTCAAGTGGTTTGTTAAAGAGTTGCTGGAAAGCGTGGGCTACTAGCCAGGCGTCCAGGCGGTTGACGCGTCCCGGCAGATGCAGCCGCTCGTCAATGGCCGGGTCGTTGTTGTCCAATACTACGACCCGACTCGAAGCCGGCAGCTCCAGCCGTTCGGCGTCGTCGCGCCAGACAACACTCACTTTGCTTTGGTCCAAGAAGTCGCGGAAGGCCTGGTTATATTCCTTGCGGGTAGGGTAAATGTCCGGATGGTCCCAATCAACCCCGGTTATCAGGCTTAAGGCCGGTTGGAAGGCCAGGAAGTTGCGGTCGAATTCGTCGGCCTCATACACAAAGTATTCACTGTCGGTCAGCAGGGCCGGTTCGCCGAAGCTGATGGCGCCAGCCACACTGTAACTTACCGGCCAGCCCAGTTGTTTAAACAGCCACACCAGCATGGCGGTGGTGGTGGTTTTGCCGTGCGTGCCGGCGACGGCGACCATGTTGAGGCCTTGTTGCTCGAGCAGGTAGTTCAGAAAGTCATCGCGTTTAGTTGCCTTAATACCGTTTTCGCGGCAAAAGCGGAGCTCTGGGGCGTCGGGCTGCTCCATTGGCAGCGCCGAGGTGTACACTAGCCAATCGATCGGCTGCTCGGCGTGGACTTCGGCAATTTGCTCCCAGCTCTGACCGACGTGCGTGTTGGTAATGCCCTGTTCGCGCAAGAATTCCAGGTTGTGGTTGTGCTGTTTATCAGAGCCGGAGACATCAAAACCGGCTTGTTTGGCCATCAGGGCTAGCGAGCTGATGCCTGCGCCGCCGATGCCGGAGAAGTAGATATGCATAGCCTTAAGTGTAGCATTACTTGGTTATGCTCTGCAGCAGGCGGCCGAGCGCAAAACGGAGTACGGTGAGTGCCAATAAGGCGATGCTGAGCACCAGCAGCCAGCCGGCGAGATCCGGCGACCAGCGCGGTGAGAAAAAGTCGAACTTGTACAAGGCGTCAGGGATGGCTTTGGCCGTCTGAGTGCCCTTGGACTTGATGTATTGCTCGATGCAGGGCACGCGGTCGCGGCCGTAGAAGCTGTTGGGGTCGACGGTCTCGCAATACTTCTGGGCATCAGTGTAGATGCTGGAATTAGCAGCATCTACGGTGTCCTGCTCGGCCTTTACTAGCCGGTCGTAGGTGAACTTGAGCTGGATTGGCGGGTAGACGCCTTTACCGTTGTAGAGGTCAGTGTTCATGTGCGAGCCGACGTACGAACGCAGATCCTGCAGTGCTTTCTGGGTGTTGTTGCCGGATTTGTCGGCTGCGAAGACAGCGCTCCGGAGTCTAACCATGCCGGCGTAATTGGCGCGCAGCGCCCCGACGGTTAATAGCCCGCAGACCAGAAAAGCGGCAAACAAGTACCACGTTTTGATCGGACGGATGCGCGTCCATAAGTAGTGCAAATAGCGTTTGTTCATAGCGGTTGTTCTTATTTTAACGCCTGGCGGCGCAGGGGCCTACCATAAGATGCTAATACCCGGGAAAGAAACAACCCCCTGCCAAGAGGTAGGGGGTTGTAGTTTTCGTTTCTCTGGTGCCGATTACGGCTTAGCCGGAGTCGTGTTAGACGTAGCAGTCTGACACTTCTGGCCACCCGGGTTGTCGGCGGTCCACTTCTGGATAGCTTGGGCAACCTGGCCGTCATCCTTCAGGTTCTCCCAGAAAGTGACTTGGTCGCGGTTGATGACCATTTGGTCAAGCGGTCCGTGCAGTTCACAACCAAGCTTGACGAGCGAAATGCTGCTTTGCTGTTGTTGCTGCTGGCCTTGGTTCGGCTGTACTTGCTGGTTGACGTTCAGGTAGTAAATGCCGCGCAGGTCGACGAACTTGCTGTTGACGCTCTTTATTTTGCCGAAGTATACCTGGCCGTTGGTCAGGAAGACGGCTTGCTGTTTCTTGGTGTCGATCTGAGCTGATTCCTTCGGCCCGCCCATGTAGAGCAAAGCGACCAAAGCGACGAGTACGACAGTTGCCGAGAAGAGCAGGACGATCCAGACGACACGCATCCAAGTGGGTCCTTCCTTCCAGCGACCCCTCTTGCTGCCACCGCCGTCGTGTGCGGCGCCACCATTGTTAACACGTACTGGAGCAGCGGACTGCGCAGCACCACGATTCATGAACTCCATAGTTTCCCCTCGTTTATTTAACAGTTTTGTATACCAGCCAGTGTAATACATAAGCGCGTTGCCTGACAAGTCCCTTCCACATATTTTTTCGACTGTTCACTGGAGAACCGGGAGCCGATTATTCCACAATATTTGGGCGAATCTGTTGATCTCTGGCGGAACTAGCTGTTGACAACAAGAAAGGTAACAGAGTATGTTAGGGGTACCATTACTAATTCTTAAGAGAGGGGATATACAGCAATGGCATACAAGCACACGAACTCGAGGGGTATCACCTACTACCTGAACTCGAAGAAGGTTACACTTCGCGGTGGTAAAGAACAGACCATTTTTTACTTCAGCAAGGACCAGCGCCCAGAAGCTGCTGACCTGCCAAGCGACATGGTTGTCAACGAAAACCAGCGCAACGGCTTCTTGACTGTCAAGCGCAAGTAGCATCATCCTAGTTACTTATCTAAAACGTCCGCCGAAAACTCCGCGGACGTTTTAGTTTTTGAAGAGAAAAGCGGTGTGAGGCTAGCGGTTTTTCTTCGGTACTTTTTCGCCCTTCTCCCGGGCCTTGCTGAGGCCAACAGCTATAGCCTGTTCCCGGCTCTTAAATTTGCCCTCGTGCTTGTGCTCGTGCATGGTCTTTTCGACTTCTTCGCTGGCGCGGGGATCATATTTGCGTTCCATACCGATGAACTCCTCTCGATTAGGTGACATTTTTTATTGTAGGCGGGTTGGCGCGCGGCTGCAGTTAACGATTTTGCTGGGCGGCGCCAGATATCTTACAGTTCTTGGGCGCTTATGGCTAGTCTTGCAGCCAGGCAGTAATGGCGTCGGTAAAGGCCGGCAGATCGTTGGGGCCGCGGCTGGTGATGAGGTTGTGGTCGATGATTACCGGGTGGTCGGACCACTCGCCGCCGGCGTTGCGGATGTCGTCTTGTAAGGTGTAATAGCTGGTGAGACGCCGTTCTTCCACGACGTCGGCCGAAACCAGTAGCCACGGTGCGTGGCAGATGGCCGCCACCAACCGTCCGGAGCCGAGGAATGCCAGTACCCAGGCGCGTGCCGTCATGTCCATGCGTAACTTGTCGGCGTTGACGACGCCGCCCGGCAAAACCAGGGCGTCGTATGCGTCCGAATCCGCCGCCGTCAATAACAAGTCGGCTTCTATGGGACGGCCCGATTTGGTGCGCTGCAGTGCTTGCATCTTGATTTTGTCAGCCGAGATGACCGTTACCTCGGCCCCTTGTTTGCGTAGTGTCATCAGCGGCGCCTCAAACTCCGATTGCTCGAAATAGTTATGTACCAGTAATGCAATCTTCTTCTTGTCCATATTAATGCACCTCCAGACAAGGTATAAACTGTAGTCGGATTACAGGTATTTTCAGTAAGAGTTTTGCCTCAGGCTTGTAAAAATTTTGGCCAGCCAGCCTATAGTGGCTTAGAATAATACTTATGGATACCTTACCGCTATCCTTCCAGAGGGTTTTGCGGACGTCACGGGTAAAGCACTTCCCCAAAGACCAGATCATCCAATACATCGGCGATACCGTAAACGAAGTCTTCTTTATCAAAACTGGCGCCGTGAAGATTTATGACATCGACGAGCAAGGTAATGAGAAAATTTTGCACATCGTGAAAACACCGGCCATTGTGCCGTTCGCCTTCTTCTCTGGCGAAGGGGCGCGGGCCAGATGGTTTTACAGTGCGCTGACCGACTGCGACGTGTACGTCATGGACCGCGAGCAGCTGCGCCGTACAATGCTGGCCAGCGGCAAGGCGGCCTTGGGACTGGTCGAAAATTTTTCGACTGATGTCCACGAACTGCTCGTCCGTCTCAGCAGTCTGGGCAAAACCAATACGCACGACAAGCTGATTGCCGCCCTGAAGTTTCTGCAAGCGCGGCATGCCGAGCAGCGGCCTAGCGGCTGGTGGCGAGTGTCGTTCCCAGTAAACCATCAACTATTGGCCGATATGGTCGGAGTTACCCGCGAGAGCGTCTCGGTAGTTATGAAGGAATTGCAGGATAAAAAGATTATCCGTAACCCGCGGTTGACGATCTTGGAGATCCGCAAGGAGCGGCTTCACGGCGAAGGAGCCTAGGCCATGGCCGGCAAAGTAGGATATAGTAGGCGCATGACAGAGGTTGTGCTGAAAGTGAAAGATCTGCGCAAGTCGTATGGCAAGCGCGAGGTGGTACGCGGTGTCAGCTTTGAAGTGAAGCGCGGCGAGATTTTCGGCATCCTCGGCCCTAACGGCGCCGGCAAAACGACTACCATGGAGATGATTGAAGCGCTTAGGCCGATTGACGAGGGCAGCGTGGAATTGGGCGGCATCGTGGTTGGCGACAACCCGGCGGCCATCAAAGAGATTATCGGCATCCAACTGCAGAGTTCGCACTTTTACGACCGCTTAACCCTGGCCGAGCAGCTTAAAATGTTCGCCAGTTTTTATGGCAAAAAAGTCGACCCCTTGGAAATCCTGGAGCAGGTGGAGCTGGCCGACAAGGCCAAAAGCAGCGTGGAAAACATGTCCGGCGGCCAGAAGCAGCGTTTTAGCATCGCGGCGGCGCTGGTGAACAAACCGCGGGTATTATTTTTGGATGAGCCGACTACCGGCCTCGATCCGCAGTCTAGGCGCCATCTCTGGGAGCTCATCCGCAATATTAAGAAGCAGGGGATTACAGTAATTATGACCACCCACTATCTTGAAGAGGCCGAACTGCTCTGCGACCGCGTCGCCATTATGGACCAAGGCAAAATTATCGCCCTCGACACGCCCAAGAACCTCGTGAAGGGGCTATTAAAGCGCGGGTTTAAGAAGAAGCAACACGTCGAGCAGGCCAATCTCGAAGACGTATTTATAGATCTGACCGGAAAGGCGCTTCGGGATTAAGATGAAGCGCTACCTGTCTACCATTTGGGCCTTGGCAAAAACCCTGAGCATTCGCTGGCTGCGCGACCCGATGGCCTTTTTCTTTATTTTGGTATTCCCGCTGATCTTCCTGCTAGTACTCGGCGCGCTGTCGCGGACCAACAGTACCAGTTTCAGCGTGGCGCTTATTAATGATTCGAGAGCGCCCTTTGCCGCGCAAGTCGAGAAAGAGATCGAGCACAACAGCGTCTTTAAGTTCAGGCAAGCCGCCAATCTG
>DATJJV010000032.1:0-3367 GCA_035491975.1 Pristimantibacillus sp. | reverse complement strand
CTTATAAACGGTGTAGCTGCCGTTCTGCTTGACGGCAAAGACCGCTTTGCGGGCCAGAACCATCATGGCTTTGGTTGGCGCGTTGGGATCATCACCCAAACTAATTGTTTCGGTGCGGTACCCGGCCTTGGTCAAGCTGATGGCATTCTTGGCCACGGCTGTATTGGAAAGTACCAGCGTAATTTTGCCGTCTTTGCCAGACAGAGCCGAGGACTGGCCGTCGCTGGCTTCGACACCCTCAATCGGCTGCTCGGAAAGATAATCATGCACTTCGATCACATACTGCACGCCGGTGGCCTGCAGTGCCAACGTGCCGAGCGGGTTACTGCCCCAACCGATGGTAATGGTGCGCTTAATCTGGCCGAAACCGACTTGCTCAATCTCTAAAGACGCCTTCCCTAGTTTCAAACCGGTAAGCTTGGCTTTGCCATCGACATCGGTCTGGGTGGTATGGCTAGCCACGGTGACATGGACGCCCCTAAGCGGCAACTGGGTAGTGCTATCAACCACGGTTATCGAAAAACTACTGCGGACGGTGGCAGCATTCATGATGACATAACGCGTCTTGGGCACTACGCCAAGCGCGGTTAACCCGCCCAGCACCAGCAGCACCAGCAAGGTCCGCAGCCACTTCTTGCGCCAGAAGTGCCGCTTGTGCGACATCGGTAACGCCTCGTCTTCGGTGGTCGCATCTTCGGCCGCCATGGCCTCGTCACTTTCCTTAGAGGCTATTTCGTCAACAGCCTGGTCAGTTTGCTCATCGTCGAACGCCGTCGGCTCGTCAGTTTCCGATGCATCGGACTCGGCGGCCGGCTCAGTTTCGGCTTCTGGCTCCGGAGTTTCTCCTGTCGTTTCGACCTCAGCCTCGGCAGGCGTTTCTTCCTCCACCGGCGGTACACCTTCGGCGCCGTTTTCGGCTATCTCAACATCAGCCGATTCCTCCGGCGCTTCAATGCTAGGCTTCTCTTGTTTCTTTTCCGAGTCGGGCATTATGTACCTAGCATATCAAACTAAAGGGTTCTAGCCGCCGTAACCATAGCCAAAGCCATTCAGGTAGTACTGCGGCTTGTAGTAGTCGCTAATCTTAACAGCACCGCTGATACCGTTATCCAAACCGTCGGCCGGCATGATCCACATTTCACTGCCCTTTTTAGTCAACAACACGTAATCATCGGTGTACCAACCATAGACCTGAAAGTCCGAATCGGCACCGATCTTTTTGCCGTTCTGACCTGAACCGTCGCCAACAGTGAAGACATTCTTGCCGTCAGTGTAAGTGCTCCACAGTATTCGCTTGCCCGAGGGCGAGACCGAGTAAGTCGGGTACGCCTTATTGTAGAATTCGTCGTCGCTTAAGCTTAGGCTGCTCAGCTTACCATTCGCATATTCGTCGTAGCGGTATGCGCCCTGGCCGTTGTCGTACTGAACATAAATTTCGCCAAACTCCGCCGGCCGGGTGTCCAGCGAGACATAGTTGTGGTAAGAAGGCTTGGTGTAGCTCTTGAGTATCTTCTTTTGGCTGCCATCGGCCTGTACGGTGTTCAAAGTCGCCTGCTTGCTGGCCATCACCGGCGAGTAGTAGCCGGCGTAACCGCTTATCCAACCCTTGGCATAGACCACACTATGGTCAACGACAAAGACACCGCCGAACTGCTCGCCAGCGTAATCTTCGTGCCAGCCCTCTGCCTTGGTCTCATCCAGCGTCGTAAGCTTTTTGGTGGAAGCATCAAAGCTCTTGAGCGCCTGGCGTTTTGGATCCCAAGAATTGAGGTTACGAGTAACCGTATAGATGAAGTGATTGTCGATCCAGCCGACAATCTGGAATTGGGCATTACCTTCGTCGATGTTAGTGAGCTTGCCACTGTCGGTCTCCACTAGGAAGAGCTTGGGGTTGTCGCCGCCGTCGCGCTTGGACAGCAGGGCGATATATTTCCAGTCGCGGGAAGCAAACAACACGGTGTTGAAGCGATCTTCTTTGCCGGTACCAGCCAGGACGGTTTCGCGGTCGCTGCCGTCCAGGTTGGTTTTGACCAAGTCGATCTTGCCGCTGGCATCGGAGAGCAGGAACATTTTGCCGGTCGGAACCAGGGAGAACTTGTTGGGCGCGTCGGCGGCGGCATCCACCTTGACGACGATATCCGACTGGATGTAGCCGTCGGCCGAAATAGTTGCCTTGGCCTGGGTTTGGCCGGCCGGGATTACCAGCGTTGCTCGCCCCTGGTCGTCGGTCTTGGCCTCGGCGCTGCCGGCCACGATCTTGGCGTTCTGGAGCGGCTTGCCGCTAATCTTGTTAGTCACAGTAAGTGCCACAGCCCGTCCGGTAGCTTCAAGCTTCACGCCAAATTCCGTCCCCGGCTTACTCACCGGTACGGTCACGCTTTGCGAGAAGCCCTTGTAGTAGGTCTTGCTAACGGTCAACTTGCCGCTGCCGACCGGAACATGCAAGGTGGCCTCGCCCTTGCCGTCGGTGCTGACCGTTTTGCCCTTCAGGCTGACCTGGGCGCTGGAAACCGGCTGGCCGGTTTGCGAATCAAGAACGACTACGGGGAAATCCTGCTTCAAAAACAATGCCAAGACTGAGTATCGAGTAAACGGCACCAGGAAGAATAACACCAACAAGACGGCCACCCCGGCCGGGATGGAAATTTTCTTCTTGGCCATGCACCACGCCCACAGCGACTGGAGATTCAGAGATTTGGACGAGCTTGGCGCATCGTCAGCTGTCTGCTCTCCCCTATGTTCATGTTCCTCGTGGCCGGACTCAGGCGTTTCGTGCTCTTCGTGCTCGTCGGCTTCGGCGGGCATATCTTCGGTTTTGTGGGACTTTTTGGCCATGGCGGTTATCCTTAGTTATTCACCACAAGTGTAACAAATTTCACAGATGATATGATATCGAAATGACAGTGGATAACTTGATCGCCCAAACCGCCGCCGAATACCTGGCCGCGCATGACCCGGTGCTGGCGCCAGTGATCTCGCAGGTCGGACCGTACACCGTGCGGCCGCACCGGCAGTATTACCAGGAGCTGGTGGACAGTATCATCAGCCAGCAGCTGAGCATCAAGGCTGCAGCGAGTATCGAAAAACGGTTCCGCGCTCTATTTGACAGCGGCGAAGACTTCCCCCCGCCCGAAGCTATACTGACCAAGAGTGTTGAGGAGTTACGCACTGCCGGGCTGTCCGGCGCCAAAGCTGCCTACGTCCGCGATCTGGCCCAACATGTCGTTGACGGCAAGGTGAAGTTCGACCATCTGGATGCCCTGACCAACGACGAAATTATCAAAGAACTGACCGCCGTAAAAGGTATCGGCGAGTGGACCGCGCACATGTTTATGATGTTTTGCATGGGTCGGCTCGACATTTTGGC
>DATJJV010000031.1:0-46137 GCA_035491975.1 Pristimantibacillus sp. | reverse complement strand
CAGGTTCAAGTCCTGTCTCCCCTGCCATGAAAAATGCATCGGCCCAAGGTCGGTGCTTTTTTCATGCAGAGAAGCCGGACTTTGGTTCTGCGACAGGGATTTTGCGCTAGCAAAATACCGTAGTCGCAAGGGTCGTGGAGCGAGGACGCGCGCAGGAGTTCACTCCGAGCACGCCGCAGCGGAGAAGCGCAAAGCACGCCAGTCCTGTCTCCCCTGCTAGGGATTTTCAAAAGTACGTAAAAGTTCGATTCCATTCTCCGGTTAGGTGACATGTCCCCAACGATGTTACTCTATGAATTATGAAATACGCGGCAGTACTCTTTGACTTTAACGGTGTCATTCTTTGGGACAGGCAATGGCACGAAATTGCCTGGGATGATTTATCAGAACTAGTTATGGGCAGAAAGCTCACTCGCGAAGAGCACGAGCAGTACGTTCATGGACGTACACCGGGCGAGTCTCTCGAATTTATTGTTGGGCACAAGCCGACCGAGGCAGAGCAGGATGAATTGCTAACCCGAAAAGAACTGCTTTATCAGAAGATATGTCTCCAAAGTAAAGATTTTCATCTGTCACCGGGAGCCGAAAAGCTTTTCAACGAGCTCAAAGAACACGGTATCAAACGGACAATCGCCACTTCGTCACCTCTCGTCAATATAGACTTCTACTACCAACATTTAGGGCTGGCAAAGTGGTTCCCGCGGGATGATATCGTTTACGATGATAGGACCTTCCCGGGCAAGCCAGCCCCCGATATATACTTACGTGCAGCTGACAAGCTTGGCGTCGACATACGTCAATGCGTTGTGGTAGAAGACGCCAAATCGGGCATGATCGCGGCAACCAAAGCAGGTGCAGGCAAAATTATTGCCGTGCTCCATAAGGACAATCATTCAGCAGCGGATGGGCTGGATATCGCTAAATTCGTCGAAAATTTGGGACAAATTTCGATAGACGACGTCGCATGATCCTTGCTTACTGCTGCCCTCGAAACAATTCGTATACCTCTTGAATCTCCCTCTCAACCGCAGCGATTTAAGCGTCCGACTTATTTACCCACTCCTCCAAAGTTCCATGAACATACTTGAGGTCCTGCCAAATAGCATAAATTCCTAAACTGTACCTCTAAGACGCAGTTTTTTGTTCCTAAATGCTATCATCAAATTGTGAATTATGACTTTTTGAACGTTGCTGTAGCCGGACCGGCGCTTTTTCTCTTGACTGCTCTTGTTTTTGGCCTGTTTAAGCCAAGATACCGCCCGTTGCATAACACCATAAGCGAGCTAGCGTTAGGGCAGTATGGGTACGTTCAGACGGTGAACTTTACTGTAAGCGGCCTGCTAATTATGCTGCTGGGACTTCGCCTTGCCGCTATGCATCAACATATATATGGCTCTGTAGCCGTTGCTGTTCTGGGTGCAGTCTTATTGCTTTCGGCGATCTTCCGAACCGATCCAATCACAGCCAATGGGTCCACCACAACCGGCAAGGTTCATAACATCCTCTTTTTCATCGGTATACTCGGCATAATAAGTGCCCAGTTTGTTACGGGCTTTAGCAGCCTAGGGTCAGCACTTGGCTTTTTTTCTTTGGCATGTGGAGCTTTGGCGCTTCTTGGGCTGCCCATTACCATAACTCGCCAAACCTACATGGGCCTGTTCCAACGGGCGCTTGTGTCGGTTGTGATGCTCTGGGTGACCGTGCTCGCACTTTCTGTTTTGGGCTGATAGTTTGAGTTCTGCCGTCCTTGCCAAGTTTCACTGATCGCACTTCATGATGTTGAACATGTGAAACAGGAAAAGCGTCATAGATGGCGGCCGGCAGAAGGTGTTTGATTAGCTGTACAAACTTCTTAAAATTTGTGATATCATCTTTTTCATTGTATGACTACCTATGATGAGCTATTCCCGAGGGGAGCCGATGGCTTTGCGCACCGTGAAGCGTCGTTAGCGCTGGCCGAGAATCTGTCGCCGTCGGAACTTATGGAACAGCTCGGCTTAGACTTCGGCGATCCGATAGACAACTCGCTGCATGCCGCCTGGACGCTGGTAGAGTACGCCCAGGCAACTCCGGAACACGCCGGCGACAGCCACTACTTCGGCTATGCCGATCGCGAACTTGCCGCAATCACCGGATCGGGCATAGCGCTTACCGACCCGCGCGCATTGAATGCCCGACTCCTTCAGGCTAGCTTGCCAGGCTTCCGTTCCCGGGCACAACACGAAACGAGCGTCTCGTCTCGGGCCATCGACCGCGTACAGGCCGGCATAGGACAAGTGCTGCTCGACTATCTAGATACGGAACCGCACGCGCCTTACGACGAGCAGCTCGGCCGCATATCCGAAATTATCGCCATGTATGGCGTCTTGCTGGCCCGGCGCTTCCCCTTCCTGTCTTCTCCGCGCGAAGAGCGTAACCGTTTCGTCTGGGACAATCATGATTCGTACGTCATAGATAACGGCCAGCGCGTGCCGTTCTCGGTCAAGCACGTTGGTCCGCTTGAAGACAATCCGCTCGTTGTGATGTTGCGCGTTGGCGTTATGGCAACAGAGATAATCCGCGATTTGCATCTGCGTGTCCCTGCCGATTTGCGCGGCGCTCGCGACCGGGGAACGTGGTGGCTGGTTGATAGTGTGGCGCGCAATGTCCGGCGCGAGGTGCTAGAAAAAGACGAGATCACTCTCTTGACAACTTTCGCTCAACGGATCGAGCAGAGCATTGCCGACTTCCGGACCGCCGGCTACTCCCAAACCAGCAGCGACCTTGGAGATCTCCTCTTGCGACAAAGTCGCGGCCAGCACAGCAACTAGCCCTCAATCCGCTTCTGCTTTTTAAACACAGATGCTACAATTTTCATAGAATGGGCACAAAAATAAGCCGCACCACTGGTGCTGAAGTTGTATAGGGTCGACTTATGCATATTATCGATTCTTTAATTGAAAAACTTCTCAAGAAATACGGCGTAACCGACAACCAGATCGCCACGCTGCACACCCAAGCCACGACCGCCAAAAAGACACTGCACGAGATGGCCGTCAAGAATAAGCTTATTACCGAGCTTGACCTGACCAAACTCTACTCTAAAGAGATCGAGGTGCCGTTTGTCGAGCTCAATCCCAAAGATATAAAGAAAGAGGTTTTGACGGTTCTGCCGGAACGCCTGGCACGCCAATATCGCTCGGTGGTCTTTAACGTCGACAAAAGCGGCGCCAAAGACGTGGCCATGGAAGACCCGGACGACGTCCAGGCCCGCAACTTCCTGCAGCAGCAGCTTGGCAACAACATCCGCATTCACATTACGCCGCCTACCATGCTGCAAGGCGCACTCGACCAATACCAGGGCGAGAACGCCGGCGCCAACCTGACCAAGATCATCCCCGAAGCCGACGAAGAGGTAAAAGAGGAAGAGGTTGATGCCAGCAACATCGCCGAGGACTCGCCGATTGCCCAAACTGTGAACCTGATTATCGAGTACGGCATTAAGTCCGGCGCCAGCGACATCCATATTGAACCGCGCGAAGACGTGGTGATTACCCGTTACCGCATCGACGGCATCTTGCGCGAAGTCGACAAGCTGCCGCGTAACGTACTCGGTGCATTGATTTCCCGCATCAAGATTCTGTCTAACCTGAAGATCGACGAGCACCGCGCGCCGCAGGACGGCCGCTTTAAGGTTGCGGTCAACGAAGCGGTTTACGCCTTACGCGTTTCGACCCTGCCGATTGTCGACGGCGAAAAATGCGTGCTGCGTATCTTGAACGAGTCCAGTAAGGCCGCCAACTTCGAAGAGCTAGGCTTTTGGGGCGCTGCCAAAGAGCAACTCAAGCACGCAATTGTCCAGCCGCACGGTATGGTATTGGTGACCGGGCCGACCGGTTCGGGAAAGTCGACCACCCTATTTAGTGTGCTGAGTATGCTCAATACGCCGACCGTGAACATCTCGACCATTGAAGACCCGGTGGAATACCGCATCCCCGGCGTCAACCAAACCCAGGTGAACCCGGTAGCCGGCATGACTTTCCAAAGCGGCTTGCGCGCCCTGCTGCGCCAGGACCCGAACATCATCATGGTAGGAGAGATCCGCGACGGTGAAACCGCCGAGCTAGGCGTGCAAGCCGCCCTGACCGGGCACTTGGTATTCTCCACGTTGCACACCAACAACGCCGCAACTTGTTTGCCGCGCTTGCTCGACATGAAGATCGAGCCGTTCCTGATCGCCTCCACAGTGCGGCTGGTTCTTGGCCAGCGCTTGGTACGCCGTTTATGCAGCGAGTGCCGCGAGCATTTCTCTCCTGATGAAGCCCAGTTGCAACAGTTGCACAAGGCGTTCGGCCTCGACGGCAAAGACGTCCTGCGCCGCATCCACGAACTTGAAGGCGAGGCCCAAAAGAGCGGCATCGGCAAGTCCGAAGCAACTGGCAACACGGCGAACGAAGCCGACCTTAGCACTACGCCGACAACCGTCCACCGCCTCTGGAAAGCCCACGACGGCGGTTGCAACGCCTGCAACCACACCGGCTACCGCGGCCGCATCGGCATCTATGAAGTCCTGCAGAACACGCCCGAAGTCCAGAAACTGATTGTTGCCAACGGCACCAGCGAGACCATGCAAGATACCGCCATCCAAGAAGGCATGCTGACGATGCAGCTCGACGGCTTCATTAAAGCGCTGCGCGGCGAAACGACCATTGAAGAAATATTGAGGGTGACCAGCGAGGAATAGCATGCGATATACATACAAAGCTAAGACTAAAGACGGAAAAACCATTTCAGGCACTACCGACGCCGCCAACAAACAGGCGTTGATGGAAGCACTGGCCAAGCAAGGCGCGCACCCGATTCTGGTCCGGGAAGAAAAAGGCCCCGGCCCCGGCGGAAAGGCCGGCGGCAAAGGCGGTTTTTTCAAGCCGAAAGTTAAAGTCCGCGACCTGGTGGTCTTTACCCGTCAGTTATCTACGATGGTGTCGGCCGGCGTGCCACTGACCCGCTCGCTGGACACGCTGCAGCAACAGGCCGAGAACGCTTACTTCAAGACGGTCATCGGCGGCATCGCCAAGGATGTCCAGGGCGGAGTTTCCCTCGGCGAAGCCTTTGGCAAATATCCGGACGTATTCTCCGAAGTCTACATCAACATGGTTAGAGCCGGTGAAGCCGGCGGTATCCTGGACAGTATCCTCAAACGACTAGCCTTGCAGACCGAAAAAGACGCTACTATCCGCAAGAAAATTAAGAGCGCCATGACCTATCCGACGGTGATTTTGTCGATCACCGTGCTGGCCTTCTTCGGTTTGATGGTGTTTGTGATTCCGAAACTTGGCAAAATCCTCTTGGATCTCGGCGGTCCGCACGCCCAATTGCCCATCCAAACCCGGATTCTGTTGGGAGCGTCGAACTTTATGCTGCACCCGTCTATCGTCCATACACTTGGGCTTGGATCGGTGCCGCTAGTTAACAAAATACCTAACTTAATTTTCGTGTTTGCCGCCGCCTTTGTGGGCGGAATCTTCCTGCTTCGCTACATCCGCACGCCGAAGGGTAAGTATCAGTTCCACGCACTGCTGTTGCGTTTGCCGGTGCTGAAAACCGTCATCACCAAGGTGGCTATCTCGCGCTTCGCCCGCACCTTTGCTTCGCTGGCGTCGGCCGGTGTGGCAGTGCTTGACGCCCTGGCAGTAACCGGCGGCGCTATCGGCAACCGGGTTATCCAGGCCGAGCTGGCCGAGGCTGCCAAAGATGTCCAGAACGGTAAACCGCTATCGTTAGCGTTAGCCAAAGCTAAGCACTTCCCGCCGATTGTCTCCCAGATGTTGGCCGTTGGTGAAGAAACCGGCCAAATCGACACCATTCTGGTAAAGGTAGCCGACTTCTATGATGAAGAGGTCGACACGCTCATCGACGGCCTCAGCTCAATCATTGAGCCGCTGATGATTCTGGTACTCGGTTCGCTCGTAGGTGTTATCGCTGCCAGCGTCATGGGTCCGATCGCTTCTTTGAGCCAAAACATCGGCAACAACTAGCCGAAGATTGTGAACAAGCTGTGAAATTAGGGCGAATTTGCTTGACGTCATTGTGGTTATGGTTATAATCAGGGTAGAGATACTAATATTGGCATCCACTTCAATAAGCCGATATTAAGGATCCGAGGATCAATTAAATAACATAGGGGGATGAGGCAGATGCGCTCATGGAAAAGCTATAAAAAAGAAAAGGGTTTCACGATTGTAGAACTCCTTATCGTCATCGTCGTTATTGGTATTTTGGCGACGTTGGTTATCGTTACCTTCTCGGGCATCCAGCAACGCGCCCGCGACACACAAAGGCAAACTGACATTAACGCCATCCAGGGCCACCTCGAGGCTTACTACGCTTCGACCGGTACCTACCCGACCTTGGCCATGCTCTTGGACAGCGGCTTCCGCGCCAAGTACATGAAGGGTCTTGACCCTGAAGCCTTGAACGCACCTGACGGTACGGCTATCGCTGCTACCCTGCCAACCAACGGCTACAGCTACGTAGCAACCGCTGGTGGTGCTGCCTGTCCTGCTGCAACCGGTACTACTCCGGACCTAGTTAGCACCTGTGACGCTTACACGCTCACCGCTGACCTAGAGAACAGCACGACGAACTACACCAAGCAAAGCAACTAGTTAGCTAACCAACTAACGCACTAGAGCGGCTCACAAGGCCGCTCTTTTGTTTCCCCTATTGCGCGGCGGGGTTTGGGGCCTTGGCAGACACCGATTGGGCGGAAGAAGTTTGTTCGGAATCAAGCAGCAAGCCGTGCCCTAATCCTTCCGAAATAATCAAGTTCAGGGCCGACCGAAGGGAGTTCTTGCTGCGCCGGGCAAACTTCTGGAGGCCAGTCGCGTGACTGACACCGCCCCAATGTTTTTGGTTCTTTTGGCACCAAAAGAACTCGCTGGATGCGAAGCAGCCAACGAAATATCTCTACGGCTTAGTCAGCACTTCGCGCCACGAAAGGATGTCGTAACCGCCGGTAATTGGATAACTGGGCGGGGGCGCATACTGCAAGTTGTAATCGTACTGCGTAGTATTGTGCAGAATCCCTGAGATGTAACCGATGCCGGAAGCGAGCACGCTGTCGCCGCACGGGTTACCTCTTTGCCAGGTCCACGTCCATGTTTGACGCGTGGCTACGGAACCGTAGAAAGTAAATGTCTGGTTGCTGCTAACCCATCCGCGAGTGCATTTATTTGTGCTGGTCCTGTACGTTGACGGATACCAGACAGAGTCGCCTTGCGAAAGCGTAGCAGCGTCAACCTCAAAGTTGAACGAACCGCTGGCTGGCGGCGCGTATGGTGCCAGAAGTACCGTGCCTTCAGCGATCAGGCCGATGGCGTCATCGCCGTTCTTAGTGCTATAGGCGACGTCGTCGGCAATCACAATATTGGCCGACTGCGCCGAGGAGGTCATCCGCCCGGCACCGATACTCACCCGCCCGTGGAAGGTCGAATTCGTCCGCACCCAAACGTTATCTTCTGCAAAAATCACGCCGCTGGCCGGCACGGTCAGATTTGACGCTACCGTCTGAAGAGTCAATGCGCTGGTGTAAGGAGTCAGCTGGTCGTTCTCGCCATTAACGTTATATAGGTTGTAGGTGCCGTTAGCGTTCAGTTCGATGAGGTAGCCGCGGGCAATATTAAAACTGGTGGCCCGGCGCGGCAAGTATGCGCTCGTTCGGGTGGTCGGGAGTTGCGAACAAGCGTTGGACATCGAGGCTAGCGCCGACGTCGAAGCATCGTCGCCGAATGCGACCTTCTTCATATTACAAAGGCTGCTGGTGACCTGATTGAAGTCTACCGAAGGCACTGGGTAGCGCCAATCGTTCTTCGGCCGGCTGGCGCAGTCGACCGGCGCTGTAACTGAGGTACTGCACCAGACGCCAGGATGAGAGCTGCCGTCGCCGCCGAGGCTGTTCGGCGGAACGTAGGTGGCGTTAGCGCTGGTTACGGCTGCGTTGCTGGAGCCGTCCATACGGATGCCCACATTACTGTGTACCGGCCCGGAAGCCGATTCCGTACTGCCGAACCACAGCGCCGTGTCGGCTGTAATAGCGCTGCTGGCGAAGGATGTGGCACCAATCTGAGCTTGGACCGTCCGGGTAAAGTTACTACCGGTCACCTGCCCGATCGCCCGCACGTCAACAATCGTCGAGCCACCACCCTTGGGCTTGATCCACAAGGTATAGGTGCCGGTTGTTTGGGCATTGTCGTCAACATAGTCGTGCACGTACGGCCCGTAGCCCAGATTGGGATCCGGGGTAGCCGGTGTCGTTTGGCCGTCCTTATAGTCGGTCGAGTTGTGGCTCAGATGCCACAGGTAATAATTCACGCCGGCTTCGGCAATATTGAAGGCTTGCTGGCTGCGCACGTTATTGCCGACAACGTAGAAGTTGTTCATGATCGTCCCAAGCACGGCTACCGACACAATTGACACGGCGATCATCACCGAAATAATCGTCGGCGTCAGGAAACCCTCTTCCTTGGCATGCTTGAGCATCCTCTTTAAAAGCCTCATAGACTATCCTGCCGGTTACGTAAACTGACGTCCAATTCCATCGCCTGGTTGATCCCGGGTTTAGTGGTGGCGACGCCCAGGTTGATCTTGACGGCCTTGATAAGGCTCAGGTCGCTGATCGGCGGCGTCAGCGTGCTGCCGGCCGAGTCGGTGTACTCGAACAGTGTTTTGGCAGCAGTCTGCTGAAAGTTGCTCATAATGGTGTATGTCTTCTTGGAGTTCGTGATCGGAGTACCGATCGGAGGATTTGAGGTCATTTGCGTGACGTCGGCCAATAGTGTTTTGTTGTCGGCGCTGAGATAATAATCGACCAGCGATACGTATGTGTCGGTAGGATAAAAGTAGGCGTAGACGGTCAGCTGATTGGCAGCGGCAGTGTTAATGCCGGTCAGGCCGCGGACGACACTGGCTACGCGCTGCGATTTCGAGGCCAGTTCGGTGAAGTTGGAAGCATCTTCCTGCAAGCCGAGATACGACGAGAAGTTCGTCTTAAAGAAAGTGTAGAAAGTGGTCACGACCACTGCAGTCAGGGCGATCACCACCATCAACTCTACCAGGCTGAAGCCCGCCTCCGGAATTTGTTTGGTGGGCGACGGATTACGGCTCAATGATTAGCCCTCCCATTGGCGGACTGGCGGGTGTACTCAGCGTCCGCCCGGTGGCCGTAACAACCATTTGCAGAACACCCTGCGAAGCGCCGGACAGATCTACCGTACAGCTAAGCTTGTCGTTGCCGGACTGGCCGGTGCAAGAGGCCGGGAAGCTATTCGCCCCCTGGGTAAAGGTAAGCGTGGTATTACAACTAGCCGGCGTTCCGCCGCACGGCATACTGTTGCCGGTGAGGGTGAACGGGAAGTTGCTGATGGTCGGCGAGGACAAGCTGGCGTCGTACGGCTCGAGCGTCACGGCCCGCGGCACATTCACGCTGCTGGTCATGATCAAGCGAACTTTTTGCAGATAGCCGACGCCCCCGAAGTCGAAAGTCGAGTTGGCCGGGCTGGCCGGATCCGACGGCAGTACGATTGGGTTGAGCGGATTGCTGCCGCCGTACGGCAGCGCGGCAGCGGCGTAGTACGTGATGGCACCGACGTTGCAATTATCCGAGCCGTCGTCACCGCAGAAGATGTAAGCGCCCGGCACCAGATTCTGTACCACGGCGAATCCGCTGGCGTCGGTCGTGATGCGATTATCGCTGGGCGTCATATTGTCGTAATAATAAGTGGTGTCAGCAGTGTCGGTGTATTTCTTATAACCGCCCTTGATGTACACTTTGACGTTCGGCAGCGGATTGCCGCTCGTATCGACAGTCTCAATAATGAAACTATTACCGGTCATACGCTTAAGCGTCAGGGTCACGTACGATGACTGCTGAGCAAAGATATTCTGGTTTGAGTAGGTCGGCTGCAGGGCGCCGAATGGCGCAATGGTATTAAGGCTGGAGTAGCCGAGCTTGGAGGCGCCGATGGTGTAGTGGTAGCCGCTGGTATCCGGCGGCAAGCCGTAGAAAATAGCGATGCCGTTGCTATCGGTCCCATCCGAGAGGTTAACAGTCGGAGCGAGCGAGCTGTTAGCGACCGTTACCGTGGCCCCGGCCAACGGATCGCCATTCTGGTCCAGTACCGTCACGAACAGCGCGCCAGTAGTACTGGCCGTTTCGGCCACGCGCGAAGATATTTGGGTGTCGGCCTGTGCCAACCGCGTGCCGGCCGCATCGGTCACCTGCACATGAATAATTTTGTAGTCTTGGGGGTTGGGGTCCGGGTTCGGCGAACCGGCCGGCGGCGGATAGTGGCGGCAATACAATTGCTTGAGTTGCTGGCTCGGGTAGTTGGCGCAGCCGTCGTAGGCGTCATCAACATAATTGATACTGATGGTGATGGTATAGGTTACACCGTTGACTTTCTTGGTTGTCACTGCCGGCAACGGGTTGGCGGCGAAAATGCTGCCGCCGGCTACAGCAAGGTTGTCGTACGATAACGATTTAATGTATTCCATTTCGTTGGTGGCCAGCGAGAGTGCCACGGCCTGGCGTTTAGCCACAACCGTGCTGCGCACCAACGACGTAAACAGACCCATAAACGCCAACACAATAACCGACAATACCACCATGGTGACCGTCAGTTCTACAAGCGTAAACCCGGTCTCCGAGTCGCTCTTCATATGCTCAGTATAACCATAAGCAGCAGTCCGTTCAATCCAAAGCGCGTGTAGCGCTTGCGTTTTTCGTATACAATAAACATGAGCATGAAAACGCTGCCGAAGTTTGTTACCCGGCGCTTGCCGAAGCAACGTGGTTTCACGATTGTTGAGTTGGTGTTGGCCTGCGTTATTTTCCCGATGGTGGTCGTCGGTATTGCCACAGCGGTCAACGGCATCCAGTACAGCTACACCACCGCCCGCGAACTCAACGAAATGTACGCCGTGTTGAGCGCCTGCCCGGAGGTGGACCGTGCACTTGAATTCACCTCGCTGTCCAGCGGTACCAACTGCTACCCGAACAACAGCTTTGTCGTCGAAAACCAGACCGGTACCAAGCAGGTGACTTACTCGCCAACGCTGACGGTGACCGACACCAGCGCACTCTCTGGCAGTGATCCGCTGCAACCAATCCCGGATTCCAAAGTTGTGCAGATACAGGTCAACTTTGTGGCGCCGGCCGCCAGCAATACGCCGCTGCAGCTGCGGATGCTTATCACACGGAATGGAATCGGCCAGCTATGAGACAGCTCGTAAAGGTCCCGCTGCAAGCCCCGCAAAAGGAAAAGGGCTTCACGTTACTGGAACTTTTGACCGTCATGGTTGTTTCGCTGCTTTTTTCGGGTCTGGTGATGTATTTTACTTTCGCCTACTGGCGCTTGGGCGCGACTCTCAGCGCCAATCTCGAAACCTATGTCGGCCGCCTAACCGCCGGCGATCGCCTGCGCGACGCGATTAACGCCTCGTCCGGCCTGATCATCCAGAACAGCATCGCGGACAGCCACGTTGGCGACCCCGACCCGGCATACCCCGGCGGCAACTACTGGAAACCGCTCCACGCTATCCCCGGCACCACAAACATGGGAGCTGCCGGCACCAAGACAGCTGTAATGTATTTCAAAGCGCCCAGTATTGACACTTCCAAAAATATAGTAATGAACGGCACCCAACCGTACGAAGATGAGTTTGTGCTGTACATGGACGGCGATTCTAAGCAGCTGCGTATGCGCGTATTAGCCAATAGCGGCGCCGCTTCTAACCGCAATGTCACCACCTGCCCCTCCGACCAGGTGTCGGCTAGCTGCCCGATCGACAAGTTGATTGCCGACAACATTTCCTCGGTTGCCCTGCGCTACTTCTCCCGCTCCGGCAACCTTATGGACTACACCTCAATTGTCGACCCGTTAACCGGCGAATACATCGGCCCGGACATGCCAGCCGTGGAAGTGGTTGAGCTAGTGCTGTCCACCTTCAAAAAAGCCACCGTCAACGGCGGCGCTGACACCAGCAGCCAAACCATCATTCGCATAGCATTGAGGAATTCTTAAGGAGATGAGTAAGATGTCCGAACGTAATCAGGGAAAGTTGAACGGCCAAAACGGCTCGATCATCGTAACCATTCTGGTAGTAATGATCTTCCTGAGCACGCTCTTGTTCAGCCTGATGGTACTCGCCAAGTCCAACCTGGCACGCGCCCGCGGCCGGGTTATGCTTTTGCAAGCCCAGTACGCTGCCGAATCCGGCGCAGATGCGGCCATCGCCTACCTCAATGCCGGCACGGCTTACACCGGCACTAGCACTGATATAACCATCCTCGACGGCGCCCAGTACAAAGCCACCTACGCCGTTACCGTAGCCGCCGGAGGCAGCGGCAAGGAGAAAATCATCACTACGACCGGTAAAGTGTACGCACCGGCCAGCGCCACCACGCCGACCTACACCCGCACTTTACGGGTTACAGCCCAGCGTACTTCTACTACTACATCATCGTCGATTGCCAGCCGTAACATCGTGTACATCGACAGCGGCGTTAAGAACATCGAGGCCAAAGACATCTACGCGAATGGCTTTATCCAGATGAACAAAAATACCACCAATCTGATTGCCGAGAATGTCACCGTAGCCGGTAAGAATACCGGAGCTAGCAACTGCTCAATCGGCGGCACCGGCAATCTGATCAAGCCGACCACCTTTGTAACGCCAGGTCAGACCAAGACAAAGCTAAACCTGGCCTACAACAACTGCATCACCCCGCCCGGCAATACCAGCAACACCGACTTCGACGTGTCTGCCAACCAAAATAGCATCTCGACCATCACTTCAATGTACATCCCCTGGGACCAATACATGGATAGCAGCTACACCGCGGCGGGCAACTGCAACGCCTGGACCACCGGCACATCGCCGCACAGCATACCGAACGGGGTTGGCAACGCGAACACGCATTACCCGGATTCGGGCAGCGGCGTTTCAACATCCTGCGGCACAAGCGGCGACCTGGCACTCGGCTCTGGCGAGTACGATCTCAGCACTAACGTGCACATCCGGGCCAACCTTTGCGCAGCCAGCGCTTGCACGCCGACCTTCAAAAACACGACAGCTTCACTGATATTTGTTTTCGTCGAAGGCACAATCAACTTCGACAATGTTACGTCGGCTAGCGGTAGCGGGCCGATCGCGTTTGTGGTCTACGGAGCCGATCCGGCTTCGAAGGCCAGCACATGCCCTTACGGCGGCGCCGTCTACCTCGGCAAGAACGGCACGATGAGCGCCCCAGCCATTTACTTCCTAGCGATCAACGGACTATGTATCGACAAGACAAGATTCGGCTCAGCCCCGGCGCTTGGCGGCATAGCCGGCAAAAACCTGTATGTATCGAGCAACTCCGGCACCCCGTTCGACCTAATGCTGGACAACTCTTTCCCTAGCAACCAGATTCCGATTGACTTGGCCTGGCGCGCAGCCCGTTACCAGCGGCTGTAACAATTTCTAGATGCACCCGCCAAATTGGTTGTGGTATGATGTTATGGAAATAGGGCTTATGCTTTAGACAAGAAAAATATGATCACCAAGCCGATCCGTTTTTATACTGACAAGCCGATCTTTGGGCTTGATATTGGCCGCAGTTCACTGAAGGTCATGCAGCTGGATAACGCCCAGGACTCTCCCGAGATAGCCGGATACGGTACGGCAGACTTTGATATCCGCGCCCTGAACGAGGGTGTAATTGTAAAACCGGAAGCCATTTCAATTGCCCTGCACGACCTGTTCGAACATCGCTTGGCCGGCGAAATTACTACTCGCCGAGTGGCCATGGCTTTGCCCGGCTACCGCACCTTCACCCGCTCCATCCAATTGCCCGACCTCGGCCAAGCCGAGCTGAAGGAGGCCGTCGAACTTGAGGTAGAGCAGTATGTGCCAATGCAGATTGAAGATTTGTATCTGGATTACGTCGTCACTAGCAGTTCGCCAACCGGCAAAAATCTATTCGTGGTGGCCGTGCCGAAGCGCATTGTTGACTCCTACCTGACCTTGGCGACAAAACTTGGCCTAGAGCCAATTCTGATTGAGCCGACCATGACTGCCGGAGCCCGCTTTTTTGCCCGCGACAAGCACAGCGACATCACCAGCGTCATCATCGACTTCGGCTCGCTAACTGCCACGATTAGCATCTACGACAAAACCATCGTTGCGACCAGTACGGTGTCCGCCGGCGGCCTGGTTTTCACCGAAGCCATCCGCAACCAGTTGGGCGTCAGCCAAGAAGAGGCCGGCGACATTAAGACCAAGTTCGGCCTGGACGTCAGCAAATATCAGAAGCAAATAGCCGTTGCACTGGAGCCATCGCTCGGCAAGATCGTTACCGAAGTCCGCCGCATGTTACGTTACTACGAAGAGCACTACCCCGGCCAGAACGGCATTGGCCAGATCGTAACCCTGGGAGGCGGCGCCAACATGCCAGGCCTGAGCGATTACCTCACCAATGCGCTGAAAGTACCGGTGCGCACGCACGAGCACCCATGGGCAGTCTTCAAATACGACCACGATTTGGGCTTGCCGATTGAAGCCGACCGCCTGATGTACGCCACCGTTGCCGGTTTGAGCCTGCTAAATCCGAAAGCGGTGTTTGAATCATGATGATCAACCTTGTCCCGCCGGACCTAAAGAAAAACTACGGCTATGCACGGCGCAACAGCGCGCTAATGAGGACCGTGACAGCTCTGTGCGCAGGCATCCTTGGTTTGGCTGTTATTTCAGCGGCTGGCGTCCTTTATTTGCAGCAAACCGCTAATACGTTTGCCGCCCAAGCAGCAGCCGACGAAAAGCAACTGGCTTCCCAGAACCAGGACCAAGTGGAAAAAACCGTCAGCGACATCTCGAATAATCTGAAACTGGCCGTCCAGGTATTATCCCAAGAGGTGCTATTCTCCAAACTACTGAACCAACTGGCTATTATCACACCGAACCGCGCTCGTTTGAGCGACGTCAACATCGCCCAGTTTGGCGGCGGCGTCGACATTTCCGCCGAAACAGTCGACTACGCGGCTGCGGCGCAGATGCAGGTCAATATGACTGACCCGAACAATAAAATTTTCGCCAAAGCCGACATCATCAGCATCACCTGCAGTTCCGATACCGCCAGCTTAAAGAGCGGCTATCCCTGCAAGGCCAGTTACCGAGCCTTATTCACCAGCGACAACCCTTTCCTGTTTATCAATAGCGGCAAAACCAAGGCGGGTAGCTAGATGGATGCCCGGAAGACCTACTTCGTTCTGTGGGGCGTTATCGCGCTGGCCTTTGTGGCCCTCGGCGTCGGCACATACATCGGCACCGGCATTCTGAAGACCAAATCTCTAGATGTTAAGACTGCTCGCCTCCAGAGCCGCGTTGTGGAGGAAAACCAGACCCTGCTGCGTAAAGCCAAGGCCGACATCCAGAAGTACAACGACCTGGCCACTGTAGCCAAAAGTATCGTGCCGCAGGATAAAGACGAGGCTCAGACCGTACACGAAATCACCAATCTTTCGTCCCAAAACGGCATCGCCCTTGGCTCGATCACCTTCCCTTCGTCAGCCCTTGGCGACAACAAAACACCGAACACTCAGCTGGTACCGGTGAAAAGCATCCCAGGCGTTTATAGTCTGCAGATTACGGTGACATCCGATGCCAAAAACTCCGTGCCCTTCAACAATTTCATCAACCTGTTGAGCGCCCTGGAGCACAACCGCCGGACTGCGCTGGTAACCGGTATCGCCTTGCAACCCGACTCCAAAGTGCCCGGCAATCTATTCTTTAGCCTAACGCTGGAGGAGTATATCAAGCCATGAGTGACATCAAAGTGAAATCGCCATTACCAGCAATCGTTGCCGCCCTGCGCAAGGTGCGGCCTTATGTCGGTGTGCTCATTTTCCTGCTTTTGGCCGGTCTGTACGGTTATATGATCTTCAAGGTCAACTCTCTGGCCTCGCCAACAATCTCTGATGATGAGGTATTGTCTGACGTAAAGTCGTTGCCGGTGCCGCGCATCGACGACCAAGCCGCCAAGCAATTGCAGACCCTCAAGGACAACAGCGTCAATGTGCAAACCCTATTCGACCAAAACCGAACCAACCCCTTCCAGGAATAAACTACTCTTCTTCACGAACCTCGCCGCCATGTACTAGCAGGGCGTAGATAACCAGGACATCGACAGTGATGAGAATGATCGTCCAGAGCGGAAAGGCCGTAAAGAATCCGAAGTTGGCGATTGCGCTGAGGCCTGCCAGCATAGAACCGACAACCCGTCCGAACGCACCACCGGCAAAAACCGAGAACGACGCCAGGAACAGCAGAATACCGAGGATGATATGGATCCAACCCCACTGTGTGAAGTTAAAGACAAGCAGGCTGCTACTGCTCACGACAAACACATTGTCTTTAAAAAGCGCCACGAAACCGGCAATCGCCTGAAAAATTCCGGCCAGCATCATCATCAGTCCGGCAAAATACACCCAGCCGACCCAGCCGGTCGTGTGGTGATGAGTGTTGTGTGCTTGTGCCATGGAACCCCCTTGCCCTTGCTTAACTAGTGTCATTTTTACCGAAAACCACGCTGTTCCTCAGTACAAAAATTCACAACAGTCAGGCTCAAGACAAAGGAATATACTTTACTGTATCTAATTGTGAGGGGAAATCGATGAACACTATGCTGGCTACTGCTCAGGAGTCAATCCGGCGCGCCGCGCGCGAATTGGGGTACGACGACGCAGCAATCGAGACTTTTTTGAAACCCGCAAACGAAATCAGCTTCACCATCAAAACCGGCGAAGCCAGCTACCCGGCGTATCGCGTCCAACACAATAATAAACTCGGCCCTTTCAAGGGAGGTGTGCGCTTCCACCCCGGCGTTAATATCGATGAAGTCCGTGCGCTGGCCACACTGATGAGTCTGAAGACCGCAGCAGTGGGTCTGCCGCTCGGTGGTGGTAAGGGCGGCGTGGTTGTCGACCCCAGGGAGCTGAGTTCCGCCGAAGTTGAAGCTATTGCCCGCGATTACAGCCGGCAATTGGCGCCGCATATCGGTTCCGACAAAGACGTGCCCGCTCCGGATGTTAACACCGGCGGTCAGATTATGGACTGGATGGTTGACGAGCTTGAGAAGGTCAAAGGCAAGCCCGACAAGGGGGCTTTTACCGGCAAAACACTGGGTAACGGCGGCAGCGAAGGCCGCATTGCAGCTACCGGCTTCGGCGCAGTCGTCGTTTTGAAGGAATATCTGAAAGCTGCCGGCCTCGCCGACAAAGAATTAACCGTCGCCATTCAGGGCTTCGGCAATGCCGGTTACTACTTTGCCAAAGGCTTGCACGAACAATGCCCAAAACTCAAAATCGTCGCCATCTCTAACAGCAAGCACACTTGGGTACGTGAGGCAGGCATAGACCCCACTCGTATCAAAACCGGCAGCCAGTCGCCTCGCCCAGAGGAATTGGAAGACGCCGACGGCGCCGAGCTGTTACCTAGCGAAGCCATCATCAGTGTAAAGGCCGATATTCTAGCCTTGGCTGCCCTGGAAGATTCGGTGAACGACGGTAACGTCGGTAAAGTCACCGCAAAGCACATCATCGAACTGGCAAATGGGCCTGTCACTGAAGGCGCGGAGAAAACACTGCTCGCCAAAAAAGTGTCCATCATTCCGGACATTGTTGCAAATGCCGGCGGCGTAATTGTTTCCTACCTCGAATGGCAGCAAAACCTCAAAGACGAACACTGGACCGAGGCTAAAGTCCACCAGACGATGAGCGACATGCTCGTTAAAGCCGCCCGGGCAATGCTTGAGCGTGCTGCCGAACGTAAGATTAGCCTCAAGCAATCTGCCTTCGAAATCGCCCTTCAAAGACTGCTTGGTTAAAAGTGACCGCGATCACACACAAAAGTGTTGTGCTTATGTTAATTTTTGATCTATACTTAGGAAGAATTACATAACACGAATTACTAGAGGTATATGCGGATATTGATGCTTGGTTGGGAGCTGCCTCCACATAATAGTGGTGGTTTAGGGGTCGCGTGCTACCAGCTCTGTAAAGCTCTCTCCAAAAAAGGCGCCGACATTGAATTCGTGGTGCCCTACACTGCCGAGCACCCGGGCATTGACTTCATGCGCATCAACTCCGCCCACCCGCAAGACGCCGAAACGGTACTCAAGGCCGGGATTGCGTACGACAGCTTCAAGTACGTCAAAAAGACCGGTGAGATCCAATACATGGATATTTTCGGCCAGTCTTCGGTATACGAGGAGGCAGTTGGTCGGATCGTAAAGCTTGGGGAGTTCGACATTATCCACGCACATGACTGGTTGACCTGCCGCGCGGCGCTGCGTGCCAAGATGATGAGCGGCAAGCCGTTGGTGGTACACTTCCACTCCATCGAAGCTGACCGCGCCGGAAAAGAGTTCGGCGGCAACCCGATGGTCCGCGAGATCGAAGCGCTCACTCTCGCTGTCGCCGACCGTGTGATAGCGGTTAGCCAGTTCACCAAGGATGCCATTGTCCGCGAGTACGGTATCCCGGCCGACAAAATCGATGTGGTTTACAACCATTTCGACCCAACAGACCTGGTGCCGGCCGAAAATGACAACATCTACCGTTACCTCGAGTATATGGGTGGTTTGGGCTACCGAACAGTCGTAAATGTCGGCCGCCTGACGGTCCAAAAGGGCCTGCCCAACTTGTTAAAGGCCTTCAAAGAAGTTGTTGCCCGTGCGCCCAAGACCTTCCTGCTGCTGGTAGGTGACGGCGAGCAAAAATACGAACTGATGAACCTGGCCGCAGACTTGGGATTGGCCGCCAATGTCTTCTTTGTCGGCTTCCAGCGCGGCAAGAAATTGCGCGACGCTTTCGCTGTCGGCGACCTGTTTGTAATGCCCTCGATATCCGAGCCGTTCGGCTTGGTGGCGCTTGAGGCCATCGGCTACGGCACTCCGGTACTAATCAGCAAGCAGTCCGGTGTTTCCGAAATCATCAGCAACTGCCTGAAAGTCGACTTCTGGGACACCAACGAACTAGCCAACAAGATAACCGCCGTGGTCCAAAACGACCCCTTGCGTGACGAATTGCACGCCAACGCCCACCGCGAATATTTGAGCCGTAGTTGGGACCACTCCGCTGACCGCCTCTGGGAGATCTACCACCACCACGTCCGCCCGGGAGCCGTGGCATGAGTAAAGCAATCGTCCTCTACATGCACGTGCACCAACCGTATCGCGTGCGCCACTACACCATATTCGACGCGGGCGTCGACCACCATTACTTTGAGGCGCCGTACGAAGATCAGACCAATAACGAACGAATTATGCACAAGGTAGCCGAGAAGTCTTACCTGCCAACAAACGCGCGGCTGCTCAAAATCCTGCAGGAGCATCCGGAATTCAAGCTGAGCCTCAGCATCACCGGTACCGTTATCGAACAAATGGAAGCCTGGGCGCCAGAAGCACTGCAGTCGTTCCAAGAGCTGGTCAAGACCGGGCGCGTAGAGATCGTTGGCGAAACCTACTACCACAGCCTGGCATTCTTCTATTCCAAGGAAGAATTCGAGGCCCAAGTAAAAATGCACGAAAAGAAAATCCAGGAAGTCTTCGGCCAAACCCCCAGAGTGTTGCGCAACACCGAACTGGCCTACAATAACGACGTTGCCTACTGGGCGGACAAAGCCGGCTACAAGGGCATTTTGGCTGAAGGTTGGGATAAAGTACTCGGCTGGCGCAGCCCGAACTTCGTCTATCGGCCGGCCTACACCAGCAACATCAAACTTCTGCTCAAGAATTACCGGTTGAGTGACGACATCGCCTTCCGTTTCGGTGACCGGAACTGGGTCGGCTGGCCGCTCACCGCGGACAAGTTCACGCACTGGCTGAACGAGAGCGGCGACGCAACCAACTTCGACCTGTTCATGGACTACGAGACCTTCGGCGAACACCAATGGCAAGACACCGGCATCTTTGACTTCCTGGAGCATTTACCCAAGGAATGGCTCAAACATTCCGGCAACACTTTCATGACCGTTTCCGAAGCGGTCGATGCATTTGAAGTGAAGGACGTGGTTGACATGCCCGAAACCGTTACTTGGGCTGACGTCGAACGCGACCTAACCGCTTGGCTCGGCAACAGTATGCAGGTCTCGGCCATCACCGCGCTGTATGATCTGGAGCAGAAAATTCTTGACACCGAAGATCTGGTGCTCATCGAAGACTGGCGCAGGCTGCAAACCTCCGACCACTTCTACTACATGTGCACCAAATGGTTCAGCGACGGCGACGTGCACGCCTACTTCAGTCCATACAAAAACCCTTACGACGCCTTTATTGCATTCATGAACTCCTACCACGACCTAAAATTCCGGCTGGCTCAAAAAGGAGTCGAAGTATAGATGGGGCGTCCAGTCGTCCTAAGCAACGGCCAATTGTTCGTGGGCCTCGACGAGAGCGGCCTGGTTCATGATTTCTATTACCCGTACGTCGGCCTGGAAAACCTAACTAATGCCCGCAACTCTCAGCACAAGATTGGTGTCTGGGCGGATAGCGCTTTTAGCTGGGTCGATGACAGCGACTGGGATGTAACCGTCGATTTTGAAGAAAACGCCCTGGTGAGCGTGGTGACTATGCGCTCCGAGGCGCTGAAGGTCAGCATTAAGTGCAACGACTTTGTCGACCCGGAATACAACGCCTTTATCCGGCACCTCACGATCACCAACGAGGCCGACCACGAGCGCGATATCCGCTTGTTTATGCACCAAGTCTTTCAGATTTCCCGCGCGGGGCGGGCCGATACAGCCCTGTTCGTGCCCGACGACAATTACATCCTCGACTACAAGGGCCGCTGCTGTTTGCTGGCCTCCGGCAAGTATACCGACGACGGCAGCTTCGACCAGTTTGCCGTTGGCATCTACAATATTGAAGGCAAGGACGGCACCTACCGCGACGCAGAGGACGGCGAGCTATCCGGCAACGCTGTTGAGCATGGCGGCGTGGACAGCGTACTGCGCTTCCGCCGGCAAGTACAGCCGGGCCAATCATATAGTGTCGATTACTGGGTCGTCGCTGCCGACAGCCAAGCCGACGCCCAGTCCGTCCACGCCGCCATCCAACACCACACCGTCGAGACCCGCCTGCAAATGACCCGCGAGCACTGGGCCAAATGGCTGGCGCCGAGCGCTGCACGGCTCAGCAACATCCCGGCCGAAGAGCAAGGGCTTGTCAGGAAAAGCATGCTGATTATCAAAGCTCACTGCGATGAACGCGGCTCAATCCTGGCCAGCGGCGACTCCAGCATTTTCAACTACCACCGAGACTATTATTGTTACTGCTGGCCGCGCGACGCTGCCTACGCCGTTTGGCCGCTGATCCGCCTAGGTATTTACGACGAGGCCAAAAACTTCTTCGAATTTGCCCGCAGCACCATGCACCACGACGGCTACCTGATGCACAAATACCAGCCTGACCGCGCCATCGGCAGCACCTGGCATCCGCTGGTGCACAACCGCCATAGAGAACTCGCCATCCAGGAAGACGAGACCGCAATCGTGGTCTTTATGCTAGGCGAATACTACCGCGCCAGCCAGGACAAGACCTACATCGAAAGTTTTTACGACACCTTCCTCGAGCCGGCGGCCACCTTCCTGAGCACCTTCGTTGATGAAGCTACCGGCTTGCCGCATGCCAGTTACGACCTTTGGGAACAAAAATTCCTCACTTCGACCTACACGGTCTGCACCGTAATCGCTGCACTGGAAACGGCCAGCGAACTGGCGACCATTTGTAACCATCCCGACGACGGCAGCCGGTGGAAACGCGCCGCCACCGCCATGCGCGGCCATCTGGTGGCTCTCTACAACCCGCAAGGTTTCTTCCGCAAGGGTTTCCTGCTGCAACCTAACGGCGACCTGGCCTATGACGACACACTCGACATCTCCAGCCTGTATGGACCTTACATGTATGCCCAACTGCCACTAGATGACGAGAAGATGAACAATACGTTCGAACAGGTCAAGCAAAAACTTACCAACTCGTCCCCTATCGGCGGTGTCATCCGCTACCCGGGCGATGACTACTTCCTGAACAAAATCCAATATAAAGGTAATCCGTGGATTGTCTGTACACTCTGGCTAGCCCAATACTATAACGCCAGCGGCAACAAAGCCGAAGCGCAAAAGCTGATGGAATGGGCGCGCAGCCGCGCCTTAAAGAGCGGCTCTCTAAGTGAGCAATTCGATCCGGAGGACGGCTCTGGCCTTGGCGTCGCACCTCTAGTTTGGAGCCACGCCGAATTTATCAACACCGCTCTTGACCTTGCCAGCATCAAATAAAAACAGCCGCTTTTGGCGGCTGTTCACACTCGTACCGTAACCGGTTATTTCTTGGGTTTAACTTCGTTGCGGCCCAAGTTTTTCTTGGTCTCGGTAAAGACAACGTGCTTCCTGAGCTTGGGGCTGTACTTACGCAAAGACAGCTTCTCAGGGGTGTTCATCGTGTTCTTGGTCGTGTAATAAATGCGCTCGCCAGACTCTTCGCTGACCAGGCCGATCAATTTACGCTTTTCGCCTTTTTTTGCCATAACCCTGCTAGTTTAACAGATGCGCAGGCAAATGTAAACACCTTAAGGAACGGCCCTAAAATAGCAAAATACCGGTTGATCACACCGGTATTTTTACTTTTCTTCTTGCAAGAAAGAAATTGGTTTGGGCGTATTCCGTTTTTTGTAGGTTTACGCTCTACCATGAGCGTACGCCGCTTATGCTTGGTTGTCAACAGTTTTTTACAACAAAAACCCGCACTCAGACGCGCGGGCTTTTTTGCAACTGGAGCCGTTGCGGGGATTTGAACCCCGGACCCCTTCCTTACCATGGAAGTGCTCTACCCCTGAGCTACAACGGCAAAATATCCCTGTTATTATACTAATCGGAAACGATTTACGCAACGTTAACATAGACTACACATTATTTATGTTTTATTGTATAATATACGTCTTATGAGCGGTTCTGTTTTTTGGCCAGAAGCCCGTCCCGCGCCGACTATCGGCGGAGTACTTGCCGACCCTTCGCAACTTGCCGCATGCTCGACACCCTACTTTTATACAGTAGGCGATGTTATGGACTCAGATTACACACCAGTTCAGCCGACGCTCGTTGAGACAACGGACGCCGAGGCGCTTTTAGACTTGCGACGCTTCGCTACCGAGATTGGCGGTGCTATAGAAGTGCGGACAGGGAACCGCCTGCTTAGTCCCTACTCGTCAACAACTGCCGAAGATTTGGTTGACGAGACGAGAATCATCAGCCGCAACACACTAACATCTGCTGCCGACATTATCGCCGGGGCCTGGGAACATGCGATTCAACAATCGCGCCGCGGTGAGCTGTTGGTCGGTGTGGAGCGGCGAGGGTCGCCCCTGCTTATGTACCGTCTCGTTATGGATGCTCTTGCCCGCCGCCGACCTGATCTGACAGCGGCAATTGTCCCTTTTGACCTGGGGAGACTCGCCCAGTCCAGTACTCGTCGATCGCGAGATCGGGTCCGCGAAGGCGTCGAGCTGGTTGATGACTGTCTGATTACTGGCCGGCAGCAGCGCAACTGGTCTAACAGTCTCATTCGTCAAGGCGTACATCCGGAGAAGATATCTAGCCATTACGCAAGCGTTGCTGAGGAGCGAGCCTCCACAACTATTGTCCCAGGTGTGCCAGAGCCGCAAGGGGTATTCACGCACCCAACCTTTGAGCCGGGCAGACCGTCTGTTACTACAACAGTGAGCTCCTCTGATTTCGGTTTCAGACATCTTATTGGTACTGCTTATGAAACGGCTGGTGTATCAATCCGCACCGACAAGCCGGATGTTGCACACCCGTCACTGCTTTCGCCGGTTCGCGAGTATAACCTGCCCAAAGGGATCAAAGATATAACGCTTCCCGCTGAGCTACAGGCACGCATTAACGCCGTTGAAGCCGTGCGCCAACTCCCATGGCTTGATTTGTCTGCACTGTAGGCTGGAGACACTTGCCGCTTCCAAAAATCAAAAACGACCCACCACTGGTGGATCGCCTTTGATTGGTGCAGGGGGAGGGATTTGAACCCCCGTAGGCCGAAGGCCGCCTGATTTACAGTCAGGTACGATTGACCGCTCCGTCACCCCTGCAAGGGTGCGATGAGACAAACTTGACGGTTTTTTCTCATCTCTTTTTTCCCTGGCTCTATTCTAACAGATGGACAGGGATTTTTGGAGCCGCTTGTCGGATTCGAACCGACGACCCTCTGTTTACAAAACAGATGCTCTAACCAGCTGAGCTAAAGCGGCACATTAACAGATGTAATTCTAGCAAATTTAACAGCTTTATACAACGACGCGCTTGGCCGGGCGCATGATGCGCTTGGGCTTGCCGGCAGGGACAATTAGCTTGCGTAGTTTCTGCTCGATCATGTCAGCTTCGGACTCCATACCGCGCTCCATATAGGCCTTGTGAAGCAGCTGGTAACTCTCGCGGTTCGGTTCTAGCTCCACCGCTTTCTCTAGCGACTGGAACATCAATTTCTCGTTGCCCAACTTCTCTTGGACCTTAGCGTAGGCGACGTGGCGGGCAGCTAGGCTATCCTCGAGCTTCAGGGCTTGCTCGAAGGCTATGGCGGCCTTTTCGTAGTTTTCGGTTTCATAATAAATCAGCCCCAAGTTATGGAGGCTGGAAGGGCTGGCTTCTATACTGCTGGCGATTTCGAAACAATCGATTGCGTCACGATATTCGCGTTGTTTGGCGTATAAAATACCGAGACGGTTATAAGCGGCGGCGTTACGCTCGTCGATCTTCAAAATAGTCAGAAGGGCTTTCTCGGCGCGCAGCATGCGGTTTTCGCGCATCCCCTGATGTGCAATGTCCCACAGCTTACCAAGACGGTCGCCTATCTTGCGGGACGCCCCCAAAAATTCGTCGTCGTGTACTTTTGTGTTATGAAAGGCGAGTAGCCCAAACACACCTACAATTGCAAGTTCCAACATGGATAAGAACCATTATATCCCCCGCTGACGGCAAATAGCAACACGGGTTTTGCTTTTGGTTATCCGCCTTACTACTGGAGATGTAGGAAGAGATGGGCGAGCGTCAGTTTGGCGTTGGCGCTGCGTTCGAGCGCCTCTCTGGCCTTAAGGGCCGCCTTCCGGAGACGATGCCACTGTTTGATGCGTGCCAGATCCTGTTTGGCGCCTGCTCCGGCCAGTCCGGCTTGGGCAATGCGCTCCAATGCGCTAACCAGCGCCAGCGAGGTATCTCGCTGTTTGCTAAAGAGGTCGACAGCGGCCAGGCGTTCAAAAGGCGTTTTCTGCAGCAAACTCTTGGCCTCGGCAACGCTTTGCAGGAGGGGATGCTCTTCGTCATCGTTCAATAAGGCGACGAGCAAACCCGGCAGGCCGGCGCTGAGCGAGTACGCTTGTTTTTGCGCCTGGGCGTCCTTATTACTGGCCGCGAGCAGCCCTTGTAACTGGGATTCAGCGGGCGCGTTTATACTAATCTGCTGGGCCCGCGACAAAATGGTCGGCATCAATGAACGGGCACTATTGGCGGTGAGGATTAGCAACGTGTCGGCCGGCGGCTCCTCCAACAATTTGAGGAAGGCGTTTTGCGCTTCGGTAGTCATAGTGTGGGCATGCTCGACTACGACTATTCGCCGAATTGGTTGCTCGCCGGTAGTTTTAAGCATCAAAAACTTCTGTAGCTGCCGGACCGCTTCGATCGAAATTGATAGCCCATCCGGCCGCACCATTTGATAGTACGGATACGATTCAAGAGAGCGCCCGAGAATTTCGGCCGCCATGGCCTCCGCCAACGCCGTTTTGCCGATTCCAGCCGGGCCGGTCAACAATACGGCATGCGCTGGCCGGGCGATGAAATGCTCCAACTGTGTCTGGGTGGACGGATGCATCACCAGGTTGATCATGCGATTTGTTCCTCAAACTCCACTGGTAGCGGCGCGACAAACGTTTTGCGCTCGCCGCCCGGCAAAGTAATTTCCAGGCCGAGGGCGTGCAGGAACAGCCGGTCGCCGTACTGGCCCGTTCCGTACAGCGGGTCGCCGACAATCGGGTGGCCAATTTTGGCCAGATGGACGCGCAGCTGGTGTGTACGGCCGGTTTCTGGTTTCAGCTCTATCAGGCTGTACTTGGAGCTTTCTGCCAGCACTTTGTAATGCGTCCTGGAGGGCTTGCCGTTCGGCCCCACCCGAAAAGTCGCCGGCGCCTTGGGATTTCGCTCAATCGGCATGTCAATAACCGCTTCCTCGGGGTCAAGGTGGCCCTCAACCACAGCGACATAGGTCTTTTTCACCTTGCGCTGCGAGAACTGCTTCTGCAGCATCGACACCGCCTTTTGACTCTTGGCGCCGATAATCACACCGCTGGTCGCCCGGTCGAGCCGGTGCACAATGCCTGCCCGCTCGCCTTCCAGCCCCTGCACTTTCGCCCGTAAAAAACTCGCCACGCTAGCCTCGTTACCGTGCAGCGCCAGCGCATGGGTCAGCACGCCGGCTGGTTTATCAATCACCACGACATCATCGTCTTCGTAGATCACCGGCAGGTCGATATGGTCGACGCGGCCAAACTCGGCCTCATCATAATCCACCTCGACACTATCCTCTTGGCGCAGCCGGTGGCCGGGCTTACTGGCAATGCCATTTACCAGGACGCGCCCCTCCTCACACAGTTTCTGCACAAATGCCCGGCTGAGCTGCGACAGATTAGTCGCAACAAAGAGATCGAGACGCTGGCCGGCCTGGTCTTCCTGGACGATGTACTGCATCTATCCCCTCGGCCGGAGCCCGACTGCCCGTTGCATTTTCAGAAGAGTGCGATTAGCCTGCTCGCGCATCGCGGCTTCGTCCTTTTCGAGTTTGGCCATGATGGCCGCATCGTCAACTTTGCTGAGGCGTTCCTGGAATTCGCCAAGAAAATTACCCACGGCAATAGCTACATCGTCCTTCAATGGGCCGTACTGGGCCTGGCCTTCATAATGCTTCGCAACTTCGTCTAAAGAACGGCCGGTAAACAGCGACAGAATAAGCAGCAGATTTTTAATACCGTACTGCTCGGTGTTGGCGGCCTCGATCTTGCCGAAGCTGTCGGTGGTGGCGGCGCGGACCTTCTTGGCGGCAGCTTCCGGCTGATCGCTCAGGAAAATCACACCCTTGCCGGTCTCGTCGCTCTTGCTCATCTTTTTACTTGGATCAACCAAGTCTTTGATGCGCAGGCCTTGATCCTTGCCAAAGAACTCATGCTGCTTCGGCACCGGTGCCGGTACGGTAAAAATCAGGCCGAATTGACTGTTGATACGCTCGGCGATGTCGCGAGTAAACTCCAGATGCTGTGTCTGGTCGTCGCCAACCGGCACATAAGTGGTGTTGTACAGCAGGATGTCGGCAGCCATTAGTACCGGATAGTTGAATAAGCCGACGCTAGTCCGGTCCTCATTCAGCTTAGCCGACTTATCTTTAAACTGGGTCATGCGGCTCATTTCGCCAAAACCGGTGAAACAATCGAGGATCCACGTCAGTTCGGAATGCGCTGGTACATAACTTTGACGATAGATGTGCACATCGTCGTGATCAAGCGGCAATCCGGCCGCCACAAAAACGCGCAAATTCTGCATGATCTGATCTTGCAGCTGCTTGTGGTCAATCGGCGTCGTAAAACTGTGCAAATCCGGGATAAACAGATTCACCTGATACTCGCCCGCCCGGTTTTTGGCCATATCGATGAGCGGCAGCAACGCGCCCAAATAGTTGCCAATATGTAGGTCATTGTTGGCCCGCAGGCCGGTCAATATTACTGGTTTCATCTTGTCCTCATTATACATATAAGTAATGCCTTTCTGTAACAGCCTCGGCGTAGATGTCGAGACAGTCCAGGATTGGCACGCCGCAATCTCCATCAGGGAAGATCAGCGGCAGTTCGGTGCAACCCAAGATGATGGCCTCAGCGCCCTTAGCAACGAGCGAACGGGCAATTTCGGCCAACCCGGGCTGTAAATTAATGTCCGGCTGTCCGGCAATCACGCTGCGGATGGCCGCCTCTAACACTTTACGCTGGGTTTTGGTGGGCAGCACCGGCTTAATGCCGTGCTCTGCCAAAGCCATATCGTACAATCCGCTTCGCAGCGTTGTTGGCGTGGCCAGCACCCCTGCTCTTTTAATACCGTCAGCCGCTAATTTGGCGGCGACGATACCGGGCAGCGGCGTAAAGTTCGGCTGCTGCAGCAATGGCACGTCCGGCACCATCAAGTGGGCTGTGTTACAAGCCAGCGTTATGGTGCTCGGCCTGAGTTTTTCAACAACTTCCTCTTGCTGGTTTAGCAGGCTAATCGCCGCCTCTTTTTTGGATTCGTCGCTGATAAAATCATCGACGGGCAGCGAAAAGTGGACGATGAACGGAAATTCATCGCCCTGGCCGCTGTGGTGTTTAGTAGATTTCTCGATTAGTAGTTGATGAAATCGAAGAGAAGCCTGCGGCCCCATGCCTCCGATGATAATAATCGGTTTACGCATCTGGATGTTCCTCCTTATACTGCTTCTTTCGCAGCTCGTCTAATTTTCTTAATAAACCGTCGAGTGAACGGGTCGCGGGATCTTCAAGGCCGAGCAAAAACCGGGTGATGAAGGCCAGGTCGCGTTCGACGCTGTCGTTGGGATGCCGGTCTCGGTCATAGAGCGGATCGGCGGCAAACTCCAGCGGGTGCCGGAGCGGGTAGGTCAGATAGAGCCCTCCAATATCCGGCTCGCCTTCGCGGCAGCGCAAATAAGGCGGCAGGACGTGCCGGGTAAAGACCTGGCCGGTCTCTTCTACCTGCCCTGGGATGTCGATTCCCAGTTTCCGGCAGGCCATACGCACCATGTAGAACGGCCGCTCGCTCTGAGCGCCCAGGCTGATGATCCGCTTAACGTTGTCTTGCGGAGCCTCTTGGCCGTCGAGCGTTTGCAGCGCCGCGTTGGTATCGTGCATCTGCAGATGAGCAGCAACGTAGCTGATCATGTCGCCTCGGTGAGTGCTGGCGTTCAGTAGCCTGTCGCGCATGCCTGGCGGTAAAGCCAGGACTGCTTCGGATACTCCCAGCGCATCGACTTCGAGGGGTTCCTTCGGGTCGGTCAGGTAAACCGGGTTCGAGTAACCGTCCAAGACTCGCCTGGATAGTGAGGCGAACCGTTTTGCCGCGTCCAGCGATTGCTCACGGTCGACGCCGTTAACCCGGTCGCCGGTATACACGGTGTGTACCATCTGAATCTCGGCTTTAGGTAAGAAGGTATCTCCTAATAAGACCGCGCTGGCGACATAGCCAAGGGAGCGTAGCGGAAGGTTGTTAGCCGCGCCAAAAGCAGGCCCGGATAACGGTACCTTCGCCCTGCTCCTGCAGTGCGTTATAAAGGCCGACTTGGTCGACTCTTCCCACGCTTTCCAAATAGTTGCGCGGGTCGTTTACGAGTGGTTGTAATGCTTTCATAAAAATTCTCCTAAAAATTAATATCAAAAAAGACCGTCAGTGACGGCCTTATCAATAAGTTGGAAGCAAATTTACGAACGCACAGAACAGACCGTCACAGAAGTGCCGGCTTGCCAATATTGTGAAAGCATTATGCGTTTCATGTGCACAAGGATATAGCATAAGAACATAAAATGCAAGAATTTTCTAGACATTTCAAAATTTTAGGTTATAATCCCGCTTATGTGCAGAGCACAATTACATCATTACGCTTGGTATCACGCCCTGACGGGAGGTGCTGGTTTATGATGCATTAAAACTCTGTAGTTGTTGCGTAAGTCATACGAGTGTCACCTCCTGAACAGGAGGTTTTTTAGTATTAAAAATTTGGAGAGAATATGAAAGCTAAAGGAATAATTTTTGACGTAGATGGCAGCCTGTACAAATTTGACAGAGGTGCCGTCCAAACATTTGAACAGTCGGCGCTGAGCAGAACCATCCGAGAGAACGTCATTGCATTCTTTCAAAGCCGGTTTGGGTTGAGCAGAAAACAGGCTATAACCCGCTTCGAAGAACTGAACTTTCAGTCTAACGGGGAACTCAGCGTATGGCTCGAGAAAATGCACGGAATCCCGCGGGTTGAATACTTTGCCGAGACCTGGGACATGGATCCGCGGCTATTTATGGACCGTGATGACGAACTTGTCGCAAGCCTAGGCTCTGTTGCTGCCAGGCGCGCAGTCCTGAGCAACGCACCCAGAGTCTGGATTGATAGGGTGCTCGGCTTTCTTGAGGTGAGCCACATCTTTGAACCGCCGGCCATCTTTAGCGGCGAGCCAGACATCCGGAAGCCCCATCCCAGTGCATTCATGCAAGTCGCGGAATTCTGGAACCTAGCCCCGGAAGCGATTGTTGCAATCGGCGATCAGGAAGAATCGGATATATTGCCCGCCAAAGCTCTAGGGATGCAGACAGTCCGGCTGGGTAAAAACGTCCAGTCTGCCGCTGACTTTGTGGCGGAAGACATGACAACTGCGATAGAGCTATTAACCAGGAGAAAGATTATATGAAACCCGAAACGATTAAGAAACTTATCATAGATACTGACCCCGGACACGACGATGCCCTGGCGATTTTGATGCTGCTCAAGTCGAAACAGTTTGAGATACAGGCAATTACGACAGTTGCCGGGAATTCGCCAATCGAAAATGTCACCCGCAACGCCCAAGCGATGCTGGACGTCGTAGGCTGCGAAGCGCCGGTTTTTTCCGGATTGCCTAACCCGCTCAAACGTAAATTGGTGACGGCTGTCGTTCACGGCTCCGATGGCCTGGCCGGTTTTGACACGAGCCAAACATGCTTCCGGCTTACCGGCGACGCGCCAGAAAAGATAGTGGAGATCGTCAGAAAGTTCCCTGGTCAGGTAACGATCCTGGCAATCGGGCCATTGTCGAACATCGCCCGTGCGCTCCAGATTGAACCGAAACTGCCGGAGCTTGTTGCCGAAATAGTGATAATGGGCGGGGCTATAGATGTTCCCGGCAACAAAAGCCGTGTGGCAGAATTCAACTTTTTTGTCGATCCAGAGGCTGCCGATATCGTTTTTAAGTCTAGCTTGCGGAGAACCCTTGTACCCCTGGACTTATGCATGCAGACAGTCTTGCAGCTGGAGGACTTTAGAGCCGTCAAAGATGAACGTTTGCGCGGCTTGCTAACCCCTATGATGGATCATTTTATAGAAGGGCTGCGCGAAGACGAAGGCACAAACGGCATTTTGGCTTATGATGCGTTGGCCGCCTATGTGCTCTTGAATCGCGGAGCTTTCGGATTTGCTCCGATGAATATACAGATCGAGACCAAGGGTGAACACACAGCCGGTATGAGCGTTGCCGAACGCCGCCCGTACAAGCAGATGACTCCCAATACCCAGGTTGCGGTAAATGTTGATCAAACCCGGTTTAGGCAGGGCTTCTTTGGTACACTCTCTGCCTAAGCCAACAAAAAGAGCCCAGACCCTGACGGGCTGGACTCTTCTGTTGGTTCGTTCGCAGAGCTAGCGCTTGGTGAACTGGCGTTGCTTGCGGGCGCCCTTGAGACCGAACTTCTTGCGTTCGCGCTCGCGGGAGTCACGGCTGAGCAGATCGGCACGCTTGAGAGTGCTCTTGAGGTCCTCGTTCATAGAAACGAGAGCCTTGGCAATGCCCAAACGGATAGCGTCGACCTGGCCGGCGTGGCCGCCGCCAGTAACAACGACGCTAATGTCGAATTTGTTTTCCTGCTCAAGTGCGGCAAACGGCTTAGTCAGCTCGTGCAAGAGATATTTGCTGCCAGCGAAATACTCTTCGGCTGGCTCGCCGTTGATCACAATCGTACCCTTGCCACCCTGCAGGCGGACGCGGGCAGTCGAGCTCTTGCGGCGACCCAAGGCGTAGAAATAGTCGTTCTTAGCCATTACTTGGCCTCCTTTACACTAACAGCTTCCGGCTTTTGAGCTTCGTGGTTGTGCTCTGCACCGGCGTAAATCTTGAGGCGCTCCAAACGGCCGTCGCGCAGCTTGTTAACTGGCAACATGCCGCGGACAGCAGCAAAGACAACCTTGGTCGAGTCTTTCTCCATAACGTCGCGCATGCTGATTTCGGTCAGACCGCCCGGGTGGCCACTGTGGCGGTAGTAGCTCTTGGTGTCGAGCTTGTTGCCGGTCACGTGAGCCTTGTCGGCGTTGACGACGATAACATAGTCACCGCAATCAATGTGCTTGGTGAATTGGGGCTTGCGCTTGCCAGTCAGCAGTGTTGCGATCTGAGTAGCAACGCGGCCCAATGGGGCTTCGGAAGCGTCTACAACGTACCACTTGCGGGTAACGTCGCTTGGTTTAGCGCTGTAAGTATTCATTACTTCTCCTCCTTTTTGGCAGGAGTTTTCTTAGCGGCCGGCTTCTTTGCCGGAGCGGCCTTCTTTTCCTCGGTCTTTGCAGCGGCCGGCTTGGCTGCGGCTTCCGCTTTCTTGGCTACCGGGGCTTCCTTCAGGTCGTCGACAAAACTAATGCGAGCCATCTGGGTGTTGTCGCCGCGGCGCAGTTTGGTCTTGGTGATGCGCAGGTGTCCGCTGGTGCGGCCCTTCATCTTCGGAGCCATTTCGTCGACCAGCTTGTGGGCTGCTTCGACGGTCTGCAGATCGGCAATGATTTGGCGGCGGTTATGCAGGTCGCCCTTCTTAGCTTTGGTAATTAGCTTCTCAACGTAAGGCACCACTTCTTTCGCCTTCGGCAGGGTGGTTTCGATAGACTCGTACTTGACGAGGCTGTCGGCCAAACCCTTCACCAAGGCTTCGCGCTGGTCGCGCTCGCGGTGGAATTTACGTCCTTTGTATCCGTGACGATGCATCTTAGAGCTCCAACTCCGCCAGCTTTTCCTTTACTTCGTCGAGCGCCTTGCTGCCGAAACCTTTCAGGTCGCGGAGCTCAGCGTCGCTGAGGGAAAAGAGGTCTTTAATAGTGTGGATGTCGTTGTTTACAAGCGCGTTGGTGGTGCGGGCACTCAGGTTGAGGTCTTCAATCGGAGTGTTCAGTGCAGCCGGCTCGTCGCCGCTGTCGTCGCCCATGCGCATGCCGGCGCCGGCAGGCATAGCTTCCGGAGCCTCAACGCGGGTCTTGCCAGCCAAAGCAGTGTACTGGTTAACCAGGATAGCCGAGGCCTCTTCGAAAGCATCGCGAGGAGTAATCGAACCGTCGGTCTCGATGGTGATGATCAGTTTGTCGAGATCAGTCATCTGGCCAACGCGGGTGTTCTCAACCTTGTAGCGGACACGCAGGACCGGGCTGAAGACTGCGTCGAGGGCGACGTAGTCGCTGGCCTTCTTAGCAGTTCCTTCTTCAACGGTGCGGTAACCGCGGCCGGTTTCGACCACGAGGTCCATGACAAACTTGGCTTTGTCGTCGTCAATCGTGGCGATAACTTGGTCGGGGTTAACTACTTCGACATCGGCGTTAACCTGAATGTCCTTGGCAGTAATGGCGCCCTTGCCTTGCTTGACGATGCGAACCTGCTGGGCTTCCTCACCGTAGACACGGAAGCGGACGCCTTTCAGGTTTTGCATGATGTCAACAACGTCTTCTTTGACGCCCTTGACGGTAGTGAATTCGTGGGTAGCACCTTCGATCTTGAAGCTGGTAACCGACGCGCCGGCGATGCTCGAAAGCAGAACGCGGCGGAGCGAGTTCCCAAGCGTCATGCCGTAACCGCTGTGCAGCGGCTCGACGACAAAGGTCGCGCTAGTTGCGCTGTGGTCGTCTACTTGCACTAACCCTGGTGTGTGAATCATCTTTGACATAGTCTTTACACAGCCTCCTTAGCGTGAGTAGTATTCTACGATTAATTGTTCGTTTAGGTCTGGTTCGGCGTCTTCGCGGGTCGGCAGGCCGACGATGGCGAAGCTTTGCTTCTTGCGGTCAACTTTGAGCCACTCGGGAGTGGTGCTTGGAGCCGGGCTGACGTCGTCAAGCTTCTTGAAGTATTCGCTCGCTTTGCTGTGGGCGCGTACTTCCAGCTTGTCGCCGGCTTTCAGCCGGATGGATGGGATGTCGACACGGACGCCGTTGAGCAGGAAGTGACCGTGGGTCACCAGCTGGCGTGCGCCGCGGCGGCTGGGGGCAAACCCGGCACGGTAAACGGCGTTATCGATGCGGCGCTCCAAGAACTCCAGCAGCACCTGGCCGGACTGACCCGGGCGCTTACTGGCTTCGACCATAAGGTTAGAGAATTGCTTCTCCAGCAGGCCGTACAAACGCTTGACCTTTTGTTTCTCGCGCAACTGCAGCGAGTACTGGCTGGCCTTTTGGCCAGGCCGGCCGCCGCGGCCGTTGCCGTGGACGCCAGGAGGAGTCGGGCGCTTGACCAAAGCCTTGTGAGCTTTGGGGTGCAGCGCGTAACCCTCGCGGCGGGACATTTTAACAATAGAATGGGTATCTCGTGCCATATGTTATACCCTCCGTGCCTTTCGTGCGCGTACGCCACCGTGAGGTACGCCGGTTACATCAGTAATGCTCTCAACCTGCATGTTCAGGTTCTGCAGAGTGCGGACAGCAGCGTCACGGCCGAGGCCGACGCCTTTCAGGAAAACATCTACCTTGCTCAGACCGTGCTGTTGCTTGGCGGCGTTGCCAGCCTTTTCGGTGGCAACCTGGGCGGCGTAGGCCGTGCCCTTCTTGGAACCGCGGAAGCCGCAAGCGCCGGCGCTGCAGATAGTCAGCACGGCACCCTTGGGGTCAGTGAAGACAATGATAGTGTTGTTGAAGGTGGCCAAAACGTGTACCTGACCCGATGGGACAGCGCGCTTGACCTTCTTTTTCTTGGCCGCAGGTGCCGGAGCGGCAGCTTCTGGAGCTGCTACTTCTGGTACCGGGGCGGTGGTTGTGGTGGTTTCTTCTGCCATATCTATATCCTTATCCTAGGTCTTCGACGCAACCTTCTTAGCCGTACCACCGACGGTGACCTTCTTGCCACGACGAGTGCGGGCGTTGGTCTTGGTACGCTGGCCGCGGGACGGCAGGTTAGCCTTGTGGCGCAAACCACGGTAGGCACCGATGTCCTTCAGGCGCTTGATGTTGCCCGCTACTACGCGCTGCAATTCGCCTTCTACCAGATACTTGTTGTTGATAACTTCTTGAATGCGGCCGATCTCTTCATCGGTCAGATCCTTGACGCGCACAGTCGACTCAACCTTGGCAGCAGACAAAATGTCGGCGCTGCTTTTGGGACCGATGCCAAAGACATAAGTCAGAGCGACGTGCACTTGCTTCTCAGAAGGGATGGTTACCCCGGAAATTCGAGCCATAGTCTACCCCTGCCTCTGCTTGTGCTTAGGCTTAAGTTTGTTGATAACGTACAATTTGGCCTTCGACTTCTTGCCGCGGCCTTTGCGCCAGACGATCAAATCGTCAGGGCTAATCTTTTTGACACTTGCACGCACTTTCATGCGGATCATGCTCCTTCCAGCGATGACTCACTGCTTATTTATTGATGGAACTAATGCCTCTCGAGTTGGCATTAGCCTTTGCGGTAGGTGATTCTCCCCTTGGTGAGATCGTAAGGGGTCAACTCGACCGTCACGCTGTCTCCTGGCACGATGCGAATGTAGTGTTTCCGCATCTTACCGGCGACGTGAGCTATAATCTGATGGCCGTTCTCGAGTTCTACGCGAAATTGAGTACCCGGGAGGGTCTCAATAATCGTTCCCGTCAACTCGATCACCTGCTTGTTAGCTGCCATAGATATAACTAAGGGGAAATTATAACAAAACCCCGCTTCAATTACAACACTTTGACAATTGAGCGATGTACGATATCGCACTGCTGTCCCTAAAATGCTTGCGTTATGCTGCCGAAGTGACCACAAGAGGAGAACAGATAGCTTACAATATCCGCGACCTGTGCATTATCGGCGCAGGTCTAGGACTTACGGCGACTTTTGGTGCCGCAGGCGTGGAATTTTTGGGCTTTGCGGATGGCGAAGTGCCTGCGGTTTTCAATTATGCCGAAATCGGCGGCCTCGTTTTGGCCGGAATCTCAGTTGCCATAGGAGTCGGCGCTCAAATCACAGCCGAGCGGCTCAAGCGGCCGAGACGTCCGGGGCCTGAAAATAGAGACAACTGGCGTTACTAAGAGTTTTTCTTCTTGCGGAACGGGAGGAGGCTAAAGCGGCGCTTCTTGGGGCTTTCGATGTCCTCTTCGGCGGTCTCATGGAAGAAGTCCGGCTGGGCATACTGGTCGTAGGTAACCATCAGGGCCCGCGACTCAACGGCGCGCAGCGTCTCCAGCGAAACTGACACGAGGATCAAAACACTCGTACCGCCGATGGCCAGCGAGGTGTTCTGGATGAACGCCTGGCCGATAATCGGCAACAAAGCCAACATGCCCAGCGCAATGGCGCCGAATAGCGTCAGGCGGTTCACGATCTTGCTAAGGTAGTGCTCGGTCTGCAGACCAGAACGCACTCCTTCAATAAAACCGCCCTGCTTTTGCAGGTTCTCGGCAATCTCTTTGCTGTTAAAGGTAATGCTGGTGTAAAAGAAGGTGAACATGAAGACCAGTAAGAAGTAAGACACCGGGTAGATGTATGCGTGCCAGTCGCCGGAAGTCAGCGTCGCCGCCGTGGGCGTTTGGAACCAAGCCGTCAGATGAGTGCCGATAGTTTGCAAGCGGTGGCTGCCGCCGCTGGTCATCAACTGGCCGGCAAAGCTCGGTACGCTCAGGAATGCCACGGCAAAAATGATCGGTACCACACCGGCGCCAATCAGCTTGATCGGCAACGTAGTCGTTACCCCGCCGTATGTGCGGTTACCTTGGACGCGCTTAGCATAATTCACGGTGAGCCGCCGGGCGGCCTCATTGAGCTTCACAACGACCCATGTTACCCCTACCACGGCCACCGCAATGATGGTCGTAAAGACAGCCGCACGGGCGCTGATCTTAAAGGTGTGTCCGAAGATGGTCCAGGTACTGGCCGAACTGAATACTGAACCTACCAGCGACGCAATGGTCGATGGCATGCGGCTCACGATACCCACCGTAATCAACAGCGAAATACCGTTACCAATGCTTCGCTCGGTAATCAACTCACCCATCCACATAAGCAGCATCGAACCGCCAGTTAGCGCCGATACCATTAGCGCCCATTGCATCAGAGAAGTGTGGGCCGTAATGTCGCCGATACCGCCGACCTGCTGAGCCGTGGCCCGGATCAGGTAGATCGCACCGATAGACTGCAGAATCGCCAACGGGAAGGTCAGAATACGAGTGTACTGGTTAATCTTGCGCTGGCCGGATTCACCCTCTTTACGCATATTCTCCAGCTTGGGAATGGCTTTGGTGAGAAGTTGCATGATGATCGAGGCGTTGATGTACGGGCCAAGGCCGGCAATCATGATCGAGAAGTTCGCCAGAGCGCCGCCGGACAGGACGTTAATAAAGCTCAACAACTGCGGTGTATTAGATGACGTAAACAGGTTTTCAAGCACCTGCTTGAGGGTCTGCGGGTCGGACAGCGGCACGGGGATGTGCGCGAGCACGCGGAAAACCAACAAAATAACCAGCACGGCCAAAATTCGCTTGCGCATCTCGGGGTGGCCGAGCGACTTTGCAATAATCTTCCAGTTCATGAAATGTAGGTATCCCTCTGTCTCTTTTTACTAACTTTAGTATAGTATATCAGTTTTCTACAGCGACGCTACCTGCTAATTCGTCCGGATTGGCCGCGCCAACATAGCCACCGCTTTGGTGGGCCCACAGCTGCGCGTAAATGCCGTCTTTGTCCTTAAGCAACTCCTCGTGCGTGCCGAGCTGGACGATACGGCCCTTGTCCATAACAGCGATACGGTCCATGCGGTTGATAGTGCTCAGGCGATGGGCGATCACCAGGGCCGTGCGGTTTTTCATCAGTTTCCAGAGGGCCTTTTGGATGAGCTGCTCGCTGCGGCTATCCAGCGCGCTGGTGGCCTCGTCGAGAACCAGAATCGGCGCATCTTTCAAAAGGGCCCGGGCGATTGCCACTCGCTGCCGCTGACCGCCGGAAAGCTTCACGCCGCGCTCGCCCACCATCGTTTCATAGCCTTTCGGCAGATGCTTTACGAACTCGTCAACATACGCCGCCTCCGCCGCCTTCTTCACGGCCGCCTCAGGCGCTTCAGGCCTGCCATAGCCGATATTTTCCCAGATACTGCGGTGGAACAGCATCGGCTCTTGGGGCACGTAGGCGATCTGCTGGCGAATAGTCGCCTGAGCGAGGTCGCGTACGTCGGTTGCCCCCAACTGAACGCTGCCTTCCGAAACGTCCATGAAGCGCAGGAGTAGCTTGGTGAGCGTCGTTTTGCCGCTGCCGGAATAGCCGACCAGGCCGATCTTTTCGCCGTGGCGAATCTCGAGGCTAAAGTCGCGGACGGCGTGCTGCGTCTCGCCAGTTTCCGGATAGCTAAAATTGACTCCGCTAAAACGCATTGCAACCTGAGGGTCGCGCACCAGCGGCCGCGGCGCTTCCGGGTCGAGCACCCGGTTTTCGATCAGCATCGTCTTGACCGGTTGGTAGGCCGAGCCCATGACTTCCTCGTAGCGCTTCACAATTTCAGCGATATCCAAGGTACTGGCAACCAATTTGACCACATATAACTGGATCAAGATGACTATCATAATGTCGACGCTGCCGCGCTGATACAACTTCGCCGAAAGGACCAGCAAGATTGCGGTGGTGACTGCTGCCAATAGCATACGGCCGTTGTCGGCGGGCAAGGCCGAAACCCATGACCGGTACTGCTCGCGGCTCCACAGCTTAATCGACTTCTGCAGCCGCTGTTCTTCGAACCCTTCCATGGCAAAACTTTTTACGGTCGTTCCGTGCGTCAGGGCGTCGCCGATATGGCCGGCGACTTCGCTACTGGCCTCGCTTGTGCGGCGGCGAAATTTCAACCGCCACGAACTGCTTAAGATCGTAAAACTCAGCACAAAGGCCATCGCCGCCAGCGTAACGAGCGCCAAAACGGCCGAATGGTACCAAATAACGATAATGCCGCCAACCACAATCGTCGCCTGCTTTGGAATAGCCAATGTCATCAACTCGCCATAGCCGTTATACGCATCGCGGATGCGCGAAGCTTGGGCACCGAGAGAGCCGAAATAGGCGTTGCTAAAGAAGTCGTAATCCTTCTGCAGGTAGTTGCTGAACACTTTTCGCTGCACATACTCCGAACCGGTTATGGCGTTGCGGCTGACCGTTACGCCGGCCAAACTCCACATAAAGCAGTAGAAAAGCGACAAGCCGATGACCCACCAGGCGTAAGTAGTAACCCTATCAAACTGATGGTTCAAGATGGCTTGGATCGCGTAGGCGCTAAACAGCGGGATTAGAATGTTGTAGGCGGCTACAGCCGGCATCCGGCCCAAGTACGAGAAAAACAGCATCCACTTATCCAAAAAGTTGCCGGTCCAGAATAAGCGGTGAATCTCACGCGTTATATGCTTGTCGCGCTGTCTCTCGGACTTGGCCATGATGTCTCCAGTATATAGCAAAAGCGCCCCTGATCGAGGCGCTTTGTTGTTTTAGATTAGCTTGCTTAGGCTGCTTTTTTGGCTGCTTTTTTGGTAGCCTTCTTGGCCTCGCGGCTTTCTTTAACTGCTGCGAGCTTTTCGGTCTTCTTCGCTGAAGAGGGGCGAGCGTTCACCGCAACCTTTTCGAAGGATCCGCCAGCGTTCTGGACGGCTTCGAGGGCGCTGGCGCTGATGGCCTGTGCCTTGACGGTTACTTTTTTGGTGACTTCACCATTCAAGATAACCTTGACCTTCACGAAAGCGTTGGTGATGAGGCCGGCCTTGGCCAGAGCCTCGGCGTCAGCGACTTTACCGGCAAACTGATCGAGCTGACCAGTGTAGACTACCTCAGCGCGCTTGGCCTTAGAGGTAAAACCCGGGAGCTTCGGCATGCGCTGCATCAAAGGAGTTTGACCACCTTCGAAGCCTGGGCGCTTGCCCTTACCAGTACGGGCCATCTGGCCCTTGGTGCCGCGGCCGGCAGTCTTGCCTTGGCCGGCGGCGATGCCGCGGCCGACGCGCTTGGCGCTGCGGTTACGGTCGACTTGTAATTCGTTAAACTTCATACTACTTGTCCTCGCTCTTCTTAGCAGCCTTGGCAGCAGCCGGCTTAGCAGCGGCCTCTACCTTAGCCTCAGCGGACTTCTCTGCTTTCTTGCTGTTCTTAGCGGTAACCCAATTCTTAGCCGGGACAATCGACTGCAGAGCAGCGATAGTGGCGTAGGCAGCGTTGGTCTTGTTGGTCGAACCGAGTGACTTGCTCAAAACGTTGCTGATACCAGCGACTTCGAGAACGACACGGACAGTACCGCCGGCGATCAGACCGGTACCAGGGGCAGCCGGCTTGATCAGGATGCGTGCACCGCTAACCTTAGCCTCGGCTTCGTGCGGGATAGTACCCTTGTAAACCGGGACGGTAACGAAGTGCTTCTTAGCAACTTCGGTAGCCTTGGTAACGGCGGCAGTAACGTCTGCACCCTTAGCGGTACCAACACCGACGCGGTTCTTGCGGTCACCAACCACCACCAAAGCGCGGAAGCGGAAACGGCGGCCGCCCTTTACGACGCGGGCGACGCGATCGATGTGTACGACACGCTCGTCAAATTGCTTTTCTTCAGGTGCAAGCTCCGGACGGCGTCCGCGCGGGCCGCCAGGGCCACGGCGGTCGTCACGGCCACCACGCCCGCGGTAACCCTGTTGAGGACCCTGGGCTTGTGCGGCGACTTCGGCTGCAGCTTGTTGTGGTGCTGTAGATTCTTCAGCCATGATTAAAACTCCAATCCTGCGTTACGTGCGGCCATAGCCAGTGCGGCGACACGGCCGTGATAGATGTGGCCGCCACGGTCAAACACGACTTTTTTAACTTTTGCGGCCTTGGCCTTCTTGGCGATTTCTTCGCCAACCCAGGCAGCGCGCTCGGTCATCGAGCCCTTGGCAGCCTTAGCGCCAACAGTCGATACATAAGCCAGGGTCTTGCCCTTCTCATCGTCGATAACCTGGGCGGTAATGTTCTTGTTCGAAATGAACACGCTCAAACGCGGACGCTCAGCGCTGCCGGAAACGGTAGCCCGGACACGGTGCTTGCGCTGCCACTGGTTGCGGAGCTTGTGCAGTAAACTATTCATGGCTATTTCTCCTTCCCGCTCTTACCGCTCTTGCGTAAGATGCGCTCACCGACGTACTTGATACCCTTACCCTTATATGGTTCAGGTTTCTTTAAGGCGCGGATTTCGGCGGCCACTTGGCCAACCTGTTGCTTGTCGATACCAGAAATGGTGATGACGTTTTGCTCGGTAGTGGCGGTAATGCCCTGCGGGAGCTTAAATATAACGTCGTGGCTGAAGCCCAAGTTGAACTTGAGGTCAGCGCCCTGCATGTTGACGCGGTAACCGACACCGGTGATCTCCAGCTTCTTAGCGAAGCCCTGGCTGACGCCAACGACCATGTTGTTAACCAGCGAGCGCATCAGGCCGTGCTTGGCACGGTTGGTGGGCTCGTCGTTGTCGCGGACGACAACTGCTTGGCCTTCTTCTACCTTGACGGTAACACCCGGCATCGTAAACTGCTTCAGCGTGCCTTTAGAGCCAGCCACAGTTACGAAATCAGGGTCGACAGTGATTGTCACGCCGCTTGGGATAGCGATAGGCTGTTTTCCTACTCGACTCATCGATTTCTCCTACTAATAAACCTTACAAATTAATTCGCCGCCCACACCGTTCTTCTTGGCCTGTGCGCCAGTCATCATGCCCTTAGAGGTGCTGATGATGACGACACCGCGGCCGTGCTTAACGGCAGGGATCTCTTTGACATTAGTGTACTCGCGGCGGCCCGGCTTGCTCAGACGGACGATCTCGGTAATGCGGGCGCTCTCGTCGCCAGGGTTGATGACGATTTTGAGGCTTTTACCGATAGTTGCATCGACTACCTTGACATCGGTCAGGAAGCCGCTGTCTTTCAGCAATTCGGCAACCGACTGCTTGAGCTTGGAGTGAGGCATAATAACCTCGCTCTTGCGCACATTGATAGCGTTGCGGATGCGGGTCAGCATGTCGGCGATTGGGTCTGTAGATACCATATATTCATCCTTCCTTTCTACCAACTGGCCTTAGTTACACCGGGGATTTCACCCTTGCTGGCGTGCTCGCGGAACGAGATACGGCTCAGGCCAAAGGTGCGCATGTAGCCGTGCGGGCGGCCGGTCTCGACACAACGGTTCTTCAGGCGGGTCGGGCTGGCGTTGCGGGGCAACTTGGCCAAACCTTCCAGGTCACCGAGTGCCTTGAGCTCGGCGCGCTTGCTAGCGTACTTGGCGTTCATCCGGCGGCGCTTCAGGTCGCGGACAATGATAGACTTCTTAGCCATTACTTGGCCTCCTTTTCAAACGGCATACCAAACTTCTCGAGCAGGGCGCGGGCATCAGCCGGTTTCTCACACTTGATGGTGAAAACAGCTTGCAGACCATGCACCGTGGTAGTCTCATCGAAGGTCAGCTCCGGGAAGACCGACTGATCGGTCATACCGATGGAATAGTTGCCTTGCTTGTCAAAAGCCCGGGGGCTGACACCGTGGAAGTCGCGCAAGCGCGGCAGCACAACGGTAATCAGGCGGTCGAGGAATTCGTACATCTTATCGCCGCGCAAGGTGACCTTCAGGCCGATCTTGTTGCCTTCGCGCAGCTTAAAGCTGGCGATCGACTTCTTGGCGATCGTTTCCATCGGCTTCTGGCCGGTGATCTTGGTCAGCGTGTTAGTAGCGGCTTCGATGACTTTCTTGTCATCTTTAGCCTTGCCGAGACCAACGTTAACGGTGATCTTCTGCAGGCGTGGGATCTGGTGCGGGTTAGCCAACTCCAGTTCCTTCTTGAGCTCGGCAGCGATCTTAGAGCGGTACTGTTCGCGGAGACGCGCAGTGGTAACTTCTTTAGTTGCAGCAGCCATTACTTGATCTCCTTTCCGCTCTTCTTAAGTACACGCTTCTTGGTGCCGTCCTTAGCTACTTCGTAACCGATACGGCTGGCCTTCTTGGTGGAAGGATCGACGATAGCGACCTTCGAGACCCACATCGGCTTGGTGATGTCCAGGATGCCGCCTTGCGGGTTAGCGCGGTTCGGCTTCTGGTGCTTCTTGACGATGTTAATACCTTCAACGGTGACTTTGTTCTCGCGAGGATGGGTAGCCAAAACCTTACCGGTCTTGCCCTTGTACTTGCCGGCGAGGACAACGACGTTGTCGCCCTTCTTCAGCCTGATCTTGTAAATCTTGTTTTCCATTACAGTACCTCCGGTGCGAGGCTAATGATCTTAGCGTAACCGAGGTCGCGCAGTTCGCGCGGCACCGGGCCAAAGATACGGGTAGCCTTAGGCAGCTTGTCTTCGCCGATGATAACGGCGGCGTTGTCGTCGAACTTGATGGTCGAACCGTCCTTGCGGCGGATCTTCTCGGTAGTGCGGACCACAACAGCCTTGACGACGCTCTTCTTCTTGACGTTACCGCTAGGGTTGGCGTCCTTCACCGTAGCGACAATGATATCACCGGTGCGGGCGTAGCGGCGGCGGGTGCCACCGAGGACACGGATACAAAGGATTTCCTTCGCGCCGCTGTTGTCGGCAACAACCAGCCGGGTTTCTTGCTGGATCATTACTTGGTCTCCTTTGCGGGAGCTTCTTCCTTGGCTTCCGGAGCTTTTTCAATCACTTCAGCAACTTCGGCGGGTACTTCGGTTTCAACGTGTTGGACCGGAGCCTTCTCGATAATTTTCTTCAGCATGAAGTGCTTGCGCTTGCTGAGCGGCCGGGTCTCGATAATACGGACGCGGTCACCTTCTTTGGCCTCGTTCTGTTCGTCGTGGGCCATGAACTTCTTGGTCACGGTGTACTGCTTGTGGTACAACGGGTGGGTTTTGCTGCTGCTCACGGTGACGACAATGGTTTTGTCAGCCGCAGCAGACGAGACAATCCCTTTGAATGTCTTTGCCATTACTTCGTCTCCTTTGCGAGTTGCTCGCTTAATACGGTGAGCATCCGCGCCAGGTCCTTACGCTTGCTACGAATGACGCGTACGTTTTGGACTTCGCCCATGTGCAGGCGACGCTTCAGCTCAACAATTTCTTCGCGGAGTTTAGTGCTTTCAGAAGCCAACTGCTCAGTTGACAACTTGCGGATTTCTACGACTTTCATCTAGAGCTCCTCCTTTGCAATAAACTTAGTTTTAACCGGCAGCTTGTGGCCAGCCAGGCGCATAGCCTCGCGGGCGACTTCTTCGCTTACCCCCTGCATTTCAAACAGGACGGTGCCAGGTTTGACCTTGGCGACGAAGAATTCCGGGCTGCCCTTACCGCTGCCCATCTTTACATCCAACGGTTTGCGGGTAACAGGGGTGTGCGGGAAGATGCGGATCCAAATTTTGCCACCGCGCTAGATGTAGCGGGTCATCGCCTGACGGGCAGATTCGATTTGGCGGCTGGTCACGCGCTCGTGGCCTTGGGACTGCAGGCCGAACTCGCCGTAAGCGATGTAATTGCCTTTCGTTGCCGGGCCGTCGATCTTGCCCTTGCGCACCTTGCGGTGCTTGGTTCGACTAGGAACTAACATGTTAGAGGCCTCCCTTGAAGATCCAAACCTTTACACCGATAACACCGGCTGGGGTCTTGGCGGCAACTTGGGCAAAGTCGATGTCGGCGCGCAAAGTGTGCAGAGGAACGCTTCCAGCTACTTCCTTTTCGCGGCGGGACATTTCAGCACCGTTCAGACGGCCGGCGACTTCGATGCGGATACCCAGGGCACCGGCGCGCATGGTAGCGGCACTGGAGCTCTTGATCGCGCGGCGGAAGCTCATGCGGCGCTCCAACTGGTGAGCGATGTTCTCGGCAACCAGCTTGGCGTACATTTCCGGCTTCTTAATTTCTTCAATGTTAACGCGGGCTGGGACACCGTAGATTCGCTCTACGGCAGCTTTCAGCTCGGTAGCACCAGCGCCGCCGCGGCCAATCACAACACCAGCCTTAGCGGTGGTAACAGTGACGGTCACCAAGTTTGGCGAACGCTCGATATCAACTTTGTTAATAGCAGCACGGCTGCCCAGCTTGTCCTTGATCATGCGGCGGACAGCCAGGTCTTGTGCCAGGTACGTGGCGTACTCACGCTTGCCAGCGAACCACTTGCTGCGCCAGTCTTTGTTGACCTGGAGGCGCATACTGATGGGGTTTACCTTCTGGCCCATTATTTTGCCTCCTTCTCGGCTTTAGGTTTCTTTGGTGCACGGACTTCGCCATCCACGACAACCCGGATGTGGCTGGTGCGGCGCTGGAAAGGCAGGGCGCGGCCGTGGGCGGCCGGGCGGAAGCGCTTCAGGCGCGGGCCAGGAGACACGCTGATCTCAACGATCTTAAGCGTGTCGGGCTTCATGTTGTGGTTGTGGTCAGCGTTCGCTTGAGCGCTCTTCACGGTCTTCAGAACCGGCAAAGCGCTGCGGCGAGGGACGTGCTCCAAAATAACGAGGGCGTCGGCGACGGTGCGGCCGCGGACGAGGTCGGCAACTACGCCAACCTTGCGCGGGCTCATGCGAACGCCTTTAGCGACTGCGAGTACACCCATGCTACTTACCGCCCTTTGCTAATTTACCGCCGTGGCTGCGGAATTTACGGGTTGGTGAAAATTCACCAAGTTTGTGGCCGACCATGTTCTCGGTAACGAACACCGGCACGTGGACTTTGCCGTTGTGCACGGCGAACGTGCGGCCAACAAATTCCGGTGCGATAGTGCTCGAACGAGCCCAGGTCTTGATGATGGTCCGATCTTCGGCCGCAAGCGCTGCTACTTTCTTGGCAAGCTTGGGGTCGATAAATGGTCCTTTCTTCAGTGAACGACTCATATCTTTACCTCTTACTTCCTCTTAGCCGCGTGACGGCTTCTTACGATCATATTGCTCGTGCTCTTGCGAGTACGGGTCTTGTAACCCAAGGTCTTCTGGCCCCACGGAGTACGCGGTGCCTTAGCCATGCGGTGACGGCCACCGTCACCACCACCGTGCGGGTGGTCGACAGCGTTCATAACAACACCGCGGACAGTCGGGCGGACGCCC
>DATJJV010000030.1:0-12176 GCA_035491975.1 Pristimantibacillus sp. | reverse complement strand
TAAAATAAATCTTTTTTGAGGGCGAGCAGTTGCTTTTCCATGGCGCCTGAGGCGTCAAAAGACAAGCCGTAATTTCCACCGCGGGCAATCGGGTCTTCGCCGCGTTGCTCGCGCAAGATTGTATACATCAAACCTAGTGCGGTCGCTGCAATGTTGGCCAGGTGGCTAGGGCCAAACATGCTGATAGTCGAGCCGAATACGGCGGCGCCGTTGCCGGCGTCGAGTTGTTGCAGCCGGCGGTCCATGGCAGCGCCCCAGCGTGGCAGGGGCATCGTGTCGCCATCTAGAAATAATATCCGTTCAGCACCAAATGTCTCCCGCGCGCAGCGGATTCCGGCTTGCGTGCCAGCCATCTTGTTGCCTTCAGGCTCGACGACCACAATCGCGCCCATTTGCTTGGCGATTTTGCTGGTGCGATCGGTCGAGTTGTTATCGACAACTATCGGAACCACGTTATCGTTCCTCGCTAACGCAACCAGTGTCGACGGCAAATGCTGAGCTTCGTTGCGGCAAGGGATGACGACGAAGATCGCCTGGCTGCCCAGTTTTTTTGCGGCTGCAAAATGGCGCTTGGTTTGCTGGGCATGAGTACGAACCAGTGTTTCGGCCGGAACCCTGCGCAAGCGCGCAGCACGGCGGACGGCGAGCAGATTGGCAGGCACGCCTAAAGCAAGGAGCTTTAGGCTCACACGGCAACTTCTAATAGCTCGCGCCAACAGAGGGCTTTTCACAGATATATTGTACCATTATTCCGTCATATATGCTACAATTTAGCAATACTTTCCGGGGTGGCATGCAAATCGAAGTTACAGCAGAATTTTTACTTTGCTGCCGGTATAAGTTAGCATAAGTAGACACCTATGTGGTTACGTGATCAAGGAGAATACCATTGGGCCCGCAGGCCCGCGACGAAACGCCGTCATACGGCGAGCATTGTGCTCGCTATGTTTGCGATGCTCGGAGCGATTCTCGGCTTTCAAACATTCCTGGGCGGCGACAAGCTCTCCAGCCCCGGCACGGAGCTTATCTCTTCGCGTGGCAAGATGCTCAGTACCTACACTTCTGAGCCATCTGTGGTTGTCGCCACGCCGCTGAGCGGGCCGGCTGCAGGCGGGCGGAAGACCTCCAAGTCCAAGGCGCCGTTGGTTGTGGCCATCACCAACCTGAAAGATACTGGCCACAGCTATGGGATTGCTGCCGGCAGCCGTCTGTCTACCTTGAGTTCGGCAGACCTCAACACTGAGTTGAATGATATCGCTGCCATGGGAGTAACCTGGCTGCGTTTCGACATTGAATGGCCGAACGTCCAACCGGATGACGCCTCGCAGCAACACTGGTCCGACTATGACCGCGTGATCAGCGCCGCCCGCGCCCACAACTTCAATGTGCTGGCCATTTTGGACTACACGCCCGGTTGGGCTCGTGCTTCCGGTTGCGGCAGCGCGCAGTGCCCGCCGCGCGACCCGAACGAATTTGCCGCCTTTGCCTCGCTGGCCGTCCATCGCTACGCACCGCAAGGCGTGCATGCTTGGGAGATTTGGAATGAGCCGAACAATGCCCAATTCTGGGTGCCGCACACCGACCCGGCTGCTTATACCCAACTGCTGCGCACAACTTACAGCGCCGTGAAAGCTGCCGATTCGAGCTCCGTGGTAATTAGCGCCGGCTTGGCGCCAGTGCCGAATGATGGCACCAACATGGGCCGCCGCGAGTTCTTGATGGCGATGTACGCTGCGGGGGCTAAGGGTTCGTTCGACGCAGTCGCCGACCACCCCTACACTTTCCCGCGCTTGCCCGCCGACAACACCGACCGCGCCTGGTCCGAAATGTCCACTACTGCCAACAGTTTGCGTGCCACCATGGTTGCCAACGGCGACGGCGCCAAAAAGATTTGGATTACAGAATACGGCGCGCCGACCGGCGGCCCGGGTCCGGCCGCCACGCCGGCCGACAGCGAGACGGTTTCGGGCGCTTGGCATGTCGACGAGCAGCTGCAAGCCAACATTTTGGCAGAGGCGGTCCGGCTCTACAAATCATACGACTGGGTCGGCCCGTTTTTCTGGTACGCCAATAAAGACTCCGGCACTTCCCAAAGCAGCAACGAAAACTTCTTCGGCCTGATTCGCGCCGACAATTCCAAGAAGCCGGCATACACTACCTATCAGCAAGTTATTCGTTAAGTAAATCCGTCTCGAACGTTTCGACACCGGAGAGGTCCGGCGTGTATTGGTTGGTCTCTGGCAAGCTGAGGGCCGTGATGTGCCGCCAGACGGCCTCGGCGAGCTGCTTTAGCTTACGGTACTCGGCTTCATCGTAGGTGAGGTGCAGTTCCTGGATGCGGCCGTTTTCGTCCGGCTCAACAAATTCCAGGTAGGCGCCCACGACTTTGTAGCCGGCGAAGGTGTGCGAACCCTCCACCAGCATTTTGTAGAAATAGAGTTGTTGGCGGTTTTTGTGCAGGTTCATTTCGCGCGTCCACTTTGTGTGGCTGCGGCCGGTTTTGTAGTCAACAATTACGATTTCTTTGGTTTCTTTATTGATGATGAGTTTGTCGATCTTACCGCCCAAATGGGCTTTTCCGGCAAAGACGCCTTCGTTCCGGAAGTTGTACTCCACGACATTGTCCGGCGAGACAGTCTGGCCGCGTTGTTGCAGATAGGTGTTCAGCGTTTCTTTACCGCGCTCCAAAAATAGGCTGTGGTCGTGTTCGCTCATGCGTTTGGCTTCCAGGCGGGCGGCAAATGTTTTATGTGCGGCGGCAGCCCCCGGTAACTTGCCGGTTTGTTTGTTGGCGTGATGGATCCATTCCAGAGTTTCGTGAATGGCGTGGCCGTACTGCAACTCCGTGCGCGGCGCCTGCGGAAAGCGCAAGATGCGCAGCAGGAAGAATGACCGGGGGCCACAGTGCACGAAATCGACGAAGTCGCTGAGGTGCGTGGCGCTGAGCTGGAAATTGTCCAGCCGGTCCTGCAACAGCGCTTTCATATCCGGGTTAGACAAGGCATTCTCGTGGCGTTGCTGCCAGTAAGCGGCCAGTTCAGTAGTGGGTTCGGGCACACCATCCTCGGCCGGCGATACGGTTTGTCTGCCTTCTGGTAACAGCGGGCTGACGGTTGTGCCGGTTTCGTCGGTGCTTTCATCCAGATACTTGAGGTGGGTCGTTTTCTTGCCGGCATAATCCTGGGCATAGTTGACCAGGTAGAGTTGGGTTTTGGCGCGAGTCAGCGCAACGTAAAAGAGACGCAGGCGCTCATCTTGGGTAGCACCGGCGTAGCGCATGTACTGAAGGTTGGGCGGCAGGCTGATTCGGGTCAGCTGGGTGCGGGCTTTGCCACCCCAGGCTTCGTCGTTCACTGCCAGCACAAAAACAGCGGCAAACTCCATACCCTTGGCTTTGTAAGCGGTCATCAGCTGGACGGCATCGGTGCCGGAGGCGTACGGGTTGGTATTGAGGATTTTGAGCTCGGCGTCGCGGTGGGCTTTTACAAATTCCACGAAGTCGGCCAAGGTTAAGCGTTCCTCGTTATTGCCGCGGTAGTCTTTTAGTCTCGCCCTGAGCACAATCAGATTCGTCAGAAGGCTCCAGAAGTCGGCGTTAAGAGTAGAGTCTTCCGAGTCGGTTGTTAGGCTGCCAAAGTAATGCTCGAAGTATGGTGACTTGTACTCGGCTAGTCCCGGCTCGTTCAGGTTGAGCGCATGCGTACCAATAAGGTAGTCGAGCATTGTCTCCAGCGTCTCAGCGCCAGCCAGCTGGCTGAGACGGATAAAGAACAGGGCGATAGCTTTCAGCTGTTCATTTTCCAGCAGCTCTGTAGTCCAATCTTGGCGATCGTCGCCGGTCTGCCAGGAGAGTCTCCATATTAGACTAGTAGGCAGTTCCCAGAAGCCGAAGCTGAGCACTTGCGGCCAGAGTGCATTGGCGTGGTTGGTCTTGCCTTCACCGAGCGCCAGGCTGAGTTCGGCCATGCGCAGCAGCTGGTTGATGGCCGGGTCGTCGAGAACGTTCTCGCGTTTTTCGTAGCGCACCGGAATATTTTCCTGGGCCAGGAACGGCACTAGCGGCTCGAGGTAGCGGTGCTTGGGAGCCAGTACGGCGATCTCACTCGGTTCAATTCCCTGCTCAATCAACTGCTGGATACGGCGGGTTACCCAGGCGTATTGCATCACATCGCTTTGGGCTTCGTTTCTTTCTACAATCGCCTGTTTAGGGAGATTTTTACTCGCGGCAGTTAGTGTTTTTTCGATTTGCGGGAAATGGTGGTGCAGCCGCTCCTCGATCTGTTCGGCGATGCCGCGGGCAGTGTGCAAAATGTCGGCATGCGAGCGGTAGTTTTCGGTGAGCGGCACAACCGTGACGTCACGGTATAAATCTTTGAACTGCAGCATATGCGAGTAGTTGGCTCCCTGGAAGGCGTAAATGGCTTGGTCGTCGTCGCCCACGGCCAAGATGTTGGGACGGCCCTCGTTTACCGGGTTGTCGGTCAGCAGTTCGACTAGGCGGAGTTGGGCTTCGTTTGTATCTTGGAATTCGTCGAGCAGTACATACTGATATTGTTCCTGCAAGGTGAACTTGAGGTCGTCGTTGGATTCGAGGGCATGAACGGCGCGCAGGATCATGTCGTCGTAGTCGAAGAGTCCGCGTGCCTTCAGTGCTGCCAGGTACTGTTCGTAGACAGCGGCGGCAGCAATGATTTTTTGGTTCGCGCGCAGGCCATCGGCGATAAATTGGCCGCTTTCGTCTTTGGCCAGCCAGGCATTTTTCCAAGCGGTCAATGATTGTGTTTTGCCCGATTCTTCGGCGGCCGACACGGCTTCCTCTAATGTTTCAAGGAAGAGTTGCGCCAACGCAAGACGGCTGCCGGCTTTGGTTGGGTCTCCTGAGCCGGCCAACGCCTCGCGTAGTTTGGCAAACAGCGGGATGGATTTTTTGTCGATCCGGGCGACACTTTCCAGCGTGCGGCGGATGACCGGGTTGGCGGTGCGAATGAAAGCCAGGTTTTCTTGAGCCGCCGAGCGCAGATCGTCTGGCGCTAGCAGCGCGCGTTTGGCGTCGCTAACTAGACTTTTGATATCGTTCAGGTACAAGTCGGCATATTTGAGCGGATTGCTGTAAGGCAGGCCGGCAATGATTTGGCGGAACAGGCGGTCGATGGTTAGGTCGTCGGCCGGTTGTTGCTGGACTTCGTCGGCAAAGAAGTCCGGAAAACGCCGAATGATGTCGCTGCCAAAAGCGTGGTAGGTGCTGATGGTAATGTCGTATGCGCCCTGCCCGATCATGTTGCCCAAACGTGCTTGCATGGTCTGGGCGGCGGAGTCGGTGAACGTCAAACAGAGAATGTTTTGCGGCAGTGTGTCAGTCTTGGCCAGGATGTGGGCAATGCGGGTGGTCAGCAGCTGAGTCTTGCCGGTGCCCGGCCCGGCAATTACCAGTACTGGGCCGTCGATGGTTTCGACCGCCTTGCGTTGCGCCGGATTAAGGGCGCGAAAAGCCTCCGCGTAACTTGTCACCGCTCTATTATGTCATGTTTTAAGCGGCCAGACTCAGGACTTTTGCGTGCTCTTCCTCGGGCTCGGACTGAAGAGCAGCAAGGACTGCCTCGCTTCTGAACTCCTCAGGAATGACTGGCTGTCCGTTCAGAGTCGAGCCGTTAGGATAATCGGCGCCGACATGCAACGCTAGCGTGCCAGCTGCCAGCCCGGCGCCATAATCGCCAAGCCTGATCCGGAAAGATTGCGCCTCGGAATCCTGCAACACAGTATCGATCGGGGCGCGGTCGAGGCCAACTTTTACTTCGTTGGTATCGCCGTTGGCAGCGGCGCGCAAGACTAAAAAACCGACTCGGTCATGTCGATCCTTGAGCCGGCCATCCAGTACTGCGACGAGGTCGCCGCTGTCGGTACGCCCATAGAGCGGAATGCGAATATGCGGCGAGTCAAAGCCTATGCGTGCGGCTTGGTAGATAGCAAGTTTAAAGCGGGATTCGACAGACATAACCAAGATAGTATACAGGCCGGCTTAGGCGGCGGCTGTGCGCGATTTCTCTTTGCCGCAGTTCGGGCACTCCAAATCTTCTTCGCTGAGGCTCTGCATCCATTGCTCGCCAGCTTTGGGCCAGCTTTCGAGATCGTGGAAGCCGATTAGGTCGGCCAGACTCCTTAAGATCCAGCCCAGGTAGCCGCTAAAGTGCCGCTTACCCCACTCCACGCTGGCCCAGTTGGGGCCGACCGGAATGACGCTGATTGGCTGCTTGGCGACGTATTCTTTAGGAACCGTGCCTTTGGCTTCGCGGATAATATTTTTAGCCACGAATCCGCCGTCGTGCAGGGCGGTCTGGGCTGTGCCGCTGTAAAGCGTATTGGCGTTGTCGCCGAGAACGAAGATGTCCGGCTCGGCCTCGAGGTATTGGTTGACTTCTACCTTGCCGCGTTCGGTCAGCTTGAAATTGTTATCTTTGAAGAACGGATTGTTGGTAACACCTGCAGTCCAAACCACGGTGCGGCTGGGCAGGTCCTGGTCGCCGAGCATCAGTTTGTCGGCGGTCTCGCCCTTCACGGCTGTACCGAGATACAGTTTAATCCCAAGTTTGCGCAGGCGTTTGGTGATTGCCACCGAAACGTCGCGAGGCGCGCGCGGCAGCAGGTGCGGTGCAGCCTCAACCAGGCTGATGTGCAACTTGCATTCCTTCATGCCGTGGCTTTTCATGATGCGCTTGATATAGGCGGGCAAGGCGCCGGCCAGCTCGATGCCGGTCGGACCGCCGCCAACAATCACGTAATTCAGATCCGGGCAACCATGGTCGATGAATTGCTCGTGCAGATGCTTCTTGAAGCGCTCGGCCTCCTCAGTTGACTTAATGCCGTAAGAAAATTCCTGTAGTCCTTGGATGCCGAAGTAATTGGTGACATTGCCAAGGGCCAGCAAGAGCTTGTCGTACTCCAGCTTTTGGCCGTCGTCGGTCGTGACGATCTTTTTCTCGCGGTCTAAGCGGGCTGCCCTGCCGCGGACAAACTTGCCCGGGGTGTCCTGCAGAATATTTTCCAGCCGGATACGCGCGCCGGCGCGCCGGCCGCCGGTGGCCGTATGGTACAGTCCCGGATAATAGCGAAAGTGGCTATGGTCGCTCAGCAGCGTTACCTCGCAGTCACTACTCTTCCCCAACTCCAACGCCGCTTTAACGCCGGCAAATCCCCCACCAACCACTAAAACACGTGTTTTTGGTTTATTGCTCATGCTTCCGATTATACAAGAGTTGAAGATTCTGGCGAGGCTGTTTTGGAATTGACCACACGGTTGTTGGCGTATAGCCAGCCTTCGACGCTGCCGCAGTCCAGCCACTCGGCTTTCATGCGGATAACGGCAATATCGTTGCCGTCATCGTGGAACCAATTCAACGGATCGGTGAAGAATTGCTCTTTGCCGGGATGGGTCATGCCGCGCTCGACGTGCTCAAAAATGGCAGAATTCAGTTTAAAGCAGCCGGAATTGTTGAAGTTGCTCGGGGCCTCTTCCTTGGTCGGCTTCTCGTGGATGTACTTAAAAAATTCGTGCCCGTCGCGCTCTTCGGCGGCAACGACGCCATAATTGCTAACCATCTCGTGCGGAACTTCGTTGACCATCATGGCGGCTTGAGCACCGGTGGCCTCCGCATCTCTCAGGAACTCGGCAATCGTCGAGCCGCCCTCTTCGCGGTAGAAAATATTGTCACCATAGAGATACAGGAAATCCTCATCTTCGCGGATGTAGTCGCGGGCCATCCACAGCGGCACGGTGGTGCCGTAGGGTTGTTTGCTGTCTTGTAACACAAAGTGGAAACGGGCTTTGGTCTTGAGGTCGCTAATACTGTCCAGTGCGTCGAGCTTATGGTGCTTAACCAGATAATCCTCCAGGCCTTGGTTGTGGCCGTAGTAGGTGCGGATTTGGTGGGACTGCTCGCCTACAACAAAAATAATGTCGGTGATACCGGCGGCGATACAGTCATCAACGATATAGTCGACAATCGGCCGGTTGCCGATAGGAATCATGCATTTTTCAATGGCTTTGGTGATGGGCACCCGGCGGCCGCCATAGCCAGCCAGGGCGATAATCGCTTTTGTACACTTCATATTTACATAGTAGCACGCTGGCGAGCGTAGATCTCCAGTAGGGTCCGGGAAACCTGCCCGGCATCGTGGCGGATGAACGTGATGGGCTGGTCTGGGTCGTCGTGGACGAAAGGGCCGCCGATCGCTTTGTAGGTTTGCTTGGCAAGGATTTTTTCATCATATTCCACCCAGGTGCGGTGTTCGGCCGTGAAATATTTTTTGAGCAGGTCTTCGCGCGGCTTTAAGGTGTTGTATAGCACGTAGTCGAGTTTGGCCTTGCCGTCCAGGAAGCGCTCGATTTCGGCGGCGAGGTCGTGCACCATAAAGCCGTCGGTCTGCCCGTGTTCATTCACCAGGTTGCAGATGAAGACTTTGGGCGCCTTGGTGGCCGCCAATGCCTCGGCCATGCCGTCGACAACCAGTGCTGCGGCCAATGAGCCATACAAACTGCCCGGCGCAATCACTACCAAGTTGGCTTCGAGAATTGCCTGGCGGCCTTGCGGGGTCAGCTTGGCATCGGGCTCCAGCCAGACCTTGGGCCGCGGGGCGGCAAATTGGATTCCTTTGTCTAGCTGCGACTCGCCGCGGATTACCTGGCTGCCATCGTCCAACACCAGTGTGACATTCTCCAAAGTGGCCGGGATTACGCGTCCGGCGATGTTCAGAAGGCTGCCGGCCAGGTCGACGGCATCAGTAAAATTACTGGAAATTTGCTCCACGGTGCTCAGGAAAATGTTGCCAAAAGAGTGGCCGGCCAAGCTGCCCTCTTTGTAGCGGAAGTTAAACAGTTCGCGCATTTCCGGCGCCCGGGCCAGCGCCACCAGCGCCTTGCGCACATCACCGGGCGGCAATACGCCGTACTCATCACGCAATATCCCGGTGGAGCCGCCGTCATCGGCCATGCCCACCAGCGCGGTCAGTCGGCGGGTGTGGTTTTTCAGCCCGCTCAACATCTCGAATGTACCGGTGCCGCCGCCAATGACAACAATTTTGGGGTTCATAAGCATTCTATTGTACACTTCACGCCTGCCCGCCACCACCGCAACGGTTGTCAATTAATTGACACTATTCGGCCCTTTTACCTTTGGTGCTACTCTATAAGGAGCAACACTTCACTGCAAGGAGAGACAGATGCAAGTTCCCGTTTCCGAAATGAAGAAAAAGTTCAAAGAGGTTTTGATGACTTCTGGCGCCGAGGAAAAAGACGTGGATGTGATGGTCGACCTGCGGCTCGAGCAGGATCTTCACCACAACTATTTCTCCGGCTTAGGAGAGGTGGAAACTTCCTTGAAGGAGCTCGAAGAGTCCAAAGGCAAGCAGCACACCTTTGAAGCTGATAAGCCGGCTATCAAACTAGTCAATTGCAACGGCCGCGCCGCAGGATTGGTGTGTGCCGACCTGTTGCCGACACTCTACGATATGGCCCGCCAACAAGGCATTGGGCTGATCGGTTATTACAACGGCGGCTACCAGAGTATGCCGGAGTATTTTGCACGCAAGATTGCGGCCCAGGATTTGGTTGGTCTGCTTTCGGGCGCCGGCGGTCCGCAATCGGTAGTGCCTTACGGCGGTAGTAAGGATATTATGGGTACCAATCCCCTAGCCTACGGCATTCCAACTAATAGCCTGCCGATTGTGTTTGATGCGGCTACGGCCAAATATCCGTACGGCAGCATCCGTATCACCAAAGAGCGCGGGCAAAAATTGCCGGAGCGCTCCTATCTCGATAAAGAGGGCAATTGGACGACCGACCCCGCCGTTGCAACTTCCATAATTCCCTTTGGGGAACACCGCGGTTACGCCATCAACCTACTTCTGGAAGTTTTGGACGGCGCGCTAATGCGGGCTAAGTCCGGTTTGCTGCAGAAGGATGAGAATGACCTCGGCGGCTTTTTGATAGCCATCGACCCAGCCGCGTTCGGCTCCCTTGAAGAGTTTAAGGCTCAGACTACTAAGTTGGCCGAAGACATCGAAGCCGTCAAACCGGCCGAGGGCTTCAGCGAAGTCCGCGTTCCGGGTTACAAGGGCGAACGGTTTAAGCAGAAGGCTGTGGCCGACGACTCCATTGAAGTTGAAGACGCAGTGTGGCATAAGTTCGAAGCCCAATACGCCAAACACGTTGGTAAACAGGAGGGATAGGAGATGGGAACATTTAATAAGCAATTAATCGCCCAAACAATTGCGCGCACCACATTCGAGTTCGAAGACAGCCAGTATGTCCTCGCGACCCTGGAACTTTCGGACTATCGGCGCGCCGCGCAAATACTTTCAGAAGCGGATGACCCGTTTATGGAGATTATCCGCGACACTTCCGAGGTCTCGGTAATGGTCACTGAGGACACCTGGGAGCAGATGTTCGTGCCGGTGTTCGGTGATCGTCCGAAGCTCGCTCCCCTGACGCGTATCTTTTGTAACGTCGACGAGACATGTACCGGCTACCTCATGACCATACTCGAGCGTCTCTCGCCGAACGACGTCGGTATCTACGTTCAAGGCGCGTATGTGACCGACCACATCTTCATCCATAGCGAAGATGTCGACAAAACCAAGGGGCTAATTACCAAACTGCAAGAAGACATGCGTAAAGTGGTGAGCTAGAACGGCTCACTCAATGTAGCAATGCTGCGTAATACAAGGAGACCAAGACGATGAAGGTACAATTGTCCGAACTGAAAGACCTAACTCACAAAGCATTACTAAAGTACGGCTTTAACGAGCAGCAGGCGAAGGATGTGGCTGAAGTGTTGTTGTATGCGCAGTTGCGCGGCAATAACCAGGGTGTCGTGAAGTTGATCGGCGCGGGCTACCGCAACACGGCGACAGGCGATATCGAAGTACTGAAAGAGAGTAAGGTTTCTGCCCTGCTTGACGCTCACCAGAACGCTGCCATGGTAGCGGTCAATAAGGCGGTCGAAATGGCCAGCCAGAAAGCGCACGAGCATGGGGTGGCCGTAGTGGGCGTACATGGCATTAACACCTCTTCCGGCGCGATTGGTTACTATGTCCGCAAGATGGCCGAAGATGGCCTGGTGGGGCTGTTGTTTGCGGGTTCGATGAACACCGTCGCCCCGGCCGGCTCGTACCAGCCGTTGTTTGGGACTAACCCGTTTGCCGTCGGCGTTCCCGGCAAGACTAAGCCGCTGGTGCTTGATATGGCTACTGCGGCCATGGCCTACTACGGCGTGATCGAAGCCAATACCGCCGGCCGCCAACTGCCGGAAGACATTGCCTACGACAAAGATGGCAATCTGACGACCGACCCGGCTAAAGTGCTCGACGACGGCGCGCTGCGCACCTTTGACGGCAGCTACAAGAGTAGCCACCTATCTCTGATTGTCCAGGCATTGGGCAGCCCACTGGTTGGTGCGGCCTTTATGAGTTTCGGCGACGCCGATAAAAATTCAGGCGGCCACTTGTTGATCGCCATCGACCCGGAAGTACTTGGCGGGCTTGAAGCCCTTCGTGAACAAATGGATCTCATGATCCGCGATCTGAAAGCTGCCAAGCGGCTGCCCGGCGTCGATGAAATCCTCTTGCCAAGTGAACGGGGCGACCGCATGGCTGCCGAAGCTGAAAAAACAGGTGAAGTCGAGATCGAGGATAATCTCTACCGCGAGCTTCAAAAAGTCGCTGCCGGATAGATCGGTTTGATTTAATCAAAATTCCATGATCTTGGACCGATTTGTTTATATAATTGGCCACTATGTTGCTAAATGAACGAATTGGTGAAGAACCGAGCCGCGAGGTTGTCTCTGCCTATATTGGCGGCACACGCAAGCTTCCTGAGACACCGGTGGCCACGCCGATGGTCACACACGCCGTGCTGCAAAATGAACGAAGGCCGGGGCTTTGGCGTTCTCATGCCGCTTCGGAGCTTACGGGAGCTAGCCTGGACCGGGTCGTAACGGCCGCCCACAACGCCCACGTCAACGCCGAGTTTGTGCGCAGCGCGCTGGATATCGAGGCGGACAAGGCTAGGCTTAGATGGCTGGCGCCGTTTACCTTTGAGCTTGTCCGCTCGGTGGGTACCGCTCAGATTTTAGGTCTGCTGGCAGGTATAGTCCCCGAACGGCTCATTGAATCCATTGATGAGC
>DATJJV010000029.1:0-13681 GCA_035491975.1 Pristimantibacillus sp. | reverse complement strand
ACCCCAGAACGTATTGGCCACAATGCCCAAACCAACAATGAACGCCATCGGCAGATATGGCCAATAAGCTTTGTGGTAGTCGTGCGACTGGCGGTGGTGCTGGCCGCGCCGCCGTCTTTCATGAATAGTTGTGGATCGCTTTTTTTGTGTTACGAGTACCATCTTAGTTCCAGTGTAGCATACCGCTCACGGCTATTCGACGAAACGGCAATGGTAGAGAGCCATGGCCGCGGCTTGGACGACGTTATACGATTCTTTTTTGCCGAACATCGGGATTTCGAGGGCCAGGTCGCAGACGGCCAACACTTCCGGCTCGAGACCTTCGACTTCGCGGCCGAGTACCAGAACGATCTTTTGCGGCGGGTGGTATTTATGCAGTTCGTGCGCATCGTCGGTTTGCTCGAGTGCGGCTACGGCGTAGCCGTCTCTCTTCAATTTGTTGAGCACTGGAATAATCTCAGCGTGGTGTTCCCATTTGACCATATCTTCGGCGCCCAGGGCGGTCTTGTTGATCTGTTTGCCGAGCTTGCCGGCTTCGTGCGGCAGGCGGCGGTCTTCGTCGTGCATCGGGTATGGCGTGTAACCGCTTAAGATAACTTTTGTTACACCTAGACCTTCGGCGGTACGCAGTAACGACCCGACGTTATGGGTGCTGCGAAGGTTGTGGGCTACTAGAATAATTTCGCGCAAAGGATGCTCCAAATTGCTATTAACGGTAAACTTCAGGCATAATTATAGCATTATGGGAATGTACCGGCGCAGGCGGCGAGCCACAAAAAGGCCGCTGATGTTGTGGATATGTTCGGCTGTGGTCCTGCTGGCGGCCGCATCTGCCGGCGCATTCTTTTGGCTGAACCATCGGCCGCTGCCCAAGCCGGCCGCGGAGACGGTGGCCAATAAAACCGAGACGCCAAAAACTGTCGAACAACCCAAGCCGCCGCTTGTCGATCTGCAGCCGGTGGTTGACGCCTGGGTGGCCAAGCGGCCGGGCATCAATTTCGGCATTGTGGTCTACGATCCGGCCAACAAACAGGTCGTTGCCTCGCATAATGCGGACGAAAAATTCTTTGCCGCCAGTTTATATAAGCTTTACATCGCTTATCTTGCTCTGGTTGATTTTCAGAGCGGCAAGCAGGACCCCAATCAAATTTTGACCCAAGGTTTCACTCGCAAACAGTGCGTTGACAAGATGATCCGGGAATCCTACAGCCCGTGCGGCGAAGCGATGATGGCCGACATGGGGCAGGAGACTTTGCGCCAGCGAGTGGCTGCCATGGGTATCAACAACACCGTCTTTGCCGGCATTACTACAACCGCCCAGGACGCGGCGCTGATTTTGCAGTATATCGTCGACGGCCGGGACCTGAATGCCGACAGCACGGCTTTCTTGAAAGACGCAATGCGCGTGCAGGATGCAAAATTCCGGGGCGGGTTGGCCAAAGGCTCTCCCGAAGCAACCTGGGAAACGAAGGTCGGCTGGAACGAATCGGCCAACTACCACGACGTCGGCATCATGACGCTTCCGAGCGGCCGGGTCTACGTGGTGGCCATCCTCACTCAGAACAACGGCAGCCCCACGCCCATCGCTGATTTTAGTGCCACCATCTACGCTGCATTAAAATAGCCATTAAGCTAGTGGTTAACCGGCCGGAAGTCAGATATAATTTGGAACATGAATCAAGACGCGCGGGCAGGCGAGGAGTCGGCGACTCAGCGGCGGGCCCAAACCTTAAGTTTTGCCTACGTCGATACGTCGGCGATGCCTCAAAAGGCGCTGTACCGCGAGCTTTTATCTGTTCCCGAACTGTACCAGATGAAAGTCGTGCCGCTGGTCGTTGAAAAGGGACGGATATCTTTCGGTATTACGACCACTACTTCCCAGCAGGTGATCCACGCACTGCAGCAGCGTTTTACGGATGTTAAAATTGATTTTGCGATTATTTCCGATACCGGCTTCCGCGAGTATATGCGCCTGTACGATCCGCCGCGGCAGATCGTCTACCAGGACATAAATATTACCAAGACCACCCAAACCGGGGCCTTGGAGGACATCTCCGCTACGCTCGCCCAGGTGCGGCCGGACGACATCCTGGCCTATTTGGTGAAGCAGGCATTCCGGCTCAAGGCATCGGACATACACCTGGAGAACCAGGAAGAGAATGTGCGCATCCGTTTCCGGGTGGATGGCGTGCTGCACGTAATCGCCTGGCTGGACCGCGACAAGTACCGTACGCTGATGTCGGTTATCGCCAGCGCCGCCAATGTTTCGACGAGCGATAAAAAAGCCCAGACTGGCCATGTTAATAAGAAGTACACTATGGCGACGGGCGAAGAGGTCACCGTTAACATGCGTGTCGAAACGGTGCCGACGGCCTACGGGCAGGATGCAGTGATGCGTCTATTCACCATGAAGATGGAGCTGCTGAACCTGGACAAGCTCAGTATGAGCCCGCGCGAGCGAGGTATCGTCGACGATATCATTAGCCACCCAACCGGCATGGTGCTAATCGTCGGCCCAACCGGATCTGGTAAAACAACCACGGTGTATTCGCTGCTCAATACCTTGAACAGCGACGAGCGGAAGATCATTACCCTCGAAGACCCGATTGAATACTATCTGAAGGGCATCGTCCAGATCCCGGTAGAGGGCGATCAGAACGCCACCGGCTTTGCCGAGCGATTGCGCGCTGTACTGCGCCTCGATCCGGACGTAGTAATGGTGGGCGAGATCCGCGACCAGGACACCGCCAAGACTGCTCTGCAAGCGGCCTTAACCGGCCATTTGGTGCTCAGCACCTTCCACGCCTCCTCGGCGGCTGCGGCGTTGACCCGCATGCTTGATTTTGTCGGCATCAACCCGTTGTTTGCGTCGGCGATGCACCTGATCATGGCTCAGCGCCTGGTACGCACCTTCGACGATAAAACCAAGCAGGCCTATCAGCCTGACGAGGCGCTGCGCGCACGCCTGAAAGAGATTATTGATACGCTACCGCCCGGCGTCGAGCGTCCTGACCCAAACACCATCACGCTCTACAGGCCTGTGCCGTCGCCGGCAAATCCCTTTGGCTACGCCGGCCAGATTCCTCTGCGCGAGCAGATGCAGATGACGCCCGGTATCCAGCAGTTGCTGAAGCTGCCGCCCGGCCAGATCACGACCGACATGCTGCAGCAAAAGGCCGTCGAAGAGGGTATGCTAACCATGCTCCAAGACGGCGTACTCAAAGCTTGCGCCGGCCTCACCAGCATCGAAGAAGTCTACCGTGTTGTCGGCTAATGTGATATTCATCATGTCCAAAGAAGTGAGTTACTTAATCTCGTTTTAGTCGTCTTGCGTTCGGTTTTCGGTAATTGTATAGATGTGAGTGATGTTACGAACAACTGCCTCACAAGCTGTCGAAGGCATTGCGTTTCCTACGTGGGTTAGGGACCTTGGTCCCGGGCAAAATCTTGAACCATTACCTGAAGACTTGAGGACGCCAGAACTAACCAGGTCTATTGACCGAGGAATTGCGCAGGCGGCCGGCAGTCTCGCTGGTCCGGGGTTAATTGAGCAGGGGTTTGAGTGGCAGGAGATCGGACTGTGCCAGACCACCGACCCGGAGGCTTTCTATCCGGAGAAAGGTGGCAGTACCAGAGAGGCCAAACGAATCTGCGGCCGTTGCGAGGTGAAAAACGAATGTTTGGAGTACGCCCTGACCCACGATGAAAAGCGCGGCATTTGGGGCGGACTCTCCGAGCGAGAGCGCAACCGTTTGAAGCGCCGGGCTGCCTAAACGATTTTAGCGGCGACGGCGGTCACTAGCCGCGGGTCGAGCACGCTGGGGATGATGTTGTCTGCGTCCGGGTTTTCAACCAAGCCGGCAATGGCTTCGGCGGCTGCAATTTTGTGTTCGTCGGTGATTTTCGTGACGCGGTTGTCGAGCGCACCGCGGAAGATGCCGGGGAAAGCCAGGGCGTTGTTGACCTGATTCGGAAAGTCACTGCGGCCGGTGGCCACAATAGCAGCGCCGGCAGCCTTGGCCTCATCCGGCAGAATTTCGGGTACCGGGTTGGCCATGGCGAAGATAATCGGGTCTTTGTCCATCGACTTGACCATTTCCTTAGTGAGCAATCCGGGCTTCGACACACCGATAAATATGTCAGCACCTTCCAGGATATCTTGCAGCGAGCCGTCGATACCAGACAGGTTAGTGAACTGTAGCAGGCGCTTCTTTTCGTCGTTCAGGTCGGTACGGTTGGCGCTGATAACGCCTTTGCTGTCGACGGCGAACATCCGCGGTTTGGCGTAGTGGTGCAGTAGTTTGATGATCGCAGTTCCGGCGGCGCCCGCTCCGGAGATCACGATTTTGGCGTCGGCCAAGTTGCGGCCGGTCACTTTCATGGCGTTGATCAGCCCGGCCAGTACTACCACGGCGGTGCCGTGCTGGTCGTCGTGCATCACTGGGATTTTCAGATCGGCTTTGAGCCGGTCCTCTACTTCAAAACAAATGGGCGCAGCAATGTCTTCCAGATTGATGCCGCCGAAACTCGGCGCCATGGCCTTTACTGCTGCAACGATTTCATCGGCGCTGTGCACGTCCAAAACAATCGGCACGGCATCCAGATTGGCGAAGTGTTTAAACAGCATGCATTTGCCTTCCATCACCGGCAGCGCGCCGTAGGGGCCGATGTCGCCCAGGCCGAGAACAGCCGAACCGTCGCTGATTACGGCCACTACATTGTTCAACCAAGTGTAGTCGCGCGTCTCATCGGGATGTTCGGCCACATAGCTGCTGACCGCAGCAACACCGGGCGTGTAATAAGTACTCAGTTTTTCGCGGCTATCCAACTGGTCCTTCAGCTCCAGGGCAATCTTGCCGCGCAGTTCCTTGTGCTTTTCCAGAGCCAGTTTCGCGTAATCCATAGGTTTTATTGTAAGGCATGCGTGCGATATTCCTCACAAAAGATTGCTCTGTATATTTAATTATGAAATATTGTTAATAATTCATGGCTGATGCAATCGAAGCATTTCCAGGGGATGGGGAATGGGCTCTGTTAAATGCGGCCCCCGGCCGAGTAGAGATGCCGCCTGGTTTTGAGTTCAGCTCGCACAACATAGGAGCTGATGTTCCTACTGCGCTGCCGAAGGCGGCCCGCATGCTGACCTTGCTGGAGATTGAGCCCGGTGTCCCGGTGTACCCTTTGGCCGATTTCGTGACCCTCAAGACTGAGGATTGGAGCGTGTGGGTGGACACCGATGACTTCTTGGATCCTGATGCTTTTGACCCGAACGTCGCCCTGGGAGAAGAGCGGATTGGCGTATTGCGGCTGGAGCACACCGGAGCCGACGGAGTTTCGCGTAGTCATTTTATTGTTGACCTGAGCCCGGTTCACGTCGTACATGGGGTAGAGATACCGTTTATTCGCAGCGCCCCAGACAAAGAAGCGGGCGAGGCCGCGGAAAGTCTGCGCGAAGCTATCCTAGCATTTATTATGAAAGACACCGTGCAAGCGAGCGGGGTCATCGCCGGCCGCGAAGACGGCCCCCGCGAATACCATGGCTCGGAGCTGTTCGACGAGCCGGCGCGCGCCCTGGCAGTGGTTGTCTTCACGAAAATGATGGAGGAACGGGCTGGGGCTCCTGAGGTTGAGAAGGAATCGGAGCCTGAGCCAGCAACGGACCCCAATGTACTGCTGCGCGAGGCGGTTACCGCCTTGCTTAACGACCGGCTCAACAAACCCGCACCCTCAAAACCGGCCCAGAAGGGCTTTCGCCCGAAATCGAACAGGCGTCGGCGCGGCGGCAGATAAGTATTTCCTTCCGCTAACAGATGTGTTATACTTGAGGCTAAGCAAATAGAAGTGTAAGGTTTAATAGGCAATGCAATCTGTTATTCAAAAAATCGAAGAGAAGTTTAAGAAGGGCGCCGTTGTTGATGTACAGAGCGGCGACACCGTTAAAGTCCACCAGAAAATCCGCGAAGGCAACAAAGAGCGCGTCCAGATTTTCCAGGGCATGGTAATCCGCACCGACCGCAAGGACATGCACACCAGCCGTATCGTCGTCCGCCGAATCGCTAGCGGTGTTGGCGTCGAGAAGAGCTTTTTGCTCCACAGCCCGTTGGTACTTAAAGTAGAGGTTACTAAGCGCAGCAAGGTTCGCCGTAACTACCTGACGTACATGCGCCAGCGCACCGGTAAGTCGGCTCGCTTGGGCGGCGTCGATTTCGACCGCCAGGCTGTGAACAATATCCGCGACTTGAAAGCTGAAGAGGAAGAAGCCAAGCTGGCCGCCGAGAAGGCTGCCCTCGCTGAAGCCGAAGCCGCCAAGAAGGCCGAGGAAGAAGCCGAAAAAGAGGCTAAGTTCGAAGCCGCTGTTGCCAAGCACGAAGACGCCTAGAGCAGTTTTTTAGATCAACCAAAACACCCGCCAATTCGGCGGGTGTTTCTATATTTGGCTCTTATTGCTGGTCAATGCCAACGCTGGGGCATTCAGTTTGGTTAAACATGCCCTTCGCACCAATGGGGATGTAGGCAGTGGCGTTGAACCGCCCGTAACCGCCGCCGGCATCGGTGGCGATAGTTGCATCGGTGCCGCTTACAAAGCCTGTGACAGTGTTAAAGCCTGCCAAGACCACTTTCGTTTGCACGCCTTTAGCCTCGCCGGGCGGATCAAGTTCAATGCTGATGTGGACTGTGCCCGAATCGCCGTAGCGTACGGCCGTGGCCCCGACACAATGCACGCCATCAGTAAGTTTACGCAATTTGTTAGTTTCGCCGGCATGAGCATCGAATGTCGGATTGGCAGCTAAGGCCACGCCTGCTGGAGTAGACTTGTCATCTTGATTGGCGGCGGTAGATTCGGTGCCGCATGCGGCAAGACTGACGGCGAGGCCAACTTCCAGAAGGCCCACGCCTATTCTGGCGGGTGTATTCATGCGGCGAATATACATTAAAAAATAATTAAGCGCAAGCTTGAGGTGTTAGACTGTTGATATGCTAGTGGGACTTGATGAGGTTGGCCGGGGATGTTGGGCTGGACCGTTGGTAGCCGGGGCGGTTGTTTTAGGTTCGCCGATTGCCGGGTTGAAAGACTCCAAAAAACTGTCTAGAGCGCAGCGCGAGAAACTAGATGCTGAAATCCGGGTGTCGGCGCTTGGTTTTGGACTTGGCTGGGTCAGTCCGGAAGAACTTGACCGAGTGGGCCTGACCGAGGCGGTGCGTCTGGCGATGGAGCGGGCGCTGGCCGAGGTTGCTGAAGTGTACGACGAAATAATCATCGACGGCAACCTTAACTTCTTCTCCAAAGACCCTAGGAGCCGGGCGGTTATTGGTGCCGATAACAGCGTGCCGGAAGTGAGTGCCGCCAGCATTATCGCCAAAGTCGCCCGCGACCGCTACATGGCCGAGATGTCCGTGCGCTTTCCGGGCTATGGGTTTGACAAGCACGTTGGCTACGGTACGGCCGCGCACCAGTCGGCGCTTGAGACCAACGGCCTAACTGAACTCCATCGCCGCAGTTTTAAGCCGATTCAGGCCTTTGTGTTATGACGACGTTCGACACTGGCCGCCAAGCCGAGGCTGCCGCGGCTGCGTATTTGAAACATAAAGGCTACGCCATTGTCGCCCAGAACTGGCGTACCCGCTGGTGCGAAATCGATATCATCGCCCACCGCGACAAAGTCGTTTATTTTTGCGAAGTAAAGTACCGCGCCACCGACCGCCAGGGAGGTGGACTGGATTACATCACGCCGCAAAAGCTCAAACAAATGGAGTTTGCTGCCGAAGCCTGGGTCCAACTGAGCGGTTGGGCCGGTGAATACCAGCTTTCGGCCGTCGAGGTTTCCGGCCCGGAATTTGAAATTACCAATTTTATTGAAGATATATAACTATTTGCTGCGCACGGGCGGAGCCGCTGGCTGAAAAACAGTCTATTTTTGCTTGAAAAAGGCTTTTATGGCAGCGAGGTCGCGTTTTTTCCATTCCGACTGCCACTCAATCACTTCTACGCCCTGTTTGTAGGAGCGTTCTAAAAGCGGAGCCATGACCGATTCGAAGAACTGCTTATATTCCGTCAGGAAGCCGGCGTCACTGAAGGAGCGAGCGGTGTACAAGGGCATGGCCGCGAAGGATAGGTCGCCGCCCATGTTTTCTTTCATCCAATCCCAGTGCTCCTTGAGCCATTGCCAAGTCGCGGCTTTGGCATGGCGGTTGCGCAAGCTGTAGATGATCCAATATATAGCGTCCTGGATGCGGACGTCCTTGGTGGTGATTGTCGCCAGCGCACGCTGGATTAGCTCGGGCTGCTCGAAATCGGTGAGCGCGGCGCATAGCGACATGCGCTCTTCGCTGGAGGTGCTGTGGTTGTGCATCTTGAGCAGTTTTTCAAAGGTATCGGCGTTGCCGTGGCGGGCAGCGGTAGTGTAGATGATGGCGCGCAGGTTTGGCGGCAGGTCGGCCGGCTTCTTCATGGCGGCGAAACGCTTGAGGGCTTCATCGACCACACTTTTCTCTTCAGCAACTGAGGCCAGGCCGAGAATGGTCGGCCGCAGCAATTTGTCGGAATGTGTGTCGGATTTTTTCTCTTCCCAGCCGAGGCGCGCGAGCTGCTCGGCAACAAGGCCGCGGACATAGGGTTTCATGTCTTCGCGCAATTGATCGTCATCCATCAGGCTGCGGATAGCGCCAATATTCAAGGCGATAATATCCCAAACGGTGTCGCTGTGCTCTTGGCGGTAAAATTCCAGAAAGTGCAGCGCTGCGGTGGTTTCGGCGTAACCGGCCTTGGCGGTTTCGAAGGCGTCGCTTAGCAGCCCGATACGGTCTTTTACATCGGTGTCGCCGCTGGCCACTTGCTGGCCGAGTTTGGCCAGATGCTCGGCGTCATAGGCCGTTCGGAAAAAGCTGGTTTGACCGATATTCAGTTTGAGAACGCCCTCATACTTAGACAATGGATATGCGGCGGCTTTTTGGTCGAACAGGGCCGGGAGGTCGACGCCATTTTCCAGCGCGATCGGCCATGGCTCGCCGTCTTTGCCTTTATTGCGTTCCCGCTCTAGCGGGTTCAGCAGGAATTGCTCCTGCGATAACTCGACCTGTTTGCCGCTGACGCTGGCTCTTACCAGTGGGAAGCCGGCGCGCTCCACCCACGCGGCCATAAAAGCCTTTACCGGCTTGCCAGAGACATCCTCTAGTGCTTGCCAAAGGTCTTTGGTTTCGGCATTGCTGTACTGGTGGGTTTTGAGATAATGGCGCAGACCGTCGCGGAAAACATCTTTGCCGAGGAAATTATCGAGCATGTGCAAGCAGCAAGCGCCCTTGTCGTAACTGATGCTGTCGAAAATGGTGCGGATTTCGTCGGGATTGTTGATCGGCACTTGGATGGGGTGGGTGTTGGTCAGAGCGTCGAGCTTGAAAGCTTGCTGCTGCTGGTCAACGACCATTTCGGTCCAAACTTCCCACTCCGGGAAATAGTGGTCCATCGGCAGGTAGGCCATGCGCTCGGCAAAGCCCTCGTTTAGCCACAGGTCGGTCCACCAGCGCATCGTAACGAGGTTGCCGAACCATTGGTGGGTCAGCTCGTGGGCGACGACCATGGCGACGTACTGCTTCATGGGCAGGGAAGAGTTGGCTTCATCGATCAGTAAGGCCTGCTCGCGGAAAGTAATTAAGCCCCAGTTTTCCATGGCGCCGGCGGCGAAGTCGGGCAGAGCCACCAGGTCGCACTTGGCCAGCGGATAGGGAATGTCAAAGTAATCGTCATAAAAGTCGAGGCACTTGGCAGCGAAGTCGACGGCGAAGTCGAGGTGTTTTACGTTGTCGGGTGTGGCGTAGGCCCGCACGGTGACGCCGTGCTCGGTTTTGGCCTCTTTGAAGTCCAGCTCGCCGTAGGCAAAAGCCAATAGGTAAGTGGACATCCGGGGCGTAGTTTCGAAGGTAGTGATAAGCTTGCCGTGCTCGGTCTTCTGAGTTTTGACAGGGGTGTTGGATAGCGTGGTTTCGCCGGTCGGAGAGGTCAGGGTGAGATCGAAGGTGGCTTTGGCTTCCGGTTCGTCGATGCACGGGAAAGCGTCGCGGGCATGGTGGCTCTCGAATTGGGTGGCGATCAGCATCTTTTCCTTACCATCGTGTTTGAAGAAGCAGGGATAGATACCGTCCATCGGCTTGGTGATGGTGCCGGCAAAACTGAGCTTGACAGTGTACTGGCCGGGATAGAGCATCTCGTCAGCGTGCAGACGGACTTCGTCGTAGGCGGCGTGCAGATTTACGCGGGCGACCGGGATCTCGCGGTCGCCTTTTTTGTCGTGCTTAATAATCTGTGCGTCGCTAATCTTCAGGCCTTTTTGGTGGAAGGTTAGCCGTTGGCTCGGCCGGCCGGTTTTTTGGCCGGTGATGCTGACATGGCCGCTGACCGTCATGTTATCACGGTCGGGATTGATATGTAGGTCGTAGTGTTTTGGCTGGAATAACTCGAACAGCCTCCGGACTTTTTTGCTCATTATTTAAGTGTAACAGATATGACTGGGCACTCTAAGGATCGCGGTTGTTTTTTATTAAATTTTTATTACCAAATAATTGATTTTTGATTAAACAAGTATAAAATAAATTTTAGTATGGCAGCGAATGCTCAAGCTCAAACCAGGGAACGGGGGTGGATAGAAGCAGGAGTTGCTCACGTAGCGAGCGGCGTCAGAACTCTTGGCCGTTTCTCGGCCAGGCAATACTTTCGTGCCCGCGGGGCAGCAGGCAAAACGTGGGCGCCGTTAGCGCCGGCAATGTTGGTGGCAGGGGAGATCGTTGCTAACAACGAGGTGCCAGCCATCGAAAGGGCCGGTGCCGTCGACGATATGGTAATCGCCTCCTCCGGTGCAGCCGCATTGGGTGCGGGGATGACGCTCACTTTAAAGGGAATGGGTGTCAACGTAGAACGTCCTGGCGTCAAGAGGTTTGTTGAGGCAACTTCGACTGCATTTGGAGCGGCTGGCGATCTGCTGATGCGCGTAGAGATTTCTGGTACCGATATTGCTCATAATCCCGTGCCTACCGCGGGTTCGACGGTTGTGGCTCTGGCTGCAGCTGCTCTCGGCAGTATGGCCGGCAACTCGACCGGCCGCGCTCTCGCCCGATAAACGGAGACGTAGCTAAAGCACACAATATATGATATAATAGTATTATTGTGTCTATATTTGGTAGTTTTTTTGGGGAATGCCGGAGAGATCCGACGCCCGCTGAAGCCGCTCGGGCTGCGCTGCTCGAGCGCTTTGAGTCGTATGAGGAATTCGGCCGGATTGTAGGGCAGATTTCACTGAGGCGCGAAGACGTTTTCGTACCCATGCAAGCGCCTGCCAGGCGGAAATTGCCGCGCGGTTGGCAGCGGTTTACGCTGGCGCCAGTGCAAACCTGGATTACCGCGTCCGACGAGCTGTTGCATTTGCGGCCAAGCGGGCTGGACCTGCCCCCTTATTATTATCAGGACCAGCGCAACGCCATCGCTTTAGTTGATGAGGGCACAGGTATTTGCGCCGCAGCCGGTGCCAACCTTGATGAACAAGGCAGGGTTTTGATTGGGCAGTTGCAAGGTTACGACCGCGATCAGGCTAGGGGGCCGCTGCGCTCCGGCATTATTAAGTGGCGACCTTCGCTGGTGCGGGCTTGGATGGACGCAGCCAGAGAATTCGGCGCGGACACGCTGGGTATCCAAAGCAGCGAGAACGATCCGCATGCCGCTAGCGTCGGCAGCAGAGAGTTGATGAGAGAGATGGGCTTTGAGGCGTTCGTGCAGTACGAAACGGAGCAACCGTTCGAGGCTCTGGCGCGGGCGCGAGAGTTGGGCCAGCAGGCGCTCTATCCTCTTTACGACGGCGTCGCCGATGACATGGGCTTCACTCGTGACGAAGCAAACCGCAACTGGTATTTGCCGCTTGCCGCAGTATCTTAGTTGACTGAAGTCGCACGGGTTGTTATTATAGAAGAGATTGGTCGGCCACTGTGGTCGGCTTTTTTCGTATCAGGCTACAGAAAGGACTAAGATATGGAAATGGATTTTAAACAATTGGCAGTTGCCATCAAGGCAATCGCCGAAGAAAAAAACTTGCCCGAAGAAACCGTTAAAGAGGTTGTCGAGCAGGCCTTAGCCGCTGCTTACCGCCGCGACTATGGCGACCGTGAGCAGGAAGTTCGCGTTAACATGAACCTTAATACCGGTGACGTCGATGCGTACGTCATGAAGGAAGTGGTTGAAAAAGTTGAAAGCCCGGCCTACGAGATCAGTCTCACTGACGCCGGCGCAATGAAGAAGGATGCCGCACTCGGCGACCTCGTCGAAGTGCACGAGAAAGTCAACGACTTTGGCCGTGTGGCTGCCCAGACCGCCAAACAGGTTATCCTGCAGCGCCTGCGCGAAGCCGAGCGCGAGATTGTGATGACCGAGTACGAGGACAAGATCGGTACCGTTATCAACGCGCTTGTTTCGCGTGTCGAAGGCAACATTGTCCGCGTCGATCTCGGCAAGGCCCAAGGTATTATGCCGCGCAGCGAGCAGATCCAGGGTGAGCGTTACTACCCCGGCCAGCGCCTGAAGGTATACCTGAAAGATGTGGAGCGCGGATTGCGCGGCCCGCAGCTGGTCGTTTCCCGCGGTGCTAAGGAATTTGTCGAATGGCTGTTCCGCGCCGAAGTGCCGGAAATGGACAGCGGCGCCGTCGAGATTAAGGGCATGGCCCGCGAAGCTGGTGTGCGCACCAAGTTAGCTGTTGCCAGCACCGTCCCAGGCGTTGACCCCGTTGGCACTTTCGTTGGCGGTCATGGTACCCGCGTGAATGCGGTGATGAGTGAAGTCGGCGAGCAAGAGAAGATCGACATTATTGTCTTTAGCGACAACACTATCGAGTACATCAGCCAGGCTTTGAGCCCGACTAAAGTCAGCAAGGTCGTCCTTGACGAGTCCAACAAGAAGGCCAAAGTCATCGTTCCTGAAGACCAGCTCTCGATCGCTATCGGCCGCGGCGGCCAAAACGTCCGCTTGGCCAGCAAGCTGACCGGTTACGAACTCGACATCGAAGCCGAAAAAGAGCAGGCCGTCCAGCCTTCCGCTGAAGCTCCGGCCGCCGCTCCAAAGGCAGCTCCCAAGCTCAAGAAGAAGAGTGAACTCGAAAACAGTCTTCTCGAAGCCATCGAAGAACACGGCGAGTAACCCGTGAAGGAGGCACGGCGCGGCAAGACTCTTAAAATTGTCGCGGCCACAGCCTTTATTGTTTTAGTTGTCTCGTCAGCTATTAGCCTGGCTAAGTTATTAAAAATTTATGGCTGCGCAGGAAAGACACCCGAAGGCGGTACTTGTCCCGAACTGACGCATGCCGCGGCGATTATCAACATTAGCCATGCGTTTTCCATTCTAGCTATGGTCGTGTTGGTGACGTCACTCATATTGCTCGTTTTGGCAAGCATTCGCAATCGCTCGAACGGCGCCGATTGATACAAAATACCCCAGTAAACGTGAAATTTCTAGCACTCTTGACTGCTGAGTGCTAGGTCGGTATCATGGAAGTATGGCACCAGATTCAGCAGATTTCCAAGACTTCTTAAACCACCTTACCAACAATGCGTTGGAGAGTTTGAAGCATGCCGATGCCATCGCGCGCAGCTTTGGCAGCGCGTATGTGGGTACCGAGCACTTGCTGTTGGGTATTTTGGCCCAGGACAC
>DATJJV010000028.1:0-13655 GCA_035491975.1 Pristimantibacillus sp. | reverse complement strand
GACTTCAACCAACTGCTGATTGAGCACACCGCCAGCACCTATATGTTCCGGGTGCAGGGCAACGAATGGGAAGCGGCAGGAGTGTTCGACGGCGACATCGCCGTGGTCGACCGCGCCCTCGACCCGCGCAAAAACGACACTATTCTGTGGTGGGACGAAGCTGCCGGCGAGTTTGCCATCTCCAGGCGCAACGGTGCGCCAAAAGCCGCGGCCATCTGGGGCGTAGTAACCGCCACCATTCACCAATTCCGCCGCAAAGAACCCGTCAATCAGGCGAAGTAAGGGACGCCCCACCAACCGATTGGATTGCAAGTGCGGTAATTTTTGTCGAGTGCTGTCAGGCTGTCTTGCTCGTCCTGCGTCAACTCAAAATCAAATATATCGATGTTTTCAGCCAACTTTTTCGGGTCGGCCGTCTTTGGAATAGCCGCCGTGCCGCGAGCCACTGCCCAGTTCAGCAATATCTGAGCCACCGATTTGCGATATTTGGCGGCCAGCTCAGCGACCACGCTGCGGCCAAAATCATCAACTGCGCCGTGTGCCAAAGGCGAGTAAGCGGTGACGGCGATATCATTATGTTTGCAAAAATCCACCAGTCCGACCTGCGGCAGGAAAGGATGTAACTCTACCTGATTCATGGCCGGCTTAATGTTGGCGTAGGTGAGCATATCGGCCAGCATTGGCACCGTAAAGTTGGACACGCCGATGGCCCTAGCCAGCCCTTTCTCGACCAGCCGCTCCATGGCCCGCCAGGTATCCTGGATCGGCACCAATTGCATACTAGCCCAGCCGTCCTTGTCGAGCGGCTCCAGATCACCGCCGGGTTGGAAAGCGATTCCCCAGTGAATCAGATACAGGTCTAGATAATCAAGCTGCAGGTCTTCCAGCGTCCGCCGACAGGCCGCCTCAACGTTGTCCGGATGGTGGTCGGTGTTCCAGAGCTTGCTGGTCACAAACACATCTTCACGCTTCACGTTCTTACCGAGCACCTTGGCAAAGGCCTGGCCGATTTCTTGCTGGTTGCCGTAGATGCTCGCGCAATCGATGTGCCGGTAGCCGGCGCCCACGATGGCCTTGGTCACTACCGCTTCAGCCTTGTCATTCGGAAGTTTCCAAGTGCCCAAGCCAAGGGCTGGGACGCTCGCGCCAGTATTCAGTTGCAGGGATGTCTTCATGGTTTCATTGTAGCAGCCGGCATATACTATCTTCTATGAGAACGGTGTTTGCGCTAATCGACTGTAACAACTTTTTTGTGAGTTGCGAGCGGCTGTTCCGGCCGGAGTTGGAAGGCAGGCCAGTAGTGGTTCTAAGCAGCAATGACGGTTGCGTGGTAGCCCGCAGCAACGAGGCCAAAGCCCTGGGCATTCCAATGGGGGCGCCAGCATTCCAATGGCGCTACCTGTTTAACCAGCACAAAGTAACGACTTTCTCGGCCAACTTTGAGATTTACGGTGATATTTCGCGGCGGATAACAGCACTACTCACCACCATCACACCCAGAATCGAAATTTATTCGGTCGACGAGTCGTTCCTCGAACTCTCGGCCTTGCCAATCAAAGACTATGCGGCATGGGGCAGGGCGGTGCGCGAATCCATTCTGAAAAACATCGGCGTGCCGGTGAGTGTCGGCATCGCACCCAGCAAAACGCTGGCTAAACTGGCTAGCGAAATCGCCAAGCAGCAATCGGGATACGAAGGGGCGGTGGATTGGATTGGCGCCTCCGAGGAGTGGAAAAAGGAAGCGCTGGCCGGCATGCCAATCAAAGAAATCTGGGGCGTGGGCTGGCGGCTGGCGCCAAAGTTGAAGGCTGAGGGCATCAGTACGGCGCTGCACCTCGCCCAGCTCCGGCCGCAACGCGCCCAGCAACTGATGGGTATCCACGGCCGGCAAATGGTAGCCGAGCTGAACGGCACGCCATGCTATCCGATGGAGCGGGAACACAAAGCAGCCCAAAGCATCATGCGCGGCCGGACCTTCGGCGAAGACACAAACCAGGCACACGTGCTGGAGTCGGCCATCGCCAGCATGGCCACCAGGGCAGCCTTTGCTCTGCGCCGCGATCATTTGCTGGCCCGCCGCATCGGCTTTTTCACCGAGACCAACCGCCACAAGCCTGGCTACCGCCGCTGGTCGCCGGAACTCAAGCTCGACCAACCGACTAACGACACCGGCCTGATCATTTCGCTGCTCATCGCCAAATTGAGCGGGATCTTCAGCAGCGGCCAGCGCTATCACCGGCTTTGCGTCTTTCTCTACGACCTGGTCCCGGAAACCGCGCTGCAAACGGACCTGATGGGCGTCATCAGCCCAGCGGCGCACGACAAAGCCGCCAAACGGATGCAGGCCATCGACGACATCAACACCAAACACGGCAAAGGCAAAATTTATTACGCCGCCGAAGGTCTTGGCCAGAGCTGGCAGCCCAAACAACAGATCCGTTCGCCGCGTTATGTCTCAAGCTGGGATGAACTGCCGGCAGCAGGCCTCCGCTAATCGCCAATCGCAATCAGTAAAAAATATAACATAACCATCACGTGTGTTGGGGTACCATAAGGCTGCCCGCCTCTTTAACAGCCAGAGGAAATCATGACTGATATATTAGAAGTCGTACCGCAACAACGCCGTGTCATAACCTCACGCATTCTGGTCGGCGCCGGGGAAGTAATACTACAGCCTGCCGAACCAGCAGATGACATAACCATAGAAACCGGCGAGCCGGAGACTGCCGAGGCCCCAGCCACCGAAGCCGTTCAGCCAGTTAAAAACACCGAGGAGCTGCCCCCGCCGTCAAGCGGTGCAGCCGCCGAGGCCTGGGAACTGATCCAACGGGCCAAGACCGGGGACCAAGCCGCCTTCAGTGCCTTGTACTCCAAGCACGCCGAAGCCGTATTATTATTCATCGACCGTCGGGTCGGCAATCGTACGCTGGCCCAAGACTTGGCCGCGGACACTTTCCTGCGTGCCTGGAAGCGCATCCCCAGTTTTGTTTGGCAAGGCAAAGATATCGGCGCGTGGCTGGTCACCATCGCCCGCAACAGAGTAGCCGACTACTATAAGTCCGGCCTGTACCGCTTTGAGGTAAGCGCCGAGTTTGCCGGGCACCAAGAGGCCGACCGCTCGCCAGAAGGTAGACCGGAAGAAACGACTATCGGCAATCTGACCAATGCCGCCTTGTTGGCTGCCGTCAAACAACTCGGCAGCGAACAGCGAGAATGCATCAAACTACGTTTTTTTGATGGCTTGTCGATAGCTGAAACGGCTGCGGCCATGGGTAAAAACGAGAGCTCCATCAAAGCGTTGCAGTACCGTGCCGTCCGTTCGCTTCAGGGCATCTTGCCGCTCAGCGCGCTGCGCTAGTGGGCAATCGGCCCCAATCTGTTCTACAATACTGCTGATGAATTCCAAATTGTTCCGCGGTTATCCAATCCTACCTTATGGCCAAGTCGGACCGGACGAACTGAATATTGTCTGGCGCGAACTGGAAAAAATTCTGGACGCGGGCGTGTCTGGCGATATCGTCGAGTTCGGCTGCTACATCGGCACAACCAGCCTGTTCATCCGACGGCTACTGAACGAGAAGGGCCAGTCGGATGAACGCGCTTTCCACGTCTACGACTCATTCCAGGGCCTGCCGCCGAAAAGCCCGCAGGATCAGAGCGTTGCCGGGGACCAATTCCAGGGTGGAACTCTCAGCATCAGCAAAAAAGAATTCCTGCACCAGTTTCGCAATGCTAACCTGGCGCCGCCAGTGGTACACAAAGGCTGGTTCAGCGAACTCACCGGCGAAGACGTGCCGGAAAAAATCGCCTTTGCCTTTTTGGACGGCGATTTTTACGATTCGATTATGGATTCGCTCAAGCTGGTCTGGCCGCACATGGCCAAAGGCGGAACGATTCTGGTGGACGATTACGGCCGCGAGGCTTTGCCCGGCGCCGAACGCGCCGTGCGCAATTTCTTGGCGGGCAAAACCGGACAGATAAAAGCAGTCGAGCACGACATCGCCATCTTAAAACTTTGAACTAACAGCGGCGTTCTGCTATAACTCTAGTAGCAACAAAGCATATGCGTTCAAAACAAACAGCATCAAAAACCCGCGCCGGTTCGCGGCCCAAACGAAGCGCCAAAGCCTTGCACCCGCATCTACGGCGGCTGCATCGCTTGCATTTTAGCCTGACGGTCGTGCTGGCACTTGCCGCTCTATTCGGTTTGGTGGTGAGCCTGGGCGCCCGTTCAAGCGCCAGCACGTGCAGTATCAATAGCCTCCTAGTGAACTCCTGCCGGCCCTGGCTCGGCGCGGCCGTCGGCGGCTATCCTGGCAGCACCGGCTTTGCCGCGCAGATCGCCAGCCACGAAAGCCGCATCGGCCGGCAGCTCGATATCGTCCACGACTACCGCCGGCCCGGCGACGTCATGTCGAACGACGACAAGACTCTCGCAAAACGGGCCAACACCATCCTGCTGATGAACTGGAAGCCGTCTGACGACTGGGCCAGCGCCGGCGGCGGCAACGCAACCGTCAACGGCCAGATCGACGCCATGGCCAACAGTATCAAAAGTCTGGGCACAAGCAAGATCATGCTCGTCATCTACCATGAACCGGAAAACGATGTTTCGCCCGGCGGCGATCCCAGCTGCCCCGGGCTCACCTATAAAGGCAGCTCCGGCAGCTCAGCCGACTACGTAAACATGTGGCACAACGTCCGCAACCGCTTCGACGCTCTAGGCGTCAATAATGTCGTCTGGACCATGGACTATATGGGCTACGTCAACTGGGACTGTTTGGTCAACGGTCTTTGGCCGGGGAACAGTTACGTCGACTGGATACTGTGGAATGCTTACGGCACCAACAGTTCCGGTGACTTCTACAGCACCGAAAGCCGCTTCTATAACGTGCTCAGCGCCAAATCCGACAGTACCCACAACTACCTCTCAAAAAACTGGGGCATAGGCGAATATGGCGAGACTGGCGATACCCAACAGCAAGCCTACGACTTCTACGACTCTGCTGTAGCCACACTCAACAAAACCATCGATACACCAACGGCTAGCGGTACATTGCCGCGCCTGAAGGCCTACATTATCTGGGACAGCAATCAAAATAGTGACCCCGTCCAAGTCCAATACACTCGCAGTAACACCTTGGATCAGACTGAACAGGACCATTACAACGGCATCGCCCAGAATCCGCGTTTCACCGACGCCTACTACCAGGGCGGCACACAACCGCCGGCACAACCGCCGGCCGACAACACCCCGCCGGTGGTATCGCTCACCGCGCCCAGTAATGGCTCGACTGTCAGCAGCACCATTAGCATCACCGGCAGCGCCAGCGATAACGTCAGCGTCAGCTCCATGACATTGCGGGTCGACGACGCATATGTCGCCACCGATAACAGCAGCCCGTATTCCTTCACGCTCGATACTACCAAATACGCCGATGGCCCGCACACGCTCACGCTGCGCGCTTGGGACCCGACCAACAACATGGGCGAAGCGAGCGTCACCGTCACCGTTCAGAACCAGCAGGGAGGGGGAGGCAGCACCGAGCCGCCAACCGCGCCGCCGGTTGGGGTTATTACGCCTGGTACCGATCCGCCGTCATCTCCCTCCAATCCGATTCCGGTCAGCGGCGTCGTTGTGGTCAACCCAAGCGTGCCCGGCACACCGGTCACAGTGAAAGTCGACGGAAAGCAGCTGCCGAACAACACCATCGACACCAAAAAGCTCACCAACGGCACGCACGTCGTGACTATCTCGACCAACGGCAAGGTCTATACCGAACATGTCAGCGTACACAACTCGTTGCCGCTGGCGCTCGTCAACCAGGTACGCGCCCACTCAACACTGTTTGGTGCGGCCGCCGGCATCTTGCTGGTTGGCACGCTTGTATGGTTTGGCCGCCTGTACATATTCCATCCGTTCAGCTTTGCAGAGCAACGTCTTCTGCGGATGCAGCATCACATGCCGCACTATTAGAAACGATTATCTTGTCGTTGGGGCCGAGTGACCAGGCGGCAAAATTGGACTAATCGTTGTCGTAGGATCGTGGGGAACGATTATCTCCACAGGCGTAGGTTGAGGTGCCGGCGTTTCAGTAGCGCGAACGGCCAGGACAAAGCCGATTGTTCCGAGAGCGATAGCTCCGGCGGCACCGAAGATAACAACATCAGTGCGGTTGCGCTGCCACCAGGTGGTCACGCTTTCGCGTTCCGGCGGTCCGATGAGCGTCTTGGCGCCATCTTCTTTGGCTACCGCTAACAGGGTTCGTTCGTACACATCACTAAGTTCAGGATGGTCGGAAACATTTCTAGCGGCAAGCCGGTCGAAATGGATGTGGATTTTCCTCATCGGGAAACGTCTGGCAGGATTGGGGTCGCGGTTGCCCATAAGATGCGAATTATACAGTACTTAATCTTCGGTCACAAAGCTTCGGCAACAGCCGGCAGCTGGTGGTCGAGCAGGGCAGTAAACTGTTTAAGGCCTTCACGGCTGCACAGCGGGGCGTGCGGGCCGCGTACCGTGATCAATCGCTCATCTACCACAGAACGATCTACGCCCTTGCGGTCGGCGGCGTCGTGCAGCGCTTTGCGTACTTTATGGCTACGAACCAATAGATCACCGTCTGCACAGGCCGCCACCAGGCCGTGGGTCGCCATCAGCGCCACCGCACTGTCAGCCGCCCGCCGGCCAGTCTCGGGATGAAACCCATGATCAAGCCGCTTGTTACGGTCACCGCCATAGCCCTTCACTTCGTGCCATGCCGTAGAGCCAACCCGTTTCACATCGCCATCAAACGCGTAGCGCGCCAACTGCAACGGTGTTAGTATCCCTAAACGAACACCAACTGCTATCCGCCGGGTTAAGGCTGTCGAGCCGACAAGCGGCAAGCGGCCGATGTGTTCGGCCACCAAAGGGAAGGGGTCCATCATTCTCACCGATGAGAAATCATCAGGAGCTTCAACAACTCCCAGTGCGCCCAATGTGCCCAAAGAATTGGTGACCACCTTGACTTTCCGGCCAGCCCCAAAATATTGGGCCAAAAATTGAGGCCCTTCCTTTGCAATCCGTTCCAAATCCGCCGGCTCAGGTGATAGGGCGCCAAAGGGCAGGGTAGTGGCCACGCCCCAACTGCCGCGCTTAGCCAGCTCATCTACTCCGTAAGCGCCCGAGGCCTCACTCTCGCCAAATCCCATCAGCAGCAGTGTCACGTCGCCATTTGGGTCGCCGCCAGCCATAATACAGTCAAACGCGACATCCGGCATGATGCGGCCAGGCACATCGGGGTGCCACACCACAGATTCACGCACGTAATGTGCCGGCGCATTCATAGTTAATTAATGATTATATACGATTTAAGTAACTATCGCGAACTCTAACGCGGCAGATTGGGATCAAACTCGGGGTTGAGCAGGCGCTCCAGGCGTAACAGGACATCACTGAGTGACACATCGGCTTTGGTCAGAAAATCAATCGCGCCGTATTCGCGGGCTTTGTCGGCGTCGGACTTTTGGCTCAAATTAGTAAACACAATAATTGGGATGTCCGCCAGACTCGGCGTGCCTTTTACCGACTGCAGCACCTCGAACCCGTCCATCTTGGGCATAATGATGTCCAGCAGCACCAGATCCGGGCGGCTGTCGAGCATACTCTGCAAGGCTTCTTCGCCGTCCTGGGCTACCATCACAGCGTAACCGGCTTGTTCCAGACCGGATTTGTAAGCGATGGTGATAAACTGGTCATCGTCAACGATCAGGATAGTCTTTGGCCGGGTTTTGTCATCCATGGGTTAAGAGTGTTGCTTTCTTGCTTAGATATGGCAATTATACCATAGCAAAAGCGTCGGCTGACTGTTAAAATAAGCGTAAGCTTATAGGGGAAAACGAGCGTGGTATGGGGCCAGCCGACACTGAATTAGTTCAAATCCTGAACGACCTCAAATACCTGCCGCCAGACAGGTTGGAGGCAGCTCAAGCACAGGCTAAGGCCGATCACCTCAGCCTGTTCGACGCGCTGGTCCAGCACGACTACATGAACGAGGACGAGCTCGGCAAGGTAATGGCCTACCACTTCCAGTTGCCGTACGTCTCGCTGTACAACGTCGACATCGCCGATCCGCTATTGCACCTGGCACCGCGCAGCGTAGTTGAGGAATTCCAAACTATCCCGTACCAACTAGACGACAGCGGCCTGCACATCGCTACCTCTCAGCCGGACGCCACCGATCTGTTCGACATGCTCGCCAAAAAGGCCGGCGTGAAGCAACACCACGTCTCGTACACGACAGAGGAGGGGATCAAGACTGCGCTGCATCTCTACAAGCGCAAGCTGCAAGGGGTGTTCAGTGAGCTGATCAACCGCCGTGATAAGGCTGCAGTGCCGGTCAACGACATCATCAACATGCTCCTGGAGTACGGCTACGACGCCCACGCCAGCGACATCCACATCGAGCCGCAAGAGAATGAAACCATGGTACGTTTCCGCATCGACGGTGTATTGCACGATGAGGTGAGCTTCCCGCGCGCCCTGCACGACCAAGTCGTCACCCGGCTGAAGGTCATGTCCCGGCTGCGAACCGACGAGCATCTCCATCCGCAGGATGGCCGCTTGCACGTTAAGGTCAACGGCGAAGAATTGGCCATTCGTATTTCGATTGTCCCGGTGATTAACGGCGAAAAAGTGGTGATGCGCCTGCTGGCCAAGCGCACCCGCCAGTTCAGTCTGGCCGACCTGGGCATGAGCGCCTCCGACCTGGAAAAAGTCCGCCGCGGCTTCAGCCGGCCGTTCGGCATGATCCTGTCTACCGGCCCGACCGGTTCCGGTAAAACCACCAGCATCTACGCCATCCTAAAAATTCTGAACACCCGCGACCGCAACATCGCCACCATCGAAGACCCGATCGAGTACACCCTAAACGGTATCAACCAGATCCAGGCCAACGCCAAAACCAACCTGACGTTCTCTAGCGGCCTCCGCTCGCTGTTGCGCCAGGACCCGGACGTCTTGTTTGTGGGCGAAATCCGCGACGAAGAAACGGCCGACATTGCCGTTAATGCCGCCATGACCGGCCACCTGGTACTCAGTACCATGCACACCAACGATGCCATCACAACCTTGCCGCGCTTGGTCGACATGGGCGTAGAGCCATTTTTGGCGGCCTCCACCGTCAGCGTGATCATCGGCCAACGACTGGTGCGTGAAATTTGCAGCCATTGCAAGATGAGCATCGAACTCACCAAAGGCCCGACCGGCGGCTGGACCGGCGACGAAACTCAGGCCGCCTTACTGGGCAGCCTCGACCCCAAACTGGTTGCCAAATACTTTGGCAGGAAGAACAGCGTCAACGTCTACCTCGGCAAAGGTTGCAGTGCCTGCCATGACACCGGCTTCCAGGGACGGTTCGGTATTTTCGAACTACTCGAGATGTCGCCAAAGCTAGCCCAACTGATCGGTGCCAAAGCCGATTCTGACACCCTGCAAGCCCAAGCAGTCAAAGATGGCATGATCACTATGAACGAGGACGGCCTCATCAAAGTAATCGCCGGCCGTACCACACTCTCCGAAGTCTTGCGCGTAACTAAAGGCTCGTATGAACCCAAAGCTCAGACTAAATAACAAGGATAAATTAGTACTGTTTGCCGACCTCAACACCATGCTCGGCGCCGGCATCCCCATCCTCGAAGCCATAGAGTCGCTTGCCTCGGATGCCAAAGGCAGCCTGCATAAGGTGCTGATCGAGCTGCGCCGCTCGCTAAACAACGGCGAAAACCTGGCCCGAGCCATGTCGCGCTTTCCGCGGGCATTCGAGCCGGTCACCGTCAACCTGATTCGAGCCGCTGAATCGGGCGGTACACTGGAAGAAACTCTGCAAGACATCGTGCGGACCACCAAAAAGCAGGCCGCTTTCAGCACCAACCTCAGAACAGCCATGATCTACCCGGCATTTGTAATGACCATCTTCACCGGTATTCTCATCCTGTTGCTAACTTTCGTAGTGCCCCGGCTCGGCCAAGTGTTTAAGTCGATGCATACTAAAGTGCCGTGGGCGACCCAACAGCTCATGAATGCCTCTAGTTTCTTCTTGGCCCATTGGCCGTTCATCGTCTGCGGCATCATTGTGGCAATCATCCTTATCGCCACCTTTGTTTCGCACTACAAACGAACCATTATTCGCTGGATCCTCAGTCTGCCCGGGCTAAGCCACTTGGGCGTTACCATAGACTTAGCCCGGCTGACGCGCAGCCTGGCGCTCCTGCTCAAAGCTGGCGTGCCGCTGGAAGAAGCGCTCGATCTGACCAAACACACTCTCAGCAAAAAAGAAACGATAGCCGTGGTAGAACAGATGGAACTCAGCATGAGCGCCGGCAAACCGCTGGCCACCGGCTTGCGCGACACCGACGGCGTGGTGCCGGTGATGATGGCGCGCTCCATGGAAACCGCCGAAATGTCCGGTACGCTGGAGCAGACGATGCAGAGCTTAGCCGAACACTTCGACGAGCAAGCCGAAGAGAAGCTCAAGGTCATCAGCAGCCTGATTGAACCGGTGATGATCCTGACGGCCGGCCTGCTAGTGGGCAGTCTGATGATTTGCGTGATCGCGCCAATCTACAACATCACGTCGCATTTCAAGCCAGCGGGAATGTAGGTATGGCACAAAGGAAGGCTAGAGAAGCGGGGTTCACACTGGTTGAGGTACTCGTAACGTTCGGCATTATCGCCGCACTGGCCGCTCTGACCTTCGCCAGTCTGGGCCAGCCGCAGACCGATGCGTCACTGAACGGCACAGTCGAAACGTTGATGGCTGACCTCAAAAGCCAGCAGCTGCTGGCGATGAGCGGCGACAGCGGCAGCCAGACGACCCAACAGCCGCACGGCATCGTCGTCAGCGGCAGCGATTACACCCTATTCTCCGGTTCCAGCTACAACAGCGGCGACAGCGACAATTACACTGTTACACCCGGCAGTAACGTCAGCTTCACCACTACCTTTCCGTCCTCACAAGTCCTGTTCGATAAGGCCAGCGGCGAAGTCAACGGTTTCACCGGCGGCAGTAACACGATCACCGTGTCCGTGGGCGGCAGCAGCCGCACGATCAGCATCACCCAATACGGAACGGTAACGGCAAACTAATGAAACGGCGCACCAATTCGCAGCGCGGCGCAACTTTGGTGGAAGTGTTAGTGGCGATTGCACTCACCGGTGTAATGCTGCCAACTCTAGCGACCGCACTGGTTACTTCGCACGCCGGAAAGGCCTCAGCGCAGCAGCAACTTCAGGCCTCAGCGCTATTGCATGAGGCGACCGAGGCCGTACGAGTAGTCCGCGAAGCAGGGTGGGGGAATATAGCCGCCAACGGCACGTACCATCCGGCGGTCAGCGGCTCGACCTGGACCTTGGCAAGCAGTCCGGAAACCATCGGTAACTTTACGCGCACCGTCACCATTTCGGACGCCGAACGCAACAGCTCCGGCGCACTGGTCGCCAGCAGCGGCACGATCGACCCGGCCACCAAGCACATCGAAGTTTCGGTCGACTGGACCACGCCGTATAGCGGCTCGGTCTCGGACGACCTGTACCTGAGCCGCTGGCAGAATGAAACCGCCTGGAGCCAGACCACCGACACCGAATTCAATACCGGCACGACTACCAATACCGCCGTCACCGCAACCAACGGCGGACAAGTCGAGCTAGCCGCCGGCTCGCCAACCTACCAAACCTCCGGTACCTTCGAGTCCGAAACGTTTGACGCCGGCGCCAACGCCGCCTACCACTATCTATCGATGACCGCCAGCCAGCCCGGCGGCACCACCATCAACTTCCAAATCGCCACCAACAACGATAACAGCACCTGGAACTACGTCGGCCCGGACGGCACCAACGGCACGTTTTTCACCGGAGATAACGCCATTCCGCTCAATGCAACCGACGCCCGCTACTTCCGCTACAAAGCTTTCCTGACCGGCGACGGCTCGGTCACGCCAGTCCTATCTGATATACAGGTGACCTACGCGCCATGAACAGTCTCAAAACCATTCGCCGCACACTACTACGAGATGAGCGCGGCGTCACCCTGATCGAAATGATCATCACCATGGGCCTGCTTGCCGGATTTATGGTGATTCTGACCGGCATTTTCGTTTCCGGAGTTGACGTGGAGTCGCAGACTAGCAGCTACTCGGCACTGACCGGCGACGGGCGGACGATCCTGGCCCGGCTGGCTTACGATATCCACCGCGCTTCGGCCATCACCGCGCCTGCATCACTTGGCGGCAGCGGCTCGAGCCTGGGTCTCACCATCAACGGAGACAGCTACGTCTACGCTATCGACAGCGGCCGGTTCGGACTCACCATCAACGGCGGCAGCGTCAACTACCTCACCGGCGACAAGTCTACTATTTCAGCCTTGAATTTCGAAGAACTCGGCAATAGCGGGGGACAGGCGGCCGTACGCTATAGCTTCACGGTCAGCGCCGACAACAACCGCACCACCGAAAGCCAAACCTACACCAGCACCACGGAGCTCCGGCAATGAGCAGAACAACACGAGAATCCGGCCAAACCGTCATCGCTCTGTTGATTTTTATGATGCTGGTCATCTCTATCACCGCCGTGGCCGCAACCGTGACAGTCATCAACGTCCGCAATAACAACGCCGTAGCCGGCGGCGAACAGGCCATGAACAACGCCGAAACCGGTGCCGAGAACGCCCTCGTCCGCCTCCAGCGCGACCCAAGCTATAGCGGCGAAACCATAACATTGCCCAACGGAGCTGCTACAATAAGCGTAAGCGGGACAACCACCAAGACGGTCGTGTCTGAAGGCACATATGGCAATTTCCGCCGTACTGTCACGGTAACCGCCACACTCACCACTAACGTACTGGCCGAGACCAGCTGGAGCGAAACGCCTTGATCTTATCCAAACCAAACGCCCTGGTGTACGTGATGCGCAGCGGGTTGGTGGTGGCCGGCCGGCATCTCAAGCAGTCGCGGCTCAATTTCCCAGCCGACGTGATGCACAACCTGGAAGTTGTAAACCCGGAAAAGTGTATTGACCTGTGCCAGCAGTTTTTTGTAGAGAACGGGCTGCAGCACAAGCGCGTGCTTATCATCTTAGATAACAGCGTCGTTTTCCGCAAAAATATCCGCTTGGACGAATCCGGCACGCCGGACCTCATCTCCCAGGCTTTTGTGGCGGCCATGCCGTTCGAGGAAGGGCAGCGAGCCTGTCTGAATATCCAGGCCGAAAATTTGCTGCAGCTAGTGGCCGTCAACGCTCACATTTATGAGGCGGTGGCCGAGGCTTTGCACGCCGCCGGCGTAGCCAAATTGATGGGTATCATCCCGGTGGCCGCCTACGACCTCACCAACACCGACCGCAAACTGAGCAGCCTGGTCGACCAGTTCCTAAAGGGCACGGACGCGTCGCACCAATCGGACTTCAGTAAAGTCCAGCCGTTATAATAATTACAACGTAGACTGTGTACATCTGATTGACTTGCTTATGCTTTTTCTCGATGATAAGGGTATCAATTTAAAAAGGTTAAGCTTAAATGAAGAAACCATCTCTCAGAAATATCAAAACCTCACTCCAGGAAGGATTTACGCTGGTCGAAGTCCTCGTGGTCATCGGTATTTTGGCGATTTTGCTCGCCATT